>JAKSQS010000024.1 GCA_024404055.1 Clostridia bacterium | reverse complement strand
TTCAATATTTGATGCAAGAGACATATTCGCCGTATCTGTAATGCTGACGGTACAGCGGTCTGTTTTGCTGTAAATATACCGCCCATCGTTTTTGATAATATCAGCCTCGTCAACGCCCTCAACCTGCGTGTTTGTTTTGCCGTAGCTGCCGTCAAGGCTGTCGGCGGTCTCCTGCTGCGCTTCATTTACAGTATCTATCCCCTTGTTTTTAACTGCGGGGGCAGCGTCTTCATTATCCGCAGATAAAGCCGCTTTGACAGTTACAGCCTGTTCGGGAACGGCATAGCCGTAATTATAAGACTCTTTTGCGGTGTAAAGCTTGATTCTGTCATGCAGGGAGAGAAAATAGTTTTCTATTTCCTTATATTCATCGCTTTCAGCTTTCGGTGCAGCGGTGGTTGCGGCAGTAGTTTCGGCGGATGTACTTTGCTGTTCGTCGGTATTTTCAACGGCAGGTGCTTTTGTGTCGGAATTAAAATATACAGCCGCCACGGCAGAAACGGTAACAATAAGCGCGGCAGCAAGTGAAACGATTTTCTTTGTGTTGACGCGTTTTTTTACGGGGACGGGCATTATATTTTTTTCGCCCAGCATATCGCATATGTTTTCTTTTGAAAGAGATGCTGGTCTTTTTGCTGTTTCGCTTTCAATTGTATTTTTTATTTTTTCAAAGTCATTCACGGTAATTCTCCTTTCTTTATTCGGAAATTTCACTTTTCAGCCTGTGCAGTGTTCTCGCAAGGTCAGAACGAACCGTAGAGGGCTTCATGTGCAGCATTTCACCGATTTCGCCGCTCGTATATCCACCGATAACGCTTAAAAGCAATATACTGCGCTGAACCTCGTCAAGCCGGCGTATCATCAGCCAAAGCTCCGAGCGACTGCTCATGTCACCTTCAAGCTCAATTTCATCATTTTCCGGCAATGGCTCAACACTTCTCGCGTTTATTTTTTCAGTCAGATATTTTTTGCAGCAGTTGGAAAGTATTCTGAAAAGCCAGCCTCTGAACGCCTGTGCTTTTTTGACTGTTCTTATTGCTGCAAAGGCGTTGCACACCGCCTCCGACACAGCCTCCTCTGCAAGTGTTTCATTTCCGATATACCACAGTGCATAACGGTACATATCATCCGCATACAGCTCATAAAGTGTGCCGAAGGACTCTGCGTCACCGAGCTGCGACCTTTTGACGAGCGCACCGATGTCAATATTCACGGTGCTGTTTTTTTCTGAGCTCATAAAATCATCACATCCGTTCAGTTATAAAGAGTAATAAAAAGTCCATTTTGTTGCAATAAATAAAAATTTTTCCGTCCGGCAAAAGACAGACGGAAAGGGATATAATAATCAAAAGGAAGGAGTTGTTTGCATGAAAAGAAATAAAATAAAAGAAAACAGCGATAAGCTTTCGGTGAAAATAGCAAAGGAATACGGAAAGAAGGATAAAACGGATGTTCTCGGCTCATACACGGGCGTACCCGAGGACAAAGAACAGCCGGTGCAGGACGCGGACGACCTTTAAGCGTTATCTGTTCGCATACATTCTCTCATAATATTCCTGATACTGACCGCTGATTATGCGTTCCCACCAGCCGCGGTTTTCAAGATACCACGCAACGGTTTTCTTCATACCGTCGTCAAATCCCGTTTCGGGATACCAGCCGAGCTCGTTTTTAATTTTTGTCGGGTCAATGGCATAACGGCGGTCATGCCCCGGTCTGTCGGTTACATAAGTGATAAGGCTTTCGGGCTTTTCAAGCAGACGGAGAACGGTTTTTACAACATCAATGTTCGTTCTTTCATTGTGACCGCCCACATTGTATACCTCACCGATTTTGCCGTGCTCAACAATCATATCAATTGCCTTGCAATGGTCTTTCACATAAAGCCAGTCACGCACATTCAGCCCGTTGCCGTATACGGGAAGCGGCTTGTCGTTAAGCGCGTTTGCAATCATAAGCGGAATAAGCTTTTCCGGAAAATGGTAAGGTCCGTAATTGTTGGAGCATCTTGAAACGGTTACGGGTGTACCGAAGGTGCGATAATAAGCAAGGCAAAGCAAATCGGCAGACGCTTTTGAAGCGGAATACGGTGACGAGGTGTGAACAGGCGTATCCTCGGTAAAAAACAGGTCGGGTCTGTCAAGGGGCAGGTCACCGTAAACCTCATCCGTCGAAACCTGATGGTATCTTGCCGTGCCGTATCTGCGGCACGCATCAAGCAGCACAGAGGTTCCGACAACATTGGTCATAAGAAAGACCTGCGGATTTTCTATGGAGCGATCCACATGACTTTCAGCGGCGAAATTAATAACCGCGTCAAATTTCTCTTCCGCGAAAAGCCTGTCAACGCATTCCCTGTCGGTAATATCACCCTTAACAAAGCGGAAATTATCATTTTTCATCGCCTGTTCAAGGTTTTCGAGATTACCCGCATAGGTCAGCTTGTCAATACATACAACCCGGTAATCGGGATGCTTTTCAAGAGTGTAATATACATAATTTGAGCCGATAAAGCCTGCGCCGCCTGTAATAAGAACTGTCTTTTTCATTTTGCCTCTCCTTTCAGGTTCTGCGCTTAAATTTTTTGCCGCAATGCGGACAGGTTATTTCTATTTTACCCCTGTCCGCCGGAACACGCAGGGTGTTTTTGCAAACGGGACAATCAAAATATCTGTGCTCTTTATCACTCAGGTGAGACGCTTTTTTCTTAAAGAAAGACATCAGCGGTGCACTCATGCGCATGAATTTTTCATTTTCCTTCTGCCTTTGGTATGTGTTTTTGGAAAGCATACGCAAAACGGCAAGGATGAACGGCAAATACGAAAACACTCTTATCCAGCAGATTAGGAAAAAATAGGCAAAAAGAGAAAGCACAAAGGTTACAACACAGCCTGCCGCAAACAGAGCAATATTTAACGGGTCGTTCCCGTACCGTTCGGTCATAAACTGACGCAATTTCATAATTAAATTAGTAAACATTTTTTGTCTCCCCAAATTTCTTTTTATTATTATACACCGATTTGCCCTGACAGTCAAACAAATATTTTAAATTAAGCGGAAACGGTTGAATAATTTTTTATTATATTATATAATCAGTAAAAATATGGAAAGAATGTGACGGCTTTGAAAACATGTAAGAAATATCTGAAGCGCTATTTTGTTGATGCAATGAGCGCAATGGCACTCGGGCTGTTCGCCTCGCTGATTGTGGGACTTATTCTCTCGCAGATTTCAAAAATTCCTCATTTACAGATTTTGTCGCAATTTACCGAAGTAATATCCGCAAAATCCCCGGTGGTGGGCGCAGCCATCGGCTGTGCCGTCGCATACGGGCTCAAGCACAAGCCGCTTGTTGTTTTTTCATGCATCGCGGTCGGTGCGTGCGGATACGGACTTGAGGGAGCGGGCGGCCCTGCCGGTGCATTTATCGCAAGCCTTGTTGCTGCCGAAATAGGCGGCCTTGTTGCCGGTAAAACAAAAATCGACATAGTTGTAACACCGATTGTAACGATTGTCACGGGCGGCTTTGTCAGTTACTTTGTAAGTCCCTGGATTGCAAAGCTTATGACCGGTCTCGGAGAAGTAATAAACCACGCAACGGAGCTCCAGCCACTGCCGATGGGCATTATTGTTTCTGTTATTGTCGGTCTTGCTTTAACCGCTCCGATAAGCTCAGCCGCCATATGCATGATGCTCGGACTTAACGGTATAGCCGCAGGTGCCGCCGCTGTCGGCTGCTGTGCACAGATGATAGGCTTTGCCGTTACAAGCTTTAAAGCCAACGGTATAGGCGGACTTGTTTCACAGGGTCTCGGAACATCAATGCTGCAATTCGGCAACATAATGCGCCGTCCGCAGATACTTTTAGCTCCCACACTTGCAGGTGCCGTGCTCGGCCCCGTTTCAACCTGTGTACTTAAAATGACAAACACGGCATCCGGTGCCGGAATGGGTACAAGCGGACTTGTCGGTCAGTTTGGTGCGTTTTCGGCAATGAGTGACGGGAATAATCCGTGGCTTGTTGTTGCAGAGATTGCGGTTATGCATTTCATTGCCCCCGCCGTCCTTTCCCTCGCGTTTCATCTGCTTTTTAAAAAGCTCGGCATTGTAAAGGACGAATATCTCCGGCTTGCTTCTGTCAGCGGTGAAAATAAAGAAAAGAAGGAAAAAGCAATATGAATGTATATGATTTTGATGAAACGCTGTATGCCGGCGAAAGCTGTGTTGACTTTGCTTTGTTTTTTATAAAAAAAGACCCGTCCGTGCTGCGGCATCTGCCTGATGTTTTTATCACCTTCGCAAAATATAAAAGGCAGAAAATCACCTTTGATTATTTTATAAACAATTACGGAAAAATGTTTAAGGACTATTTCGCAACGCACGATGTTGACCTGAAAAAAATCATGCCTGAGTTCTGGACCGAGAAGCGGCTGAAAAACAAGCTCCGTCCGTTTTACAAGTCCCTTCACAGAGAGGATGATGTTGTTATAAGCGCCTCCCCTGTTTTTCTTATCTGTCCAGCCTGCGAAAGGCTCGGCATAAAGCACATAATCGGCACAGGCTTTGACACCGAAACGGGTGAAATAGGCAAGCCCTGCTTTCGTGAAAGTAAAATAGACAGGTTTTACGAATACTGCGGTGAAGGCGCGGTTATTGACGATTTTTATACAGATTCTATGAACGACCAATTCTTAATGACACTCGCAAAACGGGTATTTCTTGTTAAGGGCGAAAAAATAACGCAGATAAAATGAAAGAACGCATTGATAAAATAATTGCCTCACAGGGAAAATATTCCCGTACGGAGGTAAAAAAGCTGATAAAAAACGGCAGTGTAAAGCTGAACGGAGCAGTTGTACATTCACCCGAGGAAAAGGCGGATGCCGAAAATGATGTCATTTCCTTAAACGGTGAAGCAATCTGTTTCAGGCGTTTTCTATATATAATGATGAACAAGCCGCAGGGCGTTATCAGTGCGACAAGCGACCGAACGCAGAGAACCGTGCTCGACCTGCTGCCAGATGAAATGAGGCGCGACGGGCTGTTTCCGGCAGGCAGACTTGACGGAGACACAACAGGCTTTGTTCTTATAACCGACGACGGGGAAACGGCACACAAAATGCTTTCCCCGAAAAGCCATGTCAGCAAGGTATATCTTGCGCGGCTTGCTTACCCGTTAAGCAGTGAAACGGCGGATATATTCAAAACCGGCGTTATCCTTTCAGACGGCAGCGTTTGCATGAGTGCAGTTCTCACTCTTCTTGAGGACGGTGAAACTCCGCTTGTAAAGGTAATTCTGAAACAGGGAATGTATCATCAGATAAAGCGTATGTTCGCCTCCTGCGGCAACAGAGTAATCGCGCTTAAAAGAATACAGATAGGCGGCGTAACACTTGACAGCAAGCTGAAAGAAGGCGAATGCCGTCTGCTTACGGCTGATGAAATAAAGAAGCTTACGCAAATGGAGGAACAAAAATGAAATATTGTGACTTGGTAAACACAAAGCAGGGCAGCGCGTCTGTTCACCGTTTCAGCAACGGCAACACCCTACCCCTTGTTCAGCTTCCGTTCGGTATGGCGGCATTCTGTCCGCAGACCTCCGACGGGAATTTACGCTGGTATTATCATCCGGACAACCGTTCCTTTGAGGGTATACGGCTGACGCATCAGCCGTCCCCGTGGATTGCGGATTACGGTGCTGTGGTTTTCACGGCACAGAAGTCCCCCGTCGGACTTTCCGGCGAAGAAAGATGGTCGGGCTTTCGTCCCGAGGACGCAGTGTTAAAGCCCTACTGCCTTAAATACCGGCTGCTGCGCCCACGCTGTGAAATTGAGCTTGCCCCGACGCAGAGGTGTGCCGCCGTTAAGCTATGCTTTGATAAGGATGATGAAAATTATTTTTCCGTCCACACAGTCAAAGATTTTTATTCCTTTGAATATAAAGCAGAAACCAATTCGCTTTATATTACCACCAACAGCAATTTCGGCGGCGAATGCAAGGATTTTAAAGAATATGTTATCGTCCGTTTTCCCGAAAACGCCGTCATCGGCGACAAAATTATAATACAGGATTCTGCTTCACAGCGTACGGGAACCGAAATCAGCGGAGAGGATATTGCCATGCACATCCGCCTTGCCGAAAAGGAAACGGAAATCTGCCTTGCGACCTCCTATATATCGTTTGAACAGGCACAAATCAATCTTGAGCGTGAAACGGCAGGCAGAAGCCTTGAAGAAATAAAAGCGGCAGCTGCGGAAATATGGGAGGAATATCTCTCACGGATGGAAATTGAAGCAAAAGACGAAAAACAGCTTAAAACCTTTTATTCATGTATGTACCGCGCTTTTCTTTATCCGCACAAATGCTATGAAATTGACGGCAGCAATAACGAAATACATTACTGTCCGCATGACGGCGCGGTTCACTCCGGGGTCAGATACACCGATAACGGCTTTTGGGACACATACAGAACCGTATACCCGTTTTTCTCCATTGTCGCAAAGGATGAAATGCGGCAGATGCTGCGCTCATACATAAACGAATACAGAGAATGCGGGTGGCTGCCGCGCTGGATGTCGATCGGAGAACATGGCTGTATGCCCAACACGCTTATTGACGCGGTCATCTACGACGGTGCGGTCAAAGGGCTTATCGACCGCGAAGACCTTGAAACGGCACTTGAAGGAATGATAAAGCATTCTGTAACAGATTCATCCGACAACCGCTTCGGCAGAAACGGAGCGTCAGCATACTGCCGTCTCGGTTATGTGCCGTATGACGAACAAAGGGAAAGTGTGAATCTGACGCAGGACGCGGCATACGGTGACTGGTGCATATCGGTTATCGCAAAAATGCTCGGCAAAAACGGTATTGCTGCAGAATATGCCGAAAGGGCGAAAAATTATAAGATCCTTTTTGACAAAGAAACAGGCTTTATGCGCGCAAGAGACAGCAAGGGTGTTTTCCACCCCGATTTCACACCAACGGGCTGGGGCAGAGATTATACCGAGGGCAGCGCATGGCAAAATTCATTTGCCGTACCCCATGATATTGAAGGACTTGCAGAGCTTTACGGCGGCAGGGAACAGCTTATAAAGAAAATTGATGAGCTTTTTGCCGCACCGCCGGAATATGAAATAGTCGGTTATGACTGTGAAATACATGAAATTACCGAAATGGCAGCGGCAGACTTCGGTCAGTGTGCCATTTCAAATCAGCCGAGCTTTCATATTCCTTATATTTATTCCGCACTTGGTAATACCGAAAAAACAGCCTATTGGGTTGAACGGCTGTGCAATGAGGCATTTTCATACGAAGATGACGGCTTTCCCGGTGATGAGGACAACGGAACCATGGCAATATGGTATATTTTCTCCGTTCTCGGCTTTTATCCGTTCTGCCCTGGCAAAACGGAATTTGTAAAAGGGAAAAAACAGGTCAAACGCGCCGTTATAAACGGCAAAGAATTTGACGCGGATAAGTACAGCGGCGTTATAAATTACGGCGAATTTTAAAAAAATACCGTCACATTTTGTCAAAAGCACAGAATGTGACGGCGTTTTTTTATTTTTCGGTATAATACCTTTCAAGATTGTCGATTTCGGTATCGCTCAGTTTGTGGTCAAACAGCATTAGGTCGTCAACGGTAACCGGTGAGCAGTTGCCTATTCTCACACTGCCACCGTCAAGCTCAAGCTCTTTCGGAATGAGAATTTCGGAATACCAGTCAGTTTCAAGCGTAAAGTCATAATAATAGCAAAGCTCATCATCGTTTCTGCAATATGAGCAGATGAAATGAAACAGATTCCCTGCGTAGTTTGCAGGCAGCGAATTTTCATAATGTATCGTCTGTTCACCTAAACAAATATCGGTAACAAGCATCTCACCCAAAACATAAAACGACACTCCCCTGCCGCAGCCGTCCGCATTGTTTGAAAAAATCAGCCATTTTTCATCTTTCTTTGTTTCATGCAGCTTCAACCAGCAGCAGAATGTGAAGCTGTTCTTACCCATGTTGATTTTTTCGCATTTGATAAATGAATCGTCAAGGGTCGCAGCGGAGGAATAAAACCCCTCGGTGAAATACAGCTTTCCGACTGTCTGCGTTTTACATTTACCGCTTTTATCGGTTGTATCACCGTCAAACGGGAAATAACAGCGCATGGTGTCCGTATCAATATATTTTGAAAGTACTTTGCCGTCAGGAGTAGGTTTGTTTTCTCTCCCGGTGAATCTGCGCGAGCCGTCGGGCGAAACTTCACTTGGTCTTTCAAATGAAACACCGTCCGAAAACAACCCGTCGGGTATGCGTGCAGACCAGTTTTCCGGCTGTTCAATTCCGAGGGCGAAAGCAATAACGCTTGCCGTGTCCCGTATTTCCATATAACCGAATTCGCCCCGGCGCACTGATGCTCCTGAAGCAAAAAACGAAACAATAAGCTCCGCCTGTGTATTTCCGCCGTGATGACCGTCCGGCGAGCCGCCGTGGTCAGCCGTAACAAGAAACAGAGTGTTGTCAAGTCTGCCGCATTTCTTTGCCGTGTCATATATTTTACCAATCAGAGCGTCGGCGTGTGTAATTGCGTCAAGATAATCCTTTGTGCCGTAGCCGTATCTGTGTCCGGCACCGTCAACACTGTCAAGCTGAACAAAAAGCAGCTTCGGGTCGTTTTCGGCGATTACTTCACACACCTTCTGACAAACCTCATCGTCCTCACCCGTACCGAAAACAATGTCGAACCCCTGTTCGATAATACCTGTGTTTATCGGATTCCAGTTGGAAATTGAGGCAAGAACAGCCGATGGAAAAGCCTTTCTTGCAAGCTTGAACACGGATGCATACGGATGATTTTCCGGCACGGGAAATGTACCGACAAGACCGTTTGTAAAACGGTGAGCCTGCGGAGAAACGCCGTGCAGCATACTTCCCCAGCACTGCGCGGAAATAGTCGGGTAAGCGGTAAGCACATTATGGTTATATGCCCCGTCCGCAAATATTCTGTCAATGTTCGGCGTTTCGGCATTTTTAAAGAAATTGCCCGCCCCGTCAACGCCTATCAGATAAACTCTGTCATAAATATGTCTATTCATCAAATCAATACCTTCCGTAATTTTGTATCGCAGCCATGACAGCCCTCATGCTTGTAAGCATAGTTCCGTTATTTATTGAGCCTGCCGTTGACAGATTGAGCCCCCTTATATCGTCAACCCTTGCCGCCTCACAGTCGCGCTTAACCTCTGCGATTATCTTTTCTTCATCATTGCTCATAAATGTAAACGGAGCAAGTGCGCCGTCAATGCGCGTATTTTTCATGTATTTTCTGATTTTATCAACCGTAACCGTCGGACCGAAATTGCACGCGGACAAATTTAACCGCGCAAGTATGGGCAGAAGATGCTCCATGGCGGAATCAGAATGCTGATACCTCCAGTCCGCAGGCTTCGGTGTACAGTGGTCAAATATTTTTTTCAGTATCGGATAACCGAACTGCTCATAAAGCTCCGGACTTAACAAAGCACAGTTATCGTCTCTGAAGCTGAAACGGTGGTTTTCATCGTTTATGCAGCCGGACTCAACCTGAAAAATATCATAATAACCGATAACAACATTTGAAATCGTATCGGCAAATCTGCGTGCAAGCTCCGGATTATCATAAAGAAGAAAAATGAGGTCTTCCGTGCCGAAAACAGATGTCGCAAGCGTAACAGGACCGCGTATATCCGTAAAATCGCGAGGCTTTTCACCGTATTCTTCATACATTATTCTGCATTTTTCGTCCCAGTCAGCAGGGAGAATAAATTCACGCAGATTCATTTTTTCAATTTCATCCAGCTTTTTTTCAAGCTCCTTTTCGCCGTGCAGTGAGCCCTGAAGCCATGTTGTAACACCGTCAAAAACATATTTTCCGCCGAACACTTCCCCTATTTCCCTGTAATTCGGAAAAGAATATTTTCTCTTTTGCGGCAGACTTTCATTAAGCAGCTTTCGTCCGACGATTTTCAGTGCTTTTTCATTATATCTTTTGTTCAGCTCCGCTCTGCGTTCGGGCGCGGTATATCCCCACGGCTCTCCTTCTTCACCGAGCTCTGCAAACACACACTCATTGCTCATTCTTATACCGAGTGCTACCTGCTTACTGTTTTTTGAAAAGCAGTTATCCTCATGCGCAGTCTCTTCATCAACCCAGAATTGTTCTATATCAAGTTCAAGCATCTAAATCACCTCTTACCTATAATTTAACACATCATAAAAATATTGTCAATTTTATCATTTAAAAAATATGTCACAATTAACATAAAATCGTTGTAATTTATATTGAAATTTGTTTCATTCAGCGTTATAATCAATATATATTTTTTAAGGAGCACAAAGTAATGAATAATAAACCTTTACGATTTGCCCACAGAGGACTTGTTCAATATGCACCTGAAAACACAATAGAAGCGTTTCAGGCGGCTATTGACCACGGCTGCGAGGGAATTGAGCTTGACATAAGACTTTCAAAGGACGGTATACCTGTTGTTGTGCATGACAGAAGTCTGAACAGACTTTCCGACGGCAAAGCCCCGAAGCAAATATGCGACATGACAGCGGATGAAATAAAAGCCGTTGACATACCGTTTGCAGGGCATCTTCTGCCGCATAATCCCCCTGTTCCGTATTCCGAAAGTGAAGGCTCGGTGGCGACATACACGCCGGAACAGCTTGAGCAGTTCAGAAAAGAGGACAAAAGGATTACACATATTGTCACCTTTGAAGAATTTGACAAATGGTTTGAAAGCAAAACAGAGGATGTGACGGTTGAAATTGAATTCTGCACCGATGGACTTATGAAGCCGATGTATGAAATACTTTCTGTCTCAAAGAACATCAACCGCTACATCATATTTTCGGGAAATGACAGTACAAACAGAGAAATTCATTCCGTACTGAACGAAAAAGGCCGTCCGGATGGTCTTCGCGTAGGCATGAACGCAAGAAGAATTACGCCGGAAAATATTGACTTTATCAAAAATGCCGGACTTTATGAAATAGGACTTAATGACAAATGGTTCACCCCGGAGGATGTGAAAATGCTTGAAGAACTGAATATCAAGGTGTTTTCAAATCTCGGTGATTACCCGGAATGGTGGGAAACAATTACATCGCTCCCCATCGCGGCTTTTAAGACAAATTATGCCGAAGCATATACCGAATGGCTGAATAAACAATAAAAACGGAGGATATTATTTATGAAAAAAGCATTGATTTTTCAGGGCGGCTGGGACGGACATGAGCCGAAGCTTGTTTCAAAGCGTTTTGCCGGACTTCTTGAAAAAAACGGTTATGAGGTAAATATAACCGATAATCTCGACACTCTGCTTGACAGAGAATATCTTATGAGTCTTGACCTTATCATACCGTGCTGGACAATGGGCTCAATATCCGGAGAATGCCGCAAAAATGTCTGCGATGCAGTTGCAAACGGCACAGGACTTGCAGGCTGTCACGGCGGTATGTGCGACTCCTTCCGTGAGGATACCGAGTGGCAGTTTATGACGGGCGGACAGTGGGTAAGCCATCCCGGCGGAGACGGAACTGATTACATAGTAAATATAGACCACGGCTCAAGCCACATTATTGAGGGTATAGAGGATTTTCCAGTTTGCAGTGAGCAATATTATCTTCATGTTGATCCCGCGGTAGAGGTTCTTGCGACAACGAGATTCCCGGTTGTAAATTATTATCACGCATCCAATAAAAAAGTTGATATGCCCGTTGTATGGACAAAATACTGGGGCTGCGGCAGAGTATTTTACAATTCTCTGGGACATCATGATGATGTTTTCGATAAGTCTCCGTCAGCCGAAACAATTATGGAGCGCGGTATGCTTTGGGCAGGCGCAGGCAAAGAATATGCAGTAAAAAACGGGCTTTCCGCCAAAAAATATGAGGAGGAATAACGCATGACAAAAATAGGAATAGTCGGTATAGGTGACATAAGCGGTATATATCTTAAAAATATAACGGAAACCTTTAAGGAGCTTCAAATTGTTGCGGTTTGCGACCTGATAAAGGAACGCGCACTCAATGCTCAGAAGGAATACGGTATTCCGAAGGTTTACGACACAATGTATGAGCTGTTTGAAGACGACAGCATTGAGCTTGTTTTGAATCTTACAAGACCGTATGAGCATTTTGCCGTTTCAAAAGCGGCACTGCTTGCCGGAAAAAATGTATACAGTGAAAAGCCGCTCGGAGCTTCTCTCGCGGAAGGCAAAGAGCTTGTAGCACTTGCCGAAGAAAAAGGTCTTATGATAGGCGGAGCACCTGACACCTTTCTGGGTGCCGGCATACAGACCTGCCGCAAGCTGATTGACGACGGGGTGATAGGCGACATCGTGGGTGCGTCCGGTGCAATGATTTGTCACGGACATGAAACATGGCATCACGACCCGGAATTTTACTACAAATACGGCGGCGGTCCGATGATGGATATGGGTCCGTATTATATCACTGCTCTCATTAACCTTATGGGCGGAGTGAAAAGCGTTACAGGCGTTACAAAAATTTCATTTCCTCAAAGAACGATAACCTCACAGCCGTTCGCAGGGAAAATCATTGATGTTGATGTTCCCACTTACATAACCGGTATCATGCAGTTTAACTCCGGTGCTGTTGCAACGCTCACCACCACCTTTGATGTTTTCCGTTCAGACAGCCATGATATAGAAATTTACGGCTCAAAGGGCACGCTTTATGTGCCAGACCCCAACTGCTTTAACGGCAAAATCAGATTTTACGACGGAGAAGCAGGCTGCGAAAAAGAATTTCCCGCAGTCTTTGATTACGGTGAAAACAGCAGAGCATTGGGACTTGCCGACATGGCAAAGGCACTTGAAACCGGCAGAGCACCCAGAGCTTCATATAATCAGACCTTCCATGTGCTTGAAATCATGGAGGCATTCAGCGAAAGCAGCAAACTCGGAAAAGCAGTTGAAATCAAGTCGGAATTTACAAGACAGCCGCCTATGCCGTCAGATGCCGCACACGGCATTCTTGATTAAAAAAGGAGAAACAGCAAATGTCAGACAAACCCGAAATTCGCGTTACGAGTTCGCCGTTTCTTGCTAAAGCAGACGGTATTACAAACGACAGAAAAGCCATACAGCAGGCAATTGATTATGTTTATTCACTTGGCGGCGGTACTGTCATTCTTGACGGCGGAAAAACCTTTCTTTCAACGGGTATTGTGATAAAAAGCAATGTCACGCTTTTCTTTGAGGACAATGCCGTTCTTCTTCAAAGCCCTTTAAAAGAGGATTATGTAAAGCCCGTTGGTGACGCTTATGAGCCATATACCCCGGTAATAGGTCATAATTATTCCGAAACCATCAAATGGAGCCATACATGGTATAAAAATTATCCCTTTATTTTTGCCCCGGAGGGTTCTCACCACTTTAAAATATCCGGCAACGGAACACTGCGTATGTCTGAATGCACCGACCCGGAAAAGCTTGTGCGTACCTGTCCCATAGGCTTTTACCGTGTTCACGACTTTGAAATTTCGGATATTACGATAAATAATTACCACGGATACGCCATGATGCCGTTTACCTGTAAAAACGGTCTTTTCAAAAATCTGAAAATATTTGAATGGAGCTTCGGAAACGGTGACGGGATATGCATGATGAACTGTCAGAATATGCGTGTCACCGGCTGTAAGATGTATACGGGCGACGATTCCGTTTATATTTTCTCATCATACCGCGACCCGCGTGCCGGAGAATGGTGGTCATCAGATGAGCCGCAGCCATCGATTAATATTGAAATTGACCATAACGACCTTGAATCTAACCACTGCAAGGCTTTCGGTATGATACTGTGGGGAATCGACTGTCCCGACCTTGAAAAGGTTGAAGTCAGGAATTTATACATACACGACAACCATTTCAAAACAATGGGAAACTGGCTTTTCAATCCGTATACAACCAATCCGGCGCCGCATCCCGTAACCCATGTCCGTTTTGAAAACAATGTAATTGATGCGATAGAGTCAAATTTCTTTGAAACGGAAATCAGCGATATGAACCTTTTCCGCTCCATGCGGCAGATGCATAACGGTGACTTTAAAGACGGAAGAGTATACTGGCTGATAAGCGGAGACGGCATAACTATTCACCGCGGCGAAAATCCGTACGCTGAATTTAACTGCACGGAAAGCGGTGTTTCGCTGTATCAGGGCTTATATATCAAGGCGGCGGAAAAATGCATTTTCTTTGTAACCGGAAAAACCGACGGATGTACCCTGAGAATGTTCGTTAAAGAACAGCAAACAGGCAAAACTGTTGTCGAAAAAGAGTTCTGCTGTACTGAAAAACAGCGCACCGAGCTTCTTTTCAATGTTCCGTCAGACGGAAATTATCATGTCGGAATTGAAAGTACATCTGCCGGATGCGCTGAAATATACGAAACCGAATTTACGGGAAACATCGACACGGGAACCGATTATAACCGCATAACAAAACAAGGCGGTAAAATTATATATTATTACGACTGACAAGGAGCAAAAAATATGTCACAGCTTAAAATGTACTGGCTGCCCGATACACCTATTAAGCAGCTCACTTTACCCGAGGGATATTCATTTTCGCATTTTGACCCGTCAAAGGATATACATGAATGGCACAACTGCATACTTAACGGCTTGTGTGACGGAATAACCGATGAACAGGCTTATCAGAACGAGATAATCAATTTTCACGATATAGTACCCGAGGAGGATATATGGTTCCTTGATTATAAAGGTGAACACATCGGCACAGTCACCGGATTTGTGTTTAAAGAAACCAATATCGGTGATATGCATATGGTCGGTATTCGCACCGATTTCAGAGGAAAAGGTCTTGCCAAATATTTGAGTTATCAGGTTCTTACATCACTTAAAAACAGAAATGTAAAATTTGTTTCTCTCACCACAGGTGAGGCGAGAGTATCGGCATTAAAAAGCTATCTCACCGCAGGTTTTCTTCCTGTTGAATACGCGGAGGGTATGCAGGACAGATGGGAAAATGTGCTGAAAACATATAATATTGATAAAATACAGATGCTTAACGAGGACGGCACACCGTACAAAATCATTTATAAAAAACCTTAAAAAGGCAGGTGTATTATGAACAGCATTACTGATTATGCGATTATACAGCGCGATAAAAACGGATTCGGAAAATGTATTTTCAGCGGTGAATACAAATACAGCGGTGAAATTATTATGGCGCGGGTCGTCAGTGAGGACGATAACTCAACCGTCATACCGTGGCACAGGTGCTCGGTTGGCGCAAACGAATGGAAAACGGAGCTTTGTGTTCCCGAGGGCGGACTGTACAGAGCGGAGGCGCGTCTTTGCGGCGCGGAGCAGACCGAAACCAATAACCGCTATGACTGGTGTGACCTGATTGCCTGCGTATGTCACTTCGGTGTAGGCGATATTTTCGTCATGGCAGGTCAAAGCAATATGTCGGGCTACGGCAGAGACCCGGCATATGACCCTCCGGAGCTCGGAATACATCTTTTTGACAACAGCGCAAAATGGTGTCTTGCGGTTCATCCGCTTAACAGTGTTCCTTTCCCGGTTTATCCGAACAACGACTCAAGCTCAGGCACATCCCCTGCCCTTTCCTTTGCCAGAGCACTGCGCCGCAAGCTGAATGTTCCGATAGGGCTTGTTGCGGCTGCGCAGGGCGGCTCACCGCTGGCGGCATGGAATCCGGCAGAAGAAAAGCCGTATTTGTATGAAGCACTTGTTCAAAAGCTGAATGCCGTCGGACAATTCAGAGGGATGATATGGTATCAGGGCTGCAATGAAGCCTGTGACATACAAAATGCCGAAGCTTATCTCGATAAATTCACCGAAACGGTATCTTTGTGGCGTGAAAAATTCGGATATTTTCCGATTGCCACCTGTCAGATAAACCGTCACGCATGGAAAGAAGAGGACAGAGAGAAAATGTGGGGAATTGTTCGTGAGGCGCAGCGACAGGCGGCAAAGAAAATTCCCGATGTATATGTTATTCCCACTATTGATATGTACACCTCGGACGGAATACATAACGCAAGCGGCGCGTGTATTGTTATCGGTGAACGGCTTGCGGCAGCAATGCTTAAAGGTCATTACCGCATGGGCGGTTATTTTGCCCCGGATATAAAAAAGATTACAAAAACGGGCAGCCGAACCGTTTTGCTTGAATTTGAAGAAAAGCATATGCTGAGAACCATGGATGACCTTGCCTGCGGAATGAATATTGAAGACGAGCACGGCATGGCCGATTGCACATCGGTATGTGTGCTTGACAGCGGTGCACAGGTTACTTGTGCAAGAGATATAGGCAACAATGCCGTATTTCATGCATACTGGCACCGTGAACAGCCTGCATTTTTTATACGGGATATTTACGGTATGCCGATGCTTGCCTGTTACGGCGTGAGAATAGAGGAGTGTTAAGATGTATAAAATCGGTTTATCAACCTGCGGCAAGCAATTTGACGAAAGCCTTTTTAACTCATACAGTCTTGCCGGAATAAGTTCTATGGAAATATCAATGCCAAAGGAGGAATGTGACAGTTTTGATTTTAAAAACGCGCGTCTGCTTTCCGACAGATACGGCGTTGAGCTCTGGTCATTTCATCTTCCGTTTATGCCGTTTTCCGTTATTGATATTTCATCCGCGCAGCTAAAGGATTCTACAAGGCAGTATCTTGCGGAAATTATGAAAAAGGGAGCAGACATCGGCATACAAAAATTCATTGTCCATCCGAGCGGAGAGCCGATAAGTGATCAAGAAAGGCTTTCAAGGCTTGAAAACTCAAAAGAAAGCCTGTATTTTCTTGCAGATGAAGCGAAAAAATGCGGTGCAGTTATATGTGTTGAAGATTTGCCGCGCACTTGTTTAGGCAGAAATTCGGATGAAATAAACGAACTTACGGATGTTCACCCGTCTCTTCGCGTCTGTCTTGACACAAACCATTTGTTAAGTGAAACCCTGCCGCATTTTATTGTGTCTGTCGGCAGTAAAATTGTGACTACACATATTTCCGATTATGATTTTGTTGATGAAAAACACTGGATGCCCGGTGAAGGCAAAATCAAATGGGATGAGGTTGTCAATGCGCTCAATGAAATAAATTACAGCGGCGTGTGGTTGTATGAGCTGGGCTTTAAGGCTCCGAAAACAATAAAACGAAGCCGTGAGCTGACCTGCGACGACTTCGTTAATAACGCAAATGAATATTTGAAATAAAATCAGGAAGCTATGACACAACAACCCCCAAAGAAAAAGCGAGTCGAAGCACTAAAAAATGTGCAAACGGCTTGCTTTTTCGGTATGATTAAAAATCGCTGTTTCCGCATTCCGTAGGGTGCGGCATCTCGACGCACTGTTGGCGCGTTGATTGTTCAAACAGCATATGTTGTAAAAATCACCGTATACGGCGGGATGTCGAGCGCTCCCCTACAGAAAATAAAAAAACGCAGGATTTTGCCCACAGCTTTATCTGCCATCAGGGACGGTTCTCATTGCAGGTACATTTTCAAGTCCGTCGGGATACACCGTGTCGGAAAAATCAAGCGGGTTATAATCTTTTTTCTTCGGCAGGTATGCAAGCACAACGGAATATCTGATATGAGGGCATATCTTTGAAAGCTCTTTCAATTCACTGTACACCATAGAATCAAATTCGCCTTGATTTCCGACATAAAAAGTGTCTGTGCCCTGCGATTCAATAAGATTTATCAAAACATTATGCAAAATCGGGCGTATGCTGTCCTGCGTATCTCTGTGACCGAAAAAAGTACAGGTTTTCAGCGGCATAAAAACACCCAAAAAAATAAGCCGCCTGCAAGCGCAAAAATTGCTTCGGGCGGCTGAACTCATCAGGGAAAATTCACTGTGTGAAACGACAAAATGAGATGCCGCCGACCTTTCGACCGACGGCAAATATAGAACACGTGAAAATGTCACCCTGTCTGCTTGCGAGCTGTATCGGCAGCAAGCAGACGCCCTACTGCAAACCTTTTCGTAAAGCTTTAGTTAAGATATAGCAGTAGTGGAGCGCATTGCGCTCCACTTTTGTTTTTCATTTTCAGAATATGGATTTTAATTGCAGCTTGATTCCAAACTTAATAAGAAGCTTTGTAAAAACCTGAACAAGTCTTTCAATAAGCTCAACAAGCCAATCGGGATATTCGGAAAGGTCGATACCTGTGCTTTCCTGTGTTCCGTCGTCAATAACCTCTTCCTGACCGGGCTGAATATCTTCCTCGGCGCAGGCGACAAGTGCCATACCGCAGGCGGAGACAAGCATAAGCACCGTAAGAAGAACCGCAATAAGTTTTTTCACTGTTTTATCCTCCTTTCCGAAATGTTATCTTTATTATATATCAATCAGAAAATGTTGTCAATTAAAAAATTTAAAATTCCGCACTCCAGTTTCCGTTTTCAAAAATCGGCACGGCTTCACCGTTTTTATATCCCGTTATTTTCATATCCTCGCTGCCTATCATAAAATCAACATGAATCATGCTTTCGTTTATGCCAAGAGCTATACATTCCTCGTTTGTCTTTTCAAGATAGCCGTCTATGCAGTCGTTGAAGCCTCTGCCCAAAGCCACATGGCAGCTTGCGTTTTCATCAAAAAGAGTTTCGTAAAACAGAACGCCGCTGTTATTTATCGGGCTGTTGCACGCAATCAGTGCAAGCTCTCCGAGCTTTCGCGCACCCTCGTCCATACCGAGCATCTTTTCAAGCAGCTTTTCGCCCTTTTCAGCCTTGAACGACACCGCTTTTCCGTTTTCAAAGGTTATGGAGAAATTTTCAATGAGCTGACCCTCATAGGAAAGCGGCTTTGTCGCAACGAGAGTACCCTCGCACCTGCCCTGCATGGGGCTTGTGAAAATCTCCTCGGTGGGCATATTCGGGTTAAAGGTAACGCCCTGCTTCGTGGTTTCCGCGCCGCCGCACCAGTGTCCCTCGGGAATAAGCCACGCCTTGAAATCCGTGCCGTTTACGCTTTGATAATGCAGATAGTCGAATTTATAAGCATTGAGCCTGTCGCAGCGCCGCCTGAAATTTTCGTTATGCTCCTGCCACTGCTTTTCGGGGTCGTTATCGGCAGTCACCATAACCGTTTGGAGTATAACCTCCCACAGCTTTTCATATGCCGCCTTTTTCGTCAGGTCGGGGAAGACCTTTTTCGCCCACTGCACGGAGGGTATCGCCGCTATCGTCCACTGATGCTTTGACTCTATCGCGTCGCGGTACGGCTTGATTACCGGGTATCTTGCTATCTGGGCCTTCTGCATTTTTGTCTGATTTATGCCCTTGAGCCCGTCCGGGTCGTCGCTGATAATGTAAATTCTGCACGGCAGCTCCTCTGTCATCAGCTTAAGCTTTTCCTCTTCCCATTTGTGCACCGTGCTTAAGGATTTAACGCTTCTGTATTTATAGTTCAGCTTTGTCAGCGGCTGACTGTCCCACTCCAGATCCACGCGGCCTGCCCCGGCTTTATAGCATTCCTCAACCATAAGAGCCGCAAATTCGTATTGGTCAACATTGATATAAAGCTTTACCGCCTGTCCCTTCTGAATGTTCGCGCCTGTTCTCGCAATCAGACGGGCATATTTTCTCATAACTGTTTTTTTCATTAAGCTGTTCCCCTTCGGATTTATGATGAATTAACCAATCAGCCAATGCTGTATTCTCTCAAAAACATTGCAACGGTTTTGTCATAATCGGCAATAAAGAAACGGACAGAACCGTCCTTTGCCTTTTCAACGCATATTCCCTCCGTTTCCGTTTCAATGCCGGAGGTATTTCTCGTAAACACAAGGCTTACGCCGCCTGTTTCAATATCAACCGAATATACCGTTTTTGTTGCGTCTTCATTATGCGGGTCAAGGTTCAGATACAGCTTTCCGTCAAGATACGCGCCGGACTGGATTCTGTCAACAGGCTGTGAAAGCGGAATAATATGTGAAAATGTCATATCGTCAAGATTATACGCCACAATTTCCTCTGCGTTATGGAAGGTGGAGGTATAAAGATAACCCCTGTCATAATCCACGGCGCACCACGGAATACCGTCGTCAAGATATTCAACCGTACAGTCGTAATATGTGCCGGTATACTCCAGCGTTTCGGCATCGTAAATCAGCACAAGAGGATATTTTTCTTCTTTATCCTCAACAGGCGCGTAAATTTTACCGTCGTAATAAGCAATTCCGCCGATGTGGTCATAGCCCTTTGAAGTAAATTCCGTTGACAGAGCAAACATTTTCTTCTGCACAAGCTCGCCTGTTTTCCTGTCTATTTTGCCGAGACCGCCCATATAAAGCGCGGAAATCGCGCCGGATGTATAGAAATAATTTTCGTCACAGGCAAGCCCCTGTCCCATAACATAGGCTTCCTCCAGCACATACTGCGTTTCGTTTACAAGGTGTGCGCCCTCAATATCCGCCGGCGTGCCCTGAATAGCCCCCGTAATCAGCGTTATAAGTGCGGTAAGCATTGCCCACACCCTTGAAATCCACATCCATGCAATTGAAATACCTTTTATCATATAAAACACTCCTTCTTTTTTTGTATTTTATTATACGGCAATTATGAAATAAAATCAATAATATTTAAAATTTTATGTGTATTCGCTTTACAAAAGGATAATTTGTGAGTAAAATGTAACTAAACTTTTAATGGAGGTAATTTATATATGAAAGCAGAACAAATCACCGAGCTTAAAAGAGCCAAAACCCCGGAAACCGTCGGAGTTGATTCAAAGGAAGTTCAGGCGCTTATTGATGATTTTATTGAGAACGGACAGCATATCCATTCCATAATGATATTAAGACACGGAAAGGTTGCGTGTGAGGTATACCGCGCCCCGTTCAATGAGAACAGTCCGCACGCCATGTATTCGGTCAGTAAAAGCATAACCTCAACCGCCATAGGCTTTGCCGTCAGCGAGGGGCTTGTTTCCCTTGACACGCCCGTTATTGATATTTTCCCGGAATTCAGACCGAAGAAAGCGGACGAATATCTTGAAAAGCTGAACATCAGCCATCTGCTGACAATGACAAGCGGAAAAAGCGTTTCACCGCTTGCGAACAAGGAAAAGGACTGGCTTGAAAATTTCTTCAATTCCTCGTGGTATGCAGAGCCCGGCACCGAATTTTTGTATG
>JAKSQS010000239.1 GCA_024404055.1 Clostridia bacterium | reverse complement strand
ATGTTCACAAGCTGGTCCCGCTTGCACCCCTTGCCCGTGAAATCGGGGAGGAAAATATATATTTCTTCGCCTACAACGCCTTTGAGGACCCGTATGAAACGGCAAAAAAGCTTGACGAATACATTGCGAATGTCAGAAAGGAAAAAGAATGTGAAAAGGTTAACCTGCTCACATTCAGCATGGGCGGCGCGGTATGCACCGCATATCTTGATGAATACGGCAAAAAAGGTGAGCTGAACGCCGTGTTTTATGTTGCTGCCGCACTATACGGTTCACAGATGCAATCTGATATTCTCAACCGGAATTTCGACAAAAAACAGGGCTATTCCCTGCTTGAGTTTTTTACCTCCAAATCAGCCGGAGACGCTTTCAGAAAGGTGCTTGCATTCGTGCCGTGGGAGGTACGCTACGGTGTGCTTTACCGCTCGTTTGACGCGGTTATCGACACTGCAATGCTTAACAGCGTCGGGATGTGGGCTTTACAGCCGGTTGAAGACTATCAGGCTCTCGCGGACAGATTTTTAAGCGATGAAAAGTATGCGGCTCTCCGCCGGTGTACAGACCGCTTTTTCTCCGCACAGTGCAGACTTAAAGACATTATCTCGGAAATGCAGAGCCGCGGCGTTTCGTTTTACTGCGCTGCCGGATACGGACTGCGTATGCTGCCGCTTTCAGCGGCGGGCGATGTTTCGTCAGACTCGATTTTGAGCGTGTATTCCTCTTCACTCGGCGCGACAAGTGCAAAGCTCGGCGAAAAGCTGACAGACACAGACGGAATTATTTCCCCGGACGGCAGTGTTGACGCGTCAACCTGTTTTCTGCGTGACACAACATGGCTTTTCGGCGGACTTTCCCACCGCGAAATGTCGCACGATATGCGCGTGGGTGAAATTATTAAAAGAGCCTTTACCGACAGTGACTTCAATGTTTATTCCGATAAAAGCTTTCCGAGGTTTATGTAAACCCCGGAAAGCTTTTGTTTCGGATACCAATCGGATTTAATGCTGCATAATTGAAAATGCATTAGAATTTGTCAATAATGCAATTAAAAGCAAATTTTAATTTTCAGTCTTGAAAAGTTAAAACAAAAGTGTTATACTTATGACAACAAAACGAAAGGAAAAATGAATTATGTGGAGTAAAATAATCAGCTTTTTTATGTCGATTATAATGGCATTTCTGGGCTTTTTCGGGCTCGGAAACGGAAAAACAGACAAGCCGTCAGACGGCGGCGTGAAAATTGCGTTTGAGCAGAATATACAGTATGCGAACGGCAGCAGAAATGTGTTTGACTTTGCTTTCCCCGAATCCGCAAAGGGCGATACGGGATTGGTGCTTGCCATTCACGGCGGTGCCTGGGTAGCCGGAAGCAAAGAAAACGAAACGGATGTGATAAAGGCGTGCGCCGAAAAGGGATATGCGGCTGCTGCGATAAACTATACATATATTTCCGAAACCGTTCATTGCGATACTCTTTTAAATGAAATCACTCTCGCACTGAAGGCAATAAAGAGCCACGCCGCACAAAAAGGAATAAATATTTCGCGTGTGATATTAAGAGGTGAATCGGCAGGTGCTCACCTTGCCATGCTTTACGCTTATACAAAAGCAGCCGAAGCGAAAAGTATTGCCGGAATTGATATAAAAGCCGTTTTCGATTACTGCGGTCCGACCTCGCTGGATAAAGTGGATATGGTGGGCAATTTATTGCTTACAAACTTCGGAACTGTCGGAATCGCAACCGTTTTGTCAAATCTTTGCGGCGTTACCGTCAATGTTGACAACTGCTCCGACAAGGATGTTAAAGCCGCATTGGCAGCCGTATCACCCGCCTGCTTCACTTCAACAGCTGTACCGACAGTCATCTGTCACGGCGTTGCGGATGTGCTTGTCCCGTATCTTAACGCCGTTATGCTTGACTCTGCGCTGACAGCCGACGGTGTAAAGCACACTCTGATAAGCTTTCCTACCTCCGGGCATCTGCTTGAAAATGATGCCGACAAAATGGAACAGGCAAACAAACTTTTTGACGAATACTGCAAGGAATATTTAAACTGAAAAATGTAAAATCGAGAGGTCGGCTACTCAACTAATGAGCAGCCGACCTCTCGCCGCGTACACGGCGGTTCAGTTGACAGATCGACACGCCCTTTCGGTGCGCTTTGACGATAACCGACTTCAGCACTTCAACCGGATTACGATGCATATATCGCAGCACCATCAGAAAATATATGTCATTGTCAACGGGTTCACTTTTGAATCTGTCCTGAAACAGATGATCGCTTCTGTTGTACTTCAGATTATACCAATAGACATATATTTTTCCTTGTCATCATCACTTTCAAAAATGTTCTGCTGATTTATTCCTCGCAGCATTATGTGATAGCGTCCTGTTTGCGCAGTTATTCTTGCAGCTCTCGGCATTCTTATCGCCTCAATAATATAATATCAGATGAATGCCGGGATGTCAAAACATAGAACCGTCCCCCTTGTCTCCTACTGTAATTCTACAGATTATTTTGAGATTTTACCGTGAAACTATTGACACGAGCATATGATGTGAGTACGATATATAGAAAGTTAATATTTTAAACCGTTGAAGCGGAGATAACGGCAATAATGCCTTTACAGAGAACCTGTGGGTGCTGAAAGTCAGGTAAGAAACAAGTTGTCAAATGGACCGCTGAGGGTGCAGTCAAATGGAATTTCCCAGAGTATTCTGCAACGTGTTGGCATACGTCAGTTGCCGGGGATATGTTGGTATCCGGCTCAATGCACGGGATTACGCTTCGAGAGGTTACCATAAATCAAAAAATCTGAAAGGATGACACTGTTATGA
>JAKSQS010000238.1 GCA_024404055.1 Clostridia bacterium | reverse complement strand
TCATAAATTTGCTGTTGACAAATCCCTGTTTTCTGTTATAATAGTAACGGAAAGGTAACCGATAACGGTTACGCCCTCAAAAAAGAAGTTAAAAAGATTTAACCGCTTAGTTTGGAGACCGGGCGGTTATTTCTTTTTATATGCAAGAATCGCAACAAATATTGCAATCAATTCAATAATTACAAGCGTGAACGAAAATAAATTCTCGTATGTAACATATTGCATATACTCACCCCCTGACGAGGGCGAAGAGTATAACCGCTACCGTATATAGTCACCTTTCCGGGTGTCTCTCAACACCGCGAAAAGCTTAACATATCCGACAGTTTTTGTCAACATCAACCGAGTTTCATCCACAAAAGTCAACACGGTACGGTGACTTTTTTTATAAATGTTGTTTGAAACAGCAACACCAACGGTTTTGTAGGGTGCGGCGTCTCGACGCACCGTGGGCGTTGACTGTTCAAACAACATTTGATATAAAATTCACCGTGTACAGCGGGATGTCGTAAACGCCATCCCCTACTATGCTGTATCAATTTAAACTTTATTTTTTTACTGCCGTATTTCGCTTTAATATTTACAACCGTTAAAAAACAGCAGTAATTCGTAGGGAAACTGCTTGCTGCTTCCGTTTTGATTGCTGCTTTCGACCTGCTTCGGCGGCAAGCAGCCGCCCCACGGATTATATCATATGTGCTGCGTTATTGAAAACAGGCGTAATATCGGATCATATCAATATATGCCCATATCTATTTTTGCCATAGCGGTTGACAAAAAATAACATATATAATAAAATAGTATTATAATAGGAAAGGTTAATTGATATATGAAGGTAATTATAAACGGCGCGTGCGGACGCATGGGACGAAAGCTTATCGACAAGCTTTCCGAAAACGGTGCCGAGCTTTTTGCCGCGGTGGATAAATTTGTTCCTGATGACGCACCCGTTGCCTGCTTTGAAAGGCTTTGCGACTGTCCGGACGGCGCGGATGTTATTATCGACTTTTCGGTGCACACCTGCGCAAAGGATATATGCGACTATGTGCGCGAAAAGAAAATTCCTGTTGTTATCGCCACAACGGGTCACAACGGGGAGGAGCTTGAGCTGATAAAGGATGCCGCCTGTTTTGCACCGGTTTTCTATGCCGGAAATATGTCCTTAGGTGTGGCACTTCTTGTCGGACTTGCCAAAAAAGCGGCGCTTGTTATGAAGGACGCGGACATTGAAATTGTGGAAACGCACCACAATCAGAAGCTTGACGCACCCTCGGGCACCGCGCTGATGATAGCGGACGGGATAAAAAGCGTGCTTGACGAAGCCGAATATGTTTACGGCAGACACGGGCATCACAAAAGAGAAAAAAAGGAAATCGGCATACATTCAATCCGTTCGGGCAATATCGTCGGTATTCACGAGGTTATCATCAACACCGGCAATGAATCGCTGACGCTGAAGCATGAGGCGTATGACAGGGGGCTTTTCGCGGACGGAGCCTTTGCCGCGGCAGCATACATAATCGGCAAAAAGCCCGGAATGTACGATATGTACGGTATGCTGAGCATAGATTAAGAGGGTGTCTTTTATGGAAATCAGATTTACGAAAATGCACGGCATAGGAAACGATTATATCTATGTCAACTGCATGGAAAACGAGCTTGAAAACCCGTCGGATATTGCGGTAAAAATGTCTCCCCGGCATTTTTCCGTGGGCTCGGACGGGCTGATAATGATATGCCGCAGCACTGTTGCGGATGCGAAAATGCGTATGTTCAATGCCGACGGAAGCGAAGGGAAAATGTGCGGAAACGGCATACGCTGTGTCGGAAAATATCTTTATGATTACGGAATAACCGATAAAACGGAAATATCCGTTGAAACGCTCGGCGGCATCAAGCACCTTTCGCTGAATGTGAAAAACGGCAGGGTTGAAAGCGTTAAGGTCGATATGGGCTGTGCCGTTATAAAGCCGGAGCTTATTCCTATGTCGGTGCAGGGGGAAAGCTTTATCAGTCAGCCTGTTGAGGTGAACGGCAGAATGTGGAGCATGACGGGCGTTTCCATGGGAAATCCCCACGCCGTTATTTTCACTGAGGGAATAAAAGAGCTTGACCTTGAAAAGGAAGGCGGATATTTTGAAAATCATCCCCTTTTCCCCGAGAGAGTGAACACGGAATTTGTTGAGGTCGTGTCCCGGAATGAGCTTAATATGAGAGTATGGGAAAGGGGCAGCGGAGAAAGCTATGCCTGCGGCACGGGCGCGTGTGCCACGGTCACGGCGGCAGTGCTCAACGGGATTTGCGATTATGATACACCTGTAAAGGTCAATCTCACAGGCGGTCAGCTTTCCGTAATATGCACAAAAGACCTTCGCGTTTATATGACGGGAACGGCAACAAAGGTTTATGAAGGAGTATATGAATATGCAGATTAAAATAAACGAAAACTTTCTTAATGTCAAACAAAGCTATCTTTTCTCGGAAATCGGCGCGAGAGTGAGAAAATTCTCGGCTGAAAACCCGGATAAAACAATCGTGAGGCTCGGCATAGGCGATGTTACCCTGCCGCTGACCAAATGTGTTATTGAGGCAATGCACAAGGCAACGGACGAAATGGCAGACAGCAAAACCTTCCGCGGCTACGCGCCCGAATACGGATATGATTTTCTGCGTGAAGCCATTGCGCGGCATTACGCGTCATTCGGAGTGAAGCTTGATACGGATGAAATTTTTGCAAGCGACGGCGCAAAAACCGATGTGGGCAATATTGTTGACATTCTCGGTGATAATAACATCTTAATTCCCGACCCCGTTTATCCCGTTTATCTTGACTCCAATGTTATGTCGGGCAGAAAACTTTC
>JAKSQS010000237.1 GCA_024404055.1 Clostridia bacterium | reverse complement strand
TGTATACATTTTCTTCCGATACTTTTTTTGAGGTTCAGAAAAATGTTCTTGAAGCCAGAGCAAAGGGTGCCGATTATGTGGTCGTTCTTTCTCATCTCGGAAGCACTGCCGGGGATGAACCGTATACGGCATCTCAATTAGCAGCCGAAACAGTCGGAATTGATGCTGTTCTTGATGCCCATTCTCATGTGACATACAATACCGATGTCAAGAATAAAAAAGGCGAAAATGTTTTAATAGCTTCAACAGGTACAAAGCTTGAAAATATGGGCAGACTTGAAATAAGCTCTGACGGTGAACTGTCAAATACTCTTATATCTGCCGAAGAATATAAGGAAAAGGATGCCGAGGTACAGGCTGTTATTGACAGTAAAAACAAAGATATTGATGAAAAAACAAACCAAAAGGTCGGAAAAACCGATTATCTTTTAAGTATCAGTGATGAGTCGGGAACCAGAATGGTCAGAACCAGAGAAACAAACTGCGGAGATTTTGTTGCAGATGCATACAGATATGCAGGTGAAGCCGATATCGGCATTGCAAACGGCGGCGGTGTCAGAGATAAAATCAATATCGGTGACATAACATACAAAAATCTTTTGTCGGTTGTCCCGTACGGAAATCAGTTGTGCAAGGTAAAGGTAACCGGTCAGCAAATTGCGGATGCTTTGGAATTTGCATACAAAAATACACAGTCGGAATACAGCGACGGACCCAATGCAGTAGGAGAATTCGGAGGATTTATTCAGGTTTCGGGACTTAAATATACAGTAGATACCTCTGTTCCTTCATCTGTTCAAACGGACGAGAATTTTATGTTTACAGGGGTAAGCGGCGACAGAAGAGTTAAAGATATTATGGTTGAGAAAGACGGAAGCCAGGTTCCCCTTGATATGAATGAAGAATATATTGTTGCAGGTACGGCATACTTAATTCTCGAACATGGAGACGGGCATACAGCCTTTGACGGCTGCACCGTGCTGAGCAACGATTTTTCGGTAGATGTGGATGCTTTGGTGTCATATCTTGTTGACGGCTTAGGCGGTACCGTTGACAGCAGATACGCCGCCCCTCAGGGAAGAATAACCGTGAAATAAAAAGTTTTATATGCCTTTAACTTAACCTTGCAGTATGAAAGAAGGTAACATAAACACTTCCCTGAATTTGCCGATTTCAGGGGGGTTGATATATATTCGATTTTACAGAAGCTCTTCGGTTTTGAATGTTGTATAGCCCTCGTAGTAATAACTGCGGTCGATGCCTTACGGGCGGGCTATATTCATTTGAACATATTTTTCAACGATTTCATCAAAAGTTGACTGAGGCATTTTATCAATATTTTCAAGGGCTGATTCAAGATACATACCGTAACTGAAAGCCTTTGGCTTTCATGCTTCATTCAAATTCAAATCCGTCAACCTTGTCAATAAGCTCAAGAATGCGTTTCATGTATGCGTCCGTAAGAGCCTTTTCATAGCCCTCGGGGTTCGCGTTTTCGCCGATAAACCAGCAGAAAAGCGAAGCATACCCGAGAAGGCTTATTTTGTCGGAAATTTCTGCAATATACGCTTCATCCTTATCGCGGAAATACCTGCGCAGGGTTTCCTTCCATATTTTTTCGGCTGTCTCATATCTGATTCCGAAAAAGTCACAGGTGTTGTTTTTGTCTATTTCGCTGTATGCGATATACGCTTGAAATATAGCTTCAAACTCAAAAACCGGATGTCCTCTGCCGAGGGTATCCATATCTATCAGCAGAATTTCGCCGTTTTGCATCATAATATTTTTTATGTGCAGGTCGCCGTGGACCATTGTGTTTGTATCCGGAATAGCTTCCGCCATTTTTCTGAATTTTTCCGCTTTGTCGGCAGGCAGAAAGGCCTTTAGCTTTTGTGCGGTGCCGACGGCTTTGTTTTTAAACGCAGGCAAGTCATTTTCCCTGACTGCCGTCGAATGAATTGTTTTCATCAGCTCAACGGAAAGGTCAATATATTTGTCAAGCTCAGCGGGAGCCGCGATAATCAGCTCCGCAAAGGATTTGGCTTTCAGCAGCTCAAACACGGAGCCGTAAGCGTTTCCGACCTTCACAACATCGAACGGAATTGCCGTCGGTATGCCGAGAACAAACGCTTTTCTTGCAAGCTCGCGCTCTCTGTTTATGTCATCGGGTGAAACGGATTCGTTATAAACCTTCACGATTATATCTTCATCAAGCCTGTACACCGTTCCCATGGCTCCGCGGCCTATAATCTCACAGCCGTCAACCGAAATCCTTCTGTATGCTTTTTTGACGGGTATCATCTCCGTAAAACCCGTCATTTCAAGAATTTCATACACTTCGCTTGAAGCGTTTATCAAACAGAATTTTTTCTCATCCTTGCAAAGACGCAAAATCACCCTTAAGCCCGCGCTTGAAATATATTCAAGCTTTTCAAGGTCTGCCGTCAAAGAGGTATGCGGATTGCTGTTCAAATAATTCTTTATTCCGTTTTCAAGGTCTGCGGCATTTGTTGAATCTACCCGTCCGCAAAGTCCTATTATTGCTTCATCATTATTTAATTTAAATGTAATATTACTCATTGTGCTTTCCTCCGCACTTTTTGTTTTAAAGCTTTATTCTAATATACACAAATACTGCCGCAAAAGCAATACATTGTTGAAGTAATTTGCTTTGTATTACGGAAACGGGGTATGAATTTTACGAAAAACGGTTTTCAAGCTCCGAAGGTTGTGATATAATCAGAAAAAAAGAAACGGAGAATGTTTTATGGATAAATACGCAAGATTCAAATTTCAGCCCTGTCTGCCACTCGGAAAAGACGGCAGGCGTGTAACCGCATCGCCGGAGCATACAGCACTGTCAAGAAAAGCGGCAGGGGAA
>JAKSQS010000236.1 GCA_024404055.1 Clostridia bacterium | reverse complement strand
GAAAATTCAAAAAAGACAGCAATGAAGAAACAACCTCACAGGTCGTTTCCGATACATCGGTTACGGCGGGTGGAGAAACACAGCCGATTGTAACCGATGCTGTGACAACCGATACTGTGACATCCGTTGCTGCGACAACCGCTGCCGCACAGCAGAACCCTGAAACGACAACTGCTTCAGAAGTTGCGGATTCAAAGGCACTTCTCGGAAGCTGGTCGGACGGCGCGGGAATGAGCGGATTTGAATTTTTCGATAACGGAACAGTTAAAATAACATATGTTAATGTTACCATTCCGCTTATCAATATTCCTGTTAACGGAACATATAACGGTACATATACCGTTAACGGCGATGAAATAACCATGTCGTTTTCAATATATACGGCAACCATTACAAATAAATATCGGTTTGAAATCAGCAATTCACAGCTCACGCTCACCAACCTTGAGGATATGAAAAATACGGTTTATATCAGAACCTTTGCGGAAGAAACAACTTCCGCGCCGGAGACTACAACTGCCGAACCGGTTTCTTCCTCTTATAATTCGGAGCTTGCAGGCTCATGGGTGTGCGGTGACAGCGGTATAACCTATAAATTCGGAAACGATGGTGAATTTTCCGTAAAATACAGCAATGCTTCTGTTTCGGGTGTACCTGCCGGCACTTATGAAGGAATTTATATTTTTGACGGTGATACACTGACGGTTCAGTATACTGTATCAGACAGCAGGAAAACGGAGAAATATTCTTGCATACAAAGTAAAAATTCACTGACCGTTACAGATAATGAAGGCAACAGCTTTATTTTTGTCAGAGAAGGAACCGGCTCAGTCAGTGCGTCTGACGCGAGCGAGCTTATCGGTAAATGGTTGGACGGAGCCGGAATGAGCGGATATGAGTTCCATGAGGACGGACTTGTAACCGCTACATATGTTAATCTGAACATTCCGGTTGTAAATATTCCGATCAACGGCACATATGACGGCGCATACAGTGTATCGGGTGACAGTCTTACTGTGAGCTTTTCAATATACGGAAGGGTTATCAGGCGTTCTTTTACATTTTCTGTCGATGGCAACACACTGACTCTCACCGATTCAGGAGACGGCAAAAAGTCAATTTATATAAAAAAATAAATCCTATCGGATATGGTCCGGTTTGATTGCGGAGGTTAAAATGGAGAAAGAATATGATAAGTATAAGCTTGGCTATCACGCAAACGGAAGAAAAGACATTTTTAACGAAAGGCACATTTACGAGCTGAAGGATAAAACCGAATATCTTGATTTTCTGCTGAAAGGAACCGGCTATACACTTACCAATTCACAGAGAACCATACCTGTTGCGGGTTTTGTGCATGAGGCAGATATAACAGAGCTTTGGTCAGAGTATAAAGCATTGAATGAAAGAGGGGACAGACCGCTTAAAATCAGCTTCAATACCCTTATGCTTCGTATCGTTGCCGAATGTCTGAAAGCAGCACCCATACTTAACGCGCATATGACATATAAGCCTTTTACGGCAACCGGCAAGCTGGAATATAAAGAAAAAATTGAAGTAAGTATGCCGATTATCTTCCCGAACGGAAGGATGCTGCCGTTGCTTGTTCACGATGCAGGAAACAAAAATCTTAACGAGCTTGCGGCATATGTCAAAGACATGGAAAGAAGACTTGCAAATACAATAATCGAAGAGTCTATGTTTGACCTTTCGGCAGACAGACTCGGAGAGCTTATCAAACAGGGTAAGCCCCTGCAGGCTTTATGTACGGCTATTGCCGGCGTTGTAGGACCCGGAAAATTGAAATTTCCGCCGCTTAAAGCAAGACTTGCTTACAGAAAAAACGAAAAGAGCGAGGACCTTATTACAAAGGATGACATCGGTGAGGGGACCGTATGTGTATCCGATGTAGGAAGCATATATTCCGGCAGAGGCTTTGCGACAACATCGCCTGTGCTTTCGCCGACTACGGCTGTGTTTGCTTTCTGCCGTGTGCGTGACGAGCAGAGAGTATATAAAGACGAAAACGGCGTATTACAGCTTGAATACAGAAAAATTTTACCTTTTACCCTTCTTTTTGACCATAAAATCGGCGGTTTCCCGGATATTGTTCCGTTCCTTAACAGAATGGACGAAATAATTGATGACCCAACGGTAATAAGAGAATGGTGAATTAAGAAAGAGGTTTAATTATGAAAAAGGCAATTTCTGTTATTTTGTGCATCACTGTGTTATTATCTTTCATAATTATTCCGGTTTCGGCAAGTAATAACGGATGCGACCTTAAATTTGCGGTCGCATCCGATTTGCACTATAACCAGCCGGAAGAATTTACGGATTATATTGATGATGAAATCTTTTTTTATGCCAACAGACGCGCCGCTATGGAAAACCAAAGCGGGTTTATTATTGATGAATTTCTCAATCAGTGCGCCGAAAGCGATGTTCAATATGTTCTTATTTCCGGCGATATGGCTGATAACGGCAGAAGTGACCCTGAAGAACACCTTATTGTTGCCCGGAAGCTGCGCGATTTTGAACAAAAAACCGGCAAGGATGTTTTTGTTATCGACGGTAATCACGACCTTGGTGAAGGCAGTCTGACGGATATAACGCAGTTTAAGAAAATATATTCTGATTTTGGCTATGATAAGGCTGTTGAGACAGTCGAAAACGATTGTTCTTATACCGCAAATCTCGGAGAAAAATACAGGCTTATCGCGCTTGACAGCTGTGACCCGACTGTTTCAACCGAAGACGGTATGAGCCTAAAAAAAACCAACTGGGTATTAAAGCAGGCTGAAAAAGCATATGATGACGGCAGATACCCTATACTGATGATGCATCATAATCTGCTTGACCATATGCCGCTGCAAAGAATTTTCAGCAGCGATCTTATAGTCCGTTT
>JAKSQS010000235.1 GCA_024404055.1 Clostridia bacterium | reverse complement strand
ATGAGGACGCGTCACTTGTCATGGGTATCGGAACAGGCGGACAGATGCACGGACTTGTTGTGCTTGATGAAAACGACGAGGTTATCCGTCCGGCAATATTATGGAACGACGGAAGAACCGAAAAGCAGGTTGAATATCTCAACAACACCATTGGAAAAGAAAAGCTTTCCGATTATACAGCCAACATTGCATTTGCCGGCTTTACCGCGCCGAAAATTCTGTGGATGCAGGAGAATGAGCCGGAGCTTTTCAGCCGCATATCAAAAATCATGCTGCCCAAGGATTATATCGTATACAAGCTGACGGGCGTTCACTCATGTGATTATTCCGATGCCTCGGGTATGCTGCTGCTTGATGTAAAAAACAAGTGCTGGTCAAAGGAAATGCTTGAAATCTGCGGTGTAAACGAAAAGCAGCTGCCCTCTCTTTATGAAAGCAGTGATGTTGTAGGTGAACTGAAAAAAGAAATCGCGGACGAATTTTCATTAAGCGGCGTTAAAGTCGTTGCAGGAGCAGGTGACAATGCCGCTGCCGCCATCGGCACGGGCACAGTAGGAAACGGAAAATGCAACATATCCCTCGGCACCTCGGGAACGATATTTATTTCAAGTGATAATTTCGGCGTTGACAAAAACAATGCATTGCATTCATTTGCCCATGCTGACGGAAATTATCATCTTATGGGCTGTATGCTTTCCGCGGCATCATGCAACAAATGGTTTACGGAAGATATTTTCGGCACAAACGATTATTCGGCAATTGAAAAAAACATATCCGGGGATAAGCTCGGCAGAAACAATGTGTACTTTCTCCCCTATCTTATGGGCGAAAGAAGTCCGATAAACGATGTCAACGCAAGAGCAACCTTTACGGGAATAACCATGGATACAAAAAAAGAGGATTTGCTTCTTGCAATTTTTGAGGGCGTAGCGTTTGCGATACGCGACAGCTTTGAAAAAGCAAAGGAGCTCGGAATTGAAATAACCGCCAGCAACATCTGCGGCGGCGGTGCGAAAAGTCCGTTATGGAAAAAAATTATGGCAAATGTTCTCGGAATACGCCTTGACACGGTAAAAACAGAGCAGGGTCCGGGTTACGGCGGAGCAATACTCGCCATGGTCGGCGCAGGTGCTTATGCAAGTGTGCAGGATGCCTGCGGCAAGCTTGTTGAAATATCCGAAAGCATTGAGCCTGACGAAAGGCTCACGGAGCTCTATGAAAAAAAATACGCCCGTTTCAGAAAGATTTATCCTGCGCTGAAAGACTTTTTCGCACAGAAGGACGAATAATTTCCTTTTTTAAGGGCTGTGATGAAGCTTTTAGTTCATCACAGCCCTTTTTATATTCATTTATATTTTATTCAGGCATTGCCGTTTTATGCGGTATGTTTTCCTTCATCGTGCAGATGAAATCATCAGCCGAAAGAAGCTCAATATGCTCATCCAGCATACCGATAAATTTATTTATCGCCTCCGGCTTCATCGTCCATGCATGAATACATATCACAGAATATCCGTCAATGCTGTGTATGTCAACAGGATAAGCGTTCACGGCGTCCGCCTGCTGCTTAATCCATTCATCGGTTGCACCGTCGTATCCGTTTTCCGCCCAAAGTGAAAGGCGAACAGATGCAAACGGCTTGTCATTTGAAAACCATACCTTGCCCTTGCCGGCTTCATATCTGCCCGGGTCAAGATAAAGTATACCGCCGTCAATGTTGTCAAAGCGTGAAAAATAGCCAAACGACCAAGCCATTTTACCTTCCGTAATTTCCGAATAGTCGTCAAGTATCGTGAGCACTCTTTCATTGCTTTTCAGCATTGCCGATGCCGTTTCCGTGCTGAACAGCTCAAGCGAACGGGCATCAAACCGTGACGGGTTGCAGTAACCGAAGCCGGACGGACCGCACAAAAAACAGGTGTTTTCGTTTGCCGCCGCTGCCGCGGACTCATATGCCGGAGGGCAGAAGCTTTTTAAAACCGGCGAAAATGTCCAGCTCACCTTTGCATCCGGGAAATTGCTTACCGTTGAATAGTATTCTCCGTAGCCGTTTTGAATCCACTGACAGTTGTCTCCGTCGGAAAAAACAAGGGTTGCATAATGCTTGCTTTCATCCGTATATGCCTTTGCCTGCGGATTGTTAAAGCATGAATCGCATTCAAGAAGGGAAAGATAACTGCAATTATACGAATGGTCGGCAGGATTGATATGGCAGCCCATCCTTGAAATCATCTTTACTGTCTTTTTTTCAAGCTCGCACCAGCCGTAAACCGAAGTGTTTTTTCCTGACCAGCGCAGTACCTCACGCATAAGCATTTCACCGGGAATGTCGTTCAGGGTATAAAAGCAGAAATAGCCCTGTTCAATCGCAAGGTCACGCAGTCCCTTCATGTCATAATTGATATGAACAACCGTACCTTTTTCAAAATAATCCTTCAGCATACGGAAATATTTCCGCTGAAAGGCATTTCCGTATTTTTCCGCGGTGAGGTCTTTTTTTAAAACAAGACCGCATTCCTCAGCCGATTCCTTAAGCGACTGCGGCACAGGCAGCCATCCGAAGGCAGTTGCAAAATTTGTGGCTACATTCAATCCTTCTGCATATTCGCTGTAAGAAAAAAGTGTATATCCGCCGTCACCGATATAATCAAAGAACTGCTTAACAAGGGATTTATATGTCCACTTTTCTCCATTTTCATCAGTTCTGATTACATTTTTTCCGCTTTCTTCAATTTCGGCAAGATATTTGCTGTATGCACCGCCGTAATTTATATATATACATGGGTTTGTTTTTGCAACAATACCCTGCAAAGCAATTGCCGAATAGCGTTCATCATCGGAAAAGGCTGATATATCCACCGCATAAACCGTGTCGGAAAGCTCCTTTTTCTTTATTGTGTCCGCCATGCTTAAAAGCTCTGTTTCCGTTGCGGGAAAAGGCGCGGCAGGCAGAAGCGAGGCATATAATGAAAATAAAAAAATCAATAAAGCCGTAAATA
>JAKSQS010000234.1 GCA_024404055.1 Clostridia bacterium | reverse complement strand
CGCTTCCGATTCCTATGCCGATAAGGGTTACAATCATAATAACCTTTGCGGTTACGCCGTAGCCTGCAACCATCATATCGCCGTCGGGATATTTCGCAAGCTGTGAATTAACAACGATTGAAGAAAGGCTCACAAGCAGATTTGCGAGAGAAGCGGAAATACCGACAGAAAGAACTCCCGTAAGAATTTTGTCTTTCATTGAAAAATATTTCGGGCTTATGCTGAGTGCGGACTTGCCTTTAAAAAAGTACAGTATATAATATCCTGCCGCGACGGCGTTACCGATAACGGTTGCAATCGCTGCACCCGTTACGCCCCATTTTAAGCCGAGAATGAAAATCGGGTCTAAAATCATATTAAGCAGATTTCCGATAAGCGTTCCCGTCATGGCTTTCATTGCTTCACCCTCGGTACGCACAACAGACGAAAAGCAATTGGAAATCATTGAAAAAATACCGCAGCCTATTGCAATTCTCAGGTAATCCTTTGTAAGACCGACGCTGTTTTCACTTGCACCGAGCATTACGGTAACATCATCAAGAAATATCCACATAAGCGCCATGAAAACAGCACCGACCGCAACGCACGCCCACATACAGAAAGAGCAGGCTTTTTTTGCATAATCTGTTTTGCCTTCACCGAGAGCGCGGGAAATAACGGAGGTTCCGCCCACGCCGAACAGCGTTCCCAGCGACATAAAAATCATAAACAGCGGTGTTGCGAATGATACCGCAGTAACCTGTAAATCATCGTGAGTAAGTCCGAGAAAGAATGTGTCCGCAAGGTTGTATACCATTACCATCATCATTGCGATAAGCGCGGGAATACTGTTTTTTATAACGATTTTCGGAATAGAATCAGTCTTGAAGGATTCTATTGCAGGCGTTTTTTCTTTGTGCTTCATCATAATGTCATCCTCATTTCCGCGAAAGCTTTTCGGCAGCGTTAAGAAGCCGTTTGCAGTAGTTTTCAAAATTTTTCTGTTCCTCTTCTGTCAGGCATTTCATAATTTCATTAAGCCAGTTGTTGTGAATATCAACAAGCTCTGACACCCTTTTATGCCCGTCAGCAGTAAGAGAAAGCCGTTTGAAGCGTTTATCCGCCGTGTCCTGATTTCTCACAACACACTTTTTCTTTTCAAGGGAAGCCAAAGCCTTACCGACGGTTGTTTTATCTGTTTTGAGTGCCACGGAAACATCGTCCTGCGAACAGCTTTCGTGAGAATAGATGTATGAGCAAATCATACATTCCGTGTCTGAAAGCTCCTGCATACGGATTTTGCCGTGACTGAACTCCTTGTTGCACCTAAACAACAAATTAAGAGTCTGATAATCCATATTTTACCTCCGATAGTAGAAAGTTCTACTATATTAGCATACTATTCCGAATTTTTCAAGCTGTTACTGTAATATTTATTCTTTACCACGCAAAGGAAAAATCAACGGAGTTGCCGAAACGGTAACTCCGTTTTGATGTTTATGTGAATAAGAAAGGCTGATGTTATAAGCAAGTTTGAAGAAAAAATTCCCGAAAAAAATACAGATGTAACAGGTGCTATTCCTCTGGCTTTTATAAATACCTTTTTACCGTATCAATATGCCCCGTGTTAACATATCCTTTTTCCGTTCTTATGCAGGTGCCCCATTTTCTTGCTATTTCCTTATATGAATCGGTTTTCACCTTTGCGCGTTCAAAGCCGTTTTTGCTGCCGTACAGGCACCGGTCACTTTCCCACATTCCGTGTCCGCACGCCTTGTATGTCCAGGTCATCCAGTTGTATCCGAAAAGGTTCATTACAGAGAAAAAGTTTGACCATGTGGCGTTGCCGTGCGGATAAAATTCGCCCATCATCAGCGGAACTCCGCGCAGATAAAGCCTTGCAAGAATAACATCAAGGTCAAAAAGAATGTTTGTATTTTTATAAAAATGGAGCTGATAAACAACATTTGTCCAGTTCATTGTATCGGGCATCGGCAATGCGGCAGCAGTCCACACACATTCAAGAGTGATTATGTGCTTCGGGTCAACCGACCTTACCGCGTCATAAAGGCGCGTGTATATCATGGTATTGTTTTTGCGCCTTGTCAGCTCTTCACCCGTTACATCGCACGACGGCTCATTAAGCAGGTCATACATGGCAACGGCGGGATTGCCCTTGAATTTTTTCGCGATGGCTTTCCAAAGCTGCTCCGTCATTACGCGGAAATTCTCACCCTCCTGCGTATCGTCAAACAGGCGGCAGTCGTTCGCCTTGCCGCAGTGCTCCGCAATATTCTGAAAGCCCGGTGCTCCGTGCAGGTCGAGAATAACATAAATTCGCCTTTCACTGCATTTTTTCACTATCCATTCCAGCCTTGAAAAGTCCCAGCTTCCGTTTGCGTCAAGTATTTTTTTGCCGCTGTCGTTATAATAAAAATTACGGTACCAGAACGGAACTCTCACGCAGTTAAAGCCCATTGATTTAATGTTATCAAGGTCTTTTTCCGTTATAAAGTTATCCATATAAGTGTTCATCAGCTTATACGCCTTTGAGGTTCCGAAGCGCTTTATCAGCGTTTCAAGCACATCATAATGGTCTGTTGCCTCTTCATACGGACAAAGCCAGTCCTCAAAAATCATCCATGCGCCGAGATTAACGCCCTTAAGCCTGATTTTTTCGCCAATTGCATTATAGATGTTATTCCCTTCACAGGTCAGAAAATCCTTTGATGTAAATCCCGTCTGCTTTGCACTTGCGCTGAACGGAAGCGATGAAAAAATCATCACTGCCGCAAGCAGTGCCGATAACAGTCTGAATAATTTTTTGCTCATTTTAACTTCTCCCGTTAAAAATTACTTCCGCTCCAGCCCCATGTTGAAGCCTCTTCATACTTAACATATATCCTGTTTGCGGGTATTGAAAGCTCAGAACCTATTATTTCGGTTATTGCCCCGGTCATGCGCTCATACTGTGAATCTGACGCACTGCCGAAAAGAGAGACCTCAACATATGCGGTCTGTCCGTCCCTGTGGCCCTTGAACCACAGACGGCAGTTGTCTTCCAAATT
>JAKSQS010000233.1 GCA_024404055.1 Clostridia bacterium | reverse complement strand
GACAAGCTGCCCAAGCGTCTGACAGACGAATTGCAGGATCCGAACAATCCCAAAACAAAGGTTCCTCTTGAGGAAATGAAGAAGATATATAACAGAGCAAGGGGCTGGACGGACGGAATACCCACATGGCACAGACTTCAGTCCCTCAACATAAAAATTGACAGGAGCGTATATGACGCTGCCGTTAAGGAGGCGTACAAATAATGTCAAAGGTTAATGTAAAGCTTTTCGGCGTGCTTCGCATGGACACGCATCTTGCCGAGGAAACAATTGACATTGCAAAGGTCAGCGATATTTTTGACAGTCTCAACAAAAGAGTTGATGCGGTTTACGCAGAAAACAAAAAGGCAAACCCCGAGCTTGAGCACCCGGCAAAGCTCTCGGTCAAGGATGCAATTGTGTACATAAACGGCGAGCGCTGCTCAAGCAAACGGCGCGCCCTCAACACGGGAGACGAGGTATGGCTTCTCTCCCCCGCCTCCGGCGGTTAATAAGCGATAGGAGTGAAATAAATGGCTTTTGAAATTGACAGAGATAAGTGTCTCGGCTGCGGTGCCTGCGCCGTAATTTGCCTTTTCGATATTCCCTGCGCACTCGACAGCGCAAAACAGAAATACACAATTGACAAAGAAAAATGCTTCGGCTGCGGTCAGTGTGAAAACATCTGCCCCAACAGTGCAATTCATCCGGCAGCCGGTCACAGAAAAATCAAAAAAGTTACTATCAATAAAGATAAGTGCATAGGCTGTTCCCTTTGCTCACGCGCCTGTATACCCGGCGCGGCTCACGGAAAAATCAAAGAGCCCTTTGATATTGACCAAAGCAAATGCATACGCTGCGGTGCCTGCGCCGAAAAGTGCAAAAAGGATGCAATTGTTGTGGAATATTAAGATATTGACCCCGAACGGAAAATTTTTCCGCTCGGGGTCTTGACTATAAGACTTTATGCAATTCTGTGTCCGTTCTTGATTTTGATGTTTGCAATGGCTATTTTCAGATAGCCCGTCATATCATCGCCGTCAAATTCAACACCGGCTTCAAAATTCAGCTCTCTGCCCGCCGGGGTGAGAAGCTTGCCCTTGCCCTTAAGTCCGTTATCGCCCGTTTCCTCAATGGATGAAAAATTCAGTTTAACCTTTTCAAGCTGCGGCGGAAGCTTAATATCTACCGCATATTCGCCGTTATTATCCTCAATCGTGATAAAAACGTCCCCACTGAAACGCAGAATCTGAATATTCACATTGCCCTGCCATTTGCCTATACCTGTCATATGTACGCTCCTTTCTTTTTTACAATACAGCATATATATATAATAAAATCAAAATAATGAACAGATATTTAACATAAAGAAAATTTTCGTTGAATATACCACAATATCGGTTGATTTTGTTGTTTATACGGCTTAATATATGAATAATATTTCATCAAAAAGGAGTTTAATGTATGATAAGGAAAAAACCGCTTGACGAAGACGAATACAGAAGCTATGAACTTAAAAGCGATGAAACAAAAGTCAGTGCGCGTTCGCTGATGAAGGGTGCAGGTCTTACAGATGAACAGATTTACCGTCCGTTCATCGGCATTTGCAATTCATATTCCAATTTTTTCCCCGGGCACTCAAATCTTGACAAAATAGGACAGGCTGTTAAAGACGGCATTCTTATGGGCGGCGGCACGCCGGTTGAATTTTCAACCATCGGCGTATGCGACGGCATGATAATGGGCACGGACGGCATGAAATATTCTCTCCCCAGCCGTGAGCTTATCGCGGACAGCGTTGAAACCATGGCGAAAGCACATATCTGCGACGCGCTTGTGCTCGTGTGTGGCTGCGACAAAATTATTCCCGGCATGATAATGGGCGCTCTGCGCCTTGACATTCCGTTTATCGTTGTAACGGAAGGACCCATGCTCCCCGGCAACTACAAGGGAGAGCGTGTGGATGTGCAGAACATAGCCGAATGCGCAGGTCAGGTCATTGCAGGTAATCTTGACAGTGAAATATACTGTGCGTATGAAGATGAGGTTTGTCCAACCTGCGGCTCATGTCAGGGTATGTTTACGGCAAATTCCATGGCGTGCATGACGGAAATACTCGGCATGTCACTACCCGGCACCGGCACTGTTCCGGCAGTAAACGCAAAAAGATACCATATGGCAAAGCGTTCCGGCATGAGAGCGGTTGAGCTTGCAAGATACGATGTAAAGCCCTCTGATTTTCTGACGAAGGAATCATTTTATAATGCAATAAAGCTTGATATGATGTTGGGCTGTTCAACCAATACAGCTTTGCATCTTCCAGCGCTTGCGCATGAGGCGGGAATAAAAATCACGCTTGACGATTTTGACCGTATCGGCCGTGAAACACCGCACATTGTCAGACTTTCTCCGTCCGGCAGTCATCTTATGGTTGACCTTGAATATGCCGGCGGTGTTTCTGCGGTTATAAAGCAGTCTATTGAAGCAGGCTATATAAGCGGCAACCAGTACACGGTAACAGGTAAAACAATTGCCGAAAATGTTGCAAACGCCGAGGTACTCGACCGCAGCGTTATACATACATTTGACGACCCGTATTCACCCGAAGGCGGACTTGCCGTACTTTACGGCAATCTTTCCCCTCTCGGCGCGGTGATAAAAACGGCGGGCGTTGACCCGAATATGCTTGAGCATTCAGGTCCTGCCAAGGTGTTCAACAGCCATCAGGAGGCACTTAACGGACTTATTTTCGGTGACATAGTGCCCGGTGATGTTATCGTTTTAAGATATGAGGGACCAAAGGGCGGACCCGGTATGCAGGAAATGCTTATGCTTACCGCGCTTATGTGCGGTATGGGCATGGATAAGGACATTGCACTTGTTACCGACGGCCGTTTTTCCGGACTTTCAAGGGGCGGTGTAATAGGTCATGTTTCGCCCGAGGCAGCATTGGGCGGCGCAATCGCCCTTGTTAAGAACGGCGACATTGTCACTTATTCAACAAGCAAGCGCACACTTAATCTTGAAGTCAGCGATGAAGAGCTTGAAAAGGTCGCGCGCTCACGTGAGGTCATCAGACGT
>JAKSQS010000232.1 GCA_024404055.1 Clostridia bacterium | reverse complement strand
TTCAAAGCATCCTGCATCTTTAAAACGAAAGACCGATCTCTGCCGCCGGACTTTTTTGAAAAAATTTGAGAAAAATTCAAAAAAGCCCTTGACATTTAAGCGCGTTTCGTATAGAATACTATTCGTTGCTTACCTATGATCCATTAGCTCAGGCGGTAGAGCACTTGACTTTTAATCAAGGTGTCCGGGGTTCGATTCCCCGATGGATCACCATTGGCGTCACAGGCGAACCCGGACATTGCCTTTGTAATGATAGGCAGTCTGTTCGTCCTGACCTGCCCGATTTAAAGAAAAAGCACAGTGAATTATCTTTGCTGTGCTTTTTCTTTTTTTATATTTCTGTTCCGTCTTTGAAGAAGATACGGTTGATATGTGGCACTGTGTATTAAATGAGTGGTTTTGTTTGCTGCTTGAGACCTGCTTCGGCGGCATCGTCCCCTACGGTATCAATTGGTATGTAATTCGGGACGATTGCTTTTCGGCTTGCCGTTCGCAATCTTTTTTTATTTTATATTCACAATTGTGCATTGACTTTTACAAAATTCGGTATTATACTTTAATTACCAAATATAAGGAGGATACAAAAATGAAAAAGTTCATAGCGGTTCTTTTGGCGGTTCTTATGACCCTTTCCATGGGCAGTGTTGCTTTCGTGGCAATGGCGGAGGGTGATGAGATACCTCAGGACGAAACAAGCGAAACGGCAGGCGGCATTGATTTGAGCAACATTTCCCTTGAAGACCTTGAAGACCTTCCCATGTGGCAGGTTAAGGGTGCGGCAAAGATAATTAAAATCATTGCTAAAATTGCTCTCAAAATCGGCATGGTACTTATTAAGCTCGGCATCATTGATGTACAGGATGTTGTTGATTTCGTTACCGGTCTTATGAACGGTGCAGACACACCGGAAGAGCAGACTCCGGTTGAAGACGATGTTACACCGGATGTTGTTCCCGACGCGGCATAATCATTCAGCAAAAACAACAAATTAAATCATTTTTCTGCCGTAAATTATGTGTTTACGGCAGAATTATTGCTTAATGAATATTTTTTTATAAAACTATTGCAAAACAAAAATATTTATGATACAATACCACTCGTTAATTGTAATGGACAGAGGTGAAAATAATGAAAGAAGGACTTCATCCGAAGTATGAGCAGACAACGGTGAGATGTGCCTGCGGCGCAGTTATCGAAACAGGCTCAACAAAGAAGGATGTGCGTGTGGATATTTGCTCAAATTGCCATCCGTTCTTTACCGGCAAGCAGAAGCTTGTAGATACCGGCGGACGCGTTGACAGATTCAACAAGCGTTTCAATCTCACAGCAAAGAAATAATTTTTTTGACGGAAAATTTAAGGCGGTATTCTTTACCGCCTTGTTTTCGTTTATTTTTGCTTGACAGAACAGGGATTATTTTATGGAATATAAAACAATAGAACACGCCTCGGTGTGTGAGCTTGAATTTAAGCGTTCGCGTTTCATCGGGTACGCAAGACCGGTTCATTCGGCTGAGGAGGCAACTGAATTTATAAATGATATACGCGCAAAGCACAGGGACGCAACGCACAATGTTTATGCTTACAGGGTCAGAAAGGACAATATGAGCCGTTACAGCGACGACGGAGAGCCATCCGGCACGGCGGGATTGCCCGTGCTTGAGGTGCTTTCAAAGCCCGATATTACGGACTGCGCCATTGTTGTCACCCGGTATTTCGGCGGCACGCTGCTGGGAACCGGCGGACTTGTCAAGGCTTACGGCGAAACGGCATCTCTTGCCGTCAGTGAGGGCGAAAGGATTATTATGAGCCTCTGCGCCCATGTTAAAATAAGCTGTGACTACGGCTTTTACGGCAGAATACCGGCGATAGCGGCGCAGTGCTCCGGCAGTGTTGATGACACTGTTTTTTCGGACGGTGTGGAGGTGTATATGACCGTGCCTAAGGATGCTCTGCCTGCTTTACAGCATCAGCTCACGGAGCTGAGCTGCGGACGGTTTACGGCGGAAATCACGGGTGAAGGCTACTCTTCGACGGGATATTTTTAATTTTTTCAAAATTTTTAAAGGGAAAACCGCACAATTTAAGTATAATATATTGAGAATGCTTCGGAGTGTGGATTATGAGCAGTATAAGAGAGCGTACGCTTGAAAACGAAAAGCTGATTTTATGTGACAGGGCAAAAAAATGCGCGGACACTGCCGGAAGACTGCGTGACGAGGAGGAATGCGAGGTTCGCACCGCCTATCAGCGCGACAGGGACAGAATTATCCACTGCGATTCCTTCCGCCGTTTAAAGCATAAAACGCAGGTGTTTTTATCCCCGGAAAACGACCATTATCACACCCGGCTTACCCATACGCTTGAGGTTACGCAGATTGCAAGAACCATTGCAAGGGCTCTGCGGCTCAATGAAGACCTTATTGAAGCGGTGAGCCTCGGACACGATTTGGGGCACACTCCGTTCGGTCATGCCGGAGAAAGGGCACTTGACAGCGTTATGGACGGCGGCTTCAGGCACTATGAGCAAAGCCTGCGCGTGGTTGATGTGATTGAGGGCGGCAGGGGACTGAACCTGACATATGAGGTGCGTGACGGTATTCTCTGCCACACTAAGGGTACCGAAGCGCAGACGCTTGAGGGGAGGCTTGTGCGCCTTGCCGATAAAATCGCGTATATAAATCACGATATTGACGATGCGGTGCGCGGCGCGGTTATCACAGAGCGCGACATTCCGGCGGATGTGCTGAAAATTCTCGGAACGAGCAAAAGCAAAAGAATAAACAAAATGGTTAAATCCGTGATTGAAAACACGGTTGACGAGCCTGCTATGGGTGAGGACGAGCAGTGGGCGTTTGATACGCTGCACGCCTTTATGTTTGAAAATGTATATACAAACCCGGTCTGCAAGGGCGAGGAGTCAAAGGCTGTTGAGCTTGTTCAGCGGCTTTATGAATATTTTGCCGTGCATACGGACGAGCTGCCAAACGAATATTTGCAGATAGCGTGGCATGACGGCGCGGAAAGGGCTGCCGGAGATTACATTTCCGGCATGACGGACAGCTATGC
>JAKSQS010000231.1 GCA_024404055.1 Clostridia bacterium | reverse complement strand
CGTTGTTTCGTCAATATATTTGTTGCAGCGTTTGGCTAAATCCATAACAGCACCTGCCGCATCCGCGATGTGATAGGTCGAAAACGCGCTGTCAACCTTTTGGAGCGTCTGTGCGGCAAAGGCGGAAAGCTCACTGTCAATATCCTCCGGGCAGCAGGGGGCGGGGATAACGCCGCCGAAATATTTGTGTGTCATGGCAACGGTGCGGTTGACAAGGTTGCCAAGAGTGTTCGCAAGGTCCGAATTATATCTTTCGATAATGGTCTCATAGGAAATAGAGCCGTCGGAGGCGTGCGGCATCTCGCTTAACAGATAATATCTTACCGCGTCAACGCCGAAATCCTTAACAAGGTCATCTGCATAAATAACATTGCCCTTGGATTTACTCATTTTGTCCGTCCCGAAAAGCAGCCACGGATGTCCGTAAACCTGCTTTGGCAGCGGCTCACCGAGAGCCATAAGCATAATCGGCCAGTAAATTGTGTGGAATCTTACTATGTCCTTGCCGATGATATGCACATCAGCAGGCCAGTATTTTTTATACAGCTCACCGCTGCCGTCCGGGTCGTAGCCCAAAGCGGTGATATAGTTTGAAAGTGCGTCAACCCATACATATACAACATGATTTTCATCAAAATCAACGGGAATGCCCCATTTGAACGAGGTTCTTGAAACGCAGAGATCCTGAAGACCGGGACGGATGAAATTGTTCAGCATCTCATTTTTGCGGCTTTCGGGATAAATAAAGTTTTCGTTGTCCTCGATATATTTTTCAAGCTGCTTCTGATATTTTGAAAGGCGCAGGAAATAAGCCTCTTCCTTTGCGGGCTTGCATTCTCTGCCGCAGTCCGGGCACTTGCCGTCAACAAGCTGGCTTGCCGTCCAGAAGGATTCGCAGGGTGTGCAGTACATACCCTCATATTCGCTCTTGTAAATATCACCCTGTTCATACAGCTTTTTGAAAATTTTCTGCACCGCGCGTTCGTGATAATCATCTGTGGTGCGAATAAAGTGGTCATAGGTGGTGTTGAGCGTGTCGCAAATGCCTTTTATTTCTCCCGCGACCTTGTCAACATATTCTTTGGGAGTTACGCCTGCCTGCTTTGCGTATTCCTCAATTTTCTGACCGTGTTCATCGGTACCCGTGAGGAAAAACACATCGTAGCCCTGAAGTCTTTTGAAACGGGCTATTGAGTCTGTAAGCACGATTTCATAGCTGTTGCCGATGTGCGGCTTGCGTGAGGTGTAGGCTATGGCTGTTGTGATATAAAATTTACCTTTATCCATTGTTATATGCTCCTTAAAAGGTTAGATTATTTGTTTTTTTCTTTTCCGACAAGACCGGTTTTAAGCATAAGCAGTGCGCCGCCGATGCTTGCAACGATTGTCACGAATATCATTGTGCCCGTGGGAAGAGCCGGGGTAAAGATATATACTATTGTTCCGGCGATAATCGGCAAAACCGTCAGCCGCCAATGCTTTGCAAAATATGACGCTAAAAGCGCACCGAAAAGGGCTGGAAGAACATTGTCGAAGGCAGGCTTGAAAAATGAGCCCTCTGCCGTAAGACTTCCGATGAACGGGGTGAACGCGAGCACGCCGACCGCAAGGATGACTGTTGTGGTTATTGCAGACGCGCCGACGGCAAGCGTTGAGACGATTTCTCCCTCTTCACTGCCGCTTTTTACATCAGCCCTTTCCATGGCTGAAAAAGCACAGGGCATTTTCAGATTGGAAATATTGCCGGTCACAAATGAAAGATATGTTCCGCCTGCACCGAGCAGGGGCGTGTAGGTGCTGACCTCAATAACGGCGGTGCCCCAGTAAATCGGTATAACGGCTTTCAGGGCGTTAAGAAGCACCTTTGCCTCCGGCCAGACATTGTAATAGACGGAGATACCTAAAGGCACGCAAAGCAGCACCAGCAATGCCGTTACCGACCAGATGCGTCCCCATGTGTGTACTCTGTCAATATATGCTTTGTTTTTGTTCATCTGCGTCACCTCCATGTAATCGCGGCAGCAGCCGGAAGAAGCTGATGAATGAGTATCGCTATGCCCATTGCGCCGAACATGGAAACGGGCAGAACGAACGCCGAAAGCTTTTCAAGCTTCTTTTTTCTGCAAAGATAATCAAGCGCGACGGTGAAAATCATAGCCGAGGCAAGCGTTGCTACTGAAAGGACACCGGCAGAAAAATCCGCGTTTTTGCCCGCTATCGCCTGTGAAACGAATGCCGCCATAATACCGATGAAAGCGGCTGCACCGAGTACATCACCAAGTTTTGAAGCTTTCTCGTTTTTTGTTGTAAGCTTACCCATGGTTTTATGAAGCTTTTTACAGAAAATCGGAAGAAGCACAAGGGGGAAGGATGCGCCTATTGTCATAACCCACGCAACGGTTGAAAATTCCGACACATTTCTGACACCTGTGGTAAACGATGTACCGATGGCATTTAATGCCTCCGTTGCGGAAACGGTTTCATATGCGAGATTTCCTATAACCGTCAGCCTTATCCACGGAAGAACAAGACCGAGGGCGGATGCGAGTGAAAGCACGGTTGCAAGAATGGAAATAGCGGGAGCGATGGTGAAAAGTACACTTGAAATAACCGTATCCTTCATCTTTTCCTTTTCGATACCGAGCTGTTTTCCTCTTTTCCATGCCTTTACCATGAAGAAAAGTGACTGCACCGTGACAAAAAGCACCACGGCGATTGCCAAGCCGTATATCAGGGGGCTTTCTTTGAAATTATCCATATTGAAGTCCTCGTTTTTCTTTTATGCTTCATACATTTCCTTTAAGGTATCTGCCACAATGCCGCCGCAGCGAACGGAAATGGAATTTGTTTCGTGATAATGACCTCTGTCAAAACGGTCCTTCGTGTCGGAAAGACAGCATTCGTCAGGTCTTCTGATAAAGTCGTTGGGGGCAATTATGTAACCCGTCATACCGTTTGTAACGCCGCAGATAATAAGATTTTCGTCATTGACGATTTCAATAAGCGGAACGGGGTTGATTTCGGGTCCCTTGCCGGTGGCGCTTTCCTCCGCTGTGGAATATCCGCCGTATGCAAGCTCACAGAACAGCTCACCCGAAAGGCAGAGGATTTTCTGTGTG
>JAKSQS010000230.1 GCA_024404055.1 Clostridia bacterium | reverse complement strand
TATTTTGTTAAAACAAATTTAAAAAATACAGGCTTAAATGTCCCGAATATATTCAACACATCATGTCTTTCATCCAATATTGCACATTATTATTTCAAAGTGTCGGATATTTTTTTTACAATCAAAAATAAAATAAACGCCTGTTTTTGTTGACAATTCGGAGTTTTTTCGTTATAATATATGCATAATTATTATATTTCCGTCAAGCGTGTCGGATATTGTATGTTATCCGACACATATGTTTTTCAATATCGGATTATGGAGATAAGGACAAATGCAGACTACCGCAAGAAGACGCAAGCCGTCAAATGAAAATGATAAAAGAATACTGAAAACAAAAGCAAGCATCCGTGAAGCACTGTTCAGAATTATCGAAACCAAAAGCATTGATAAGGTAACTGTCACCGAAATAGTAAATGAAGCGTGTATAAACCGCTCCACATTTTATTTTTACTATGAAGACATCAACGATATGATGAAACAGATACAGGATGAGATTTACGAAAAGTTCTATGAAGAAATGATTATTCCCGACACTGAGCTGTCCAGTCCGGAGCAATTCAGAAGATATGTGCGCCGCTTTCTGCAATTCTGCAAGGACAACAAGGAAATCTGCCGGTTTGTAACAAACAACGGCTGCAACAACGACCTTTTCACAAAAATAAGGCGTGAGGTTGAAAAGGTTATACCGAATTCCATGACAGTATATGCCGAAACGGACTCAAGATATTATCTGACCACCTTTGCCGTTTCGGGCATACTGTATTCAATTCTCGAATGGTTTTATAACGGCATGAAAATCGAGCCGGAGGATATGGCGGATTTTCTTGCCTCGGTATATGTTTTCGGTTCGCTGAAAACAAAGGTAACGCCGAGAATGAGCTTCAGAAGAAACAAAGACAGAGGCTGTGATGAAACAAAATAGTTTCATCACAGCCCCGTTTTTATTTTTCAACAATTCATCACATGAACGGTTGAAGGCTTTTCATATTTTTGTGTTAAGCCGTGTGTAAAATCCTGCGTTTTTGTTTGCTGCTTGCGGTCAGGCTTCGACGGGAGCACAATGCACTCCCCTACTATGCTGTATCAATTTAAACTTTATTTTTATATGGGTTGACATCTCCGACAGTCCGAGTGTTGTAAAGCTTTAGTTGGTACAAGGTACTACGAAAATGTCCGATATAAAATTTGCCGTGCCGGTATTCCGTAGGGCGCGTTGGGCATCGTCCCCTACGGTATCAATTGGTATGTAATTCGGGACGATGTGGGCATCGTCCCCTACTATTCTGTAACCCATACGGGACTGCACCAGGCAAACCGTCCGTCCGAAAGCTCCGCACGGATATAATAGCTGTCCTTTTCCGTTTCCTGACAGTAGTCAATAACACATTCGCTGCTTATGCCGTTAAACAGCATATAATTGCGGCAGTTTTTCACAAGTGTTACCGTTTTTACGGGGGCATCCGCTTTCACGCTGAACCGGATATGCAGCTCTCCGTCCGTTCCGCGTGATATTTTTTCGCCCATATAATGACCGTTAACGCGAAAATCAACCGTAACCCTGCCGCCCATAAACGCAAAGGTTCTTTTGGCTTTCAGTGCCTCAAAAATACCCTCCACCGTGTTTTCCTTTGCCCACACGCCGGTAAGTCCCGGGTAATTGAACGGATAAGGTCTGTCAAGTATCATACCGCCCTGTCCGCCGTGGTCATCGGAGCCGCCTATACAGCCCATCTCCGCACCGCGGCGCAGCGCGTCCTGCCAGAAACCGCCTTCACAGCAATATTTTTCCCCGAAAGCCGGGTTTCCCATATATTCAGCCGCGTCACCGCGCGATATAACCTCTATAAACGGGGTCATCAGCTCCAACGGTATATGTGACAAATCCGCGCCGGAAGAAAGATAGTATGTATCATGCGGTGCCGTTATCACATCATCGCGGTTCAGTAAATCTTTCAGCTCCCGTTCGGTAATTTCACCGTCGCGCTCACCGCGCACCATGTCGGCGTTATGGCTGTTGAAATACAGAATCATATTGTTGTAAAACGGGTATGAATCCCTTTCATAAGCGAGAATGGTTGTAAATTTGCCGGGCACATAGTATTTTTCGGCAAGCTGCTTTATTTTGTCCCACTTTGACGGAGAACCCATCCAAAGCTCCGGCCTTCCCACACCGCCGTGGTCATGGTCGGTAAGGGAGGCAAAATCCAGCTTCGCCTCATTTTTAAGGCGCGGATAAAATTTTTCCGGGTCACAAGAGCCGTCTGAAAAACTGCTGTGTCCGTGCAAATCACCGATAAGCGGAATAAACTCATTTTCCGCCGGGTCAAACATATGGCTGCATTTGTCAAGAATATCAAAAAGCTTTCCGGCGTCATCCGATTCACCGCTGTACACCGTGTCCGTAAACAGCTTGCATCTGCCGGGGTTGTCATACCGTTTTGCCTTTTTCCTGTCAGGATGAGTCATTAACTGCCTCCTTTTAAAAAAGCCCTTCCAGCAGCTTGATAAACAGTCCGCCCTGTACGGTTCTGTTGCGGAAGCCCACAACAACTGATGTAACAGTGTCATACCAGTCTGTCATGGGTACACGGGACGGTGAAAGGTTATAGGCGTTCCACAGCGGCGCGATAAATTCTTCAAATTCCTCTTTCGTCGGTGCCATAGCCGCCGTCCACACAAGCCAGTCTGATTTTGTGTAGGTTCTGCGGTTGTCAAGCGGCATCCCGTAGGCGTTTATGTGCTTTTTATTGCTGCAAAACTCGGAATAAAGCACACTCGGCGCAAAAAGTCCTGTTCCCCACAGCTTATCCCATATGATATTATATTTCATGCTGAAGGTGCCGGGCTTATCAAACGCAAGGCGGAAGCTTCCGTCCTCATTGGCAGCGCGGACTGTCCAGCTTTGTGCCATTTCACGGGCAATGCCCATGTATTTTTCCGCTTCTTCCTCCTCCCCTTTCATGGAGAGGATTTTCGCGTAGCCGGCAATGCCCATAATGGCTTTCAGCGAAAGATTGCAGTTGTGCGCAAGGTGTCCGGCAAAGTCGTCTGTGCAAAGCTGATTTTCCGGGTCTGCGCCGTATTTCACAAGATATTTCACCCAGTCGGAAAGTATATCGGCATATTTGTCCGCAAATTCCGTGTTTCCG
>JAKSQS010000023.1 GCA_024404055.1 Clostridia bacterium | reverse complement strand
GGATCGCGGCTGATGTCCGCGCCCTGTGTAACATGAAGCGCGGAAACAATGTTTCTTACCGTCTGCTTCAAATAGTCAACATTTCTGTCCTCTGCGCGGATAACCTTTTCCCAGTCCCACTGGTCAACATAAACCGAGTGCAGATTGTCAAGCTCCTCGTCGCGGCGAATGGCGTTCATATCGGTGTAAATGCCCTGTCCGATGCGGTAGCCGTACCGGCTTAAAATAAACCTTTTCCATTTGGCGAGGGAATGCACAATCTGAACATCTGCGCCCAAATCCTTTATGTCAAAGCTTACGGGACGCTCCACACCGTTCAGGTCGTCGTTCAGACCGGATTCGGGGCGCACGAAAAGAGGGGCGGAAACCCTTTCAAGGTTAAGGTTCGCACCGAGCACAAGCTCAAATGTGTCCTTGATAACCTTAATTCCTCTTTGTGTCTGCGTAAGGTTGAGAACCGGAGAATATCCTTCCGGCAATATAAGTTTTTCAGTCATTTATATCATCCTTTGCTGATGAAAATTAACAAAAGCGTAACACATTAAGCACGCTATGTCAAGATAATTTAATTAAATATGTGACATTTTGCTCTTTAAAAGGTATTTACTGTTGAAAGGGGGTCTGAATGTGGAAAAAACTTATGCCGCAGTGCACGGCGGCAAAGAAGAAAATTTAGAAGCTGTGATAAAAAAATACAAAAGCACGGTTTACGGTATAGCGCTTACCCGTCTTAAAAACCGTGACGATGCGGACGATGTGTTTCAGGAGGTGTTTCTCACCTACTGGAAAAAAGCTCCGCGCTTCAACAGTGAGGAACACAGAAAGGCATGGCTTATCAATACGACTGTCAACTGCTCCAAAAAGCTTTACGGCAAAAACAGGCGGTTTTACAGCGAAATTGAAACCGAGGAGCCTGTATGCACCTTTGAAAGCGACGGCGACACCGCACTTTATACGGTGATAATGAGCCTTCCCGAGGAATACCGGACGGTTATTTATCTCTATTATTTTGAGGATATGACCACAAAGCAGATCGGAAAGGTGCTCGGCTTGCGCGAGGGAACGGTGCGTATGCGGCTTACAAGGGCAAGAAATCTCTTAAAAGCAAAAACAGGAGGCGTTGAATTTGACTGAAAGGTTTGATAATATGAAAAGACAGATAACACCGTCTGATGAGGTGATTGAAAAAACGCTTGAACGGGCGGAAAACGAAAAAAAGAAAAGCAGACCGTATGTGAAATATATAACGGCTGCCGCCTGCGTTGCGCTTGTATGCGCCGCGGCACTGACGGCTTACAACGGTAAAAAGCCTGCGCTCAACGGCGGAACGGATGCAATTAACACACCCGAAACGGGTATTGCCGAAACAGTACCGGCAACCTCTGCCGCAACAAGTCCTGCCATCGCGCAGAATAACGCGGAAACGGAAATTGCGCCGGATACCGTACCTGATCTGTTGCCGGACAGCGCCGGCTGCTATGCCGCGCCGTGGGACAGCATGGAAATTTATCAGCAGTACAGCTTTTTTAAGTACGGCGAAAAGGAATATGACTGTATCTGTGATGGCGAGACACTTGCGCCTGAGGATATAGGCGAAAAAATACAGGACATTGAGCTCACAGGGCATGACTTTGAAAAAAACGAGGTCCATACGGCAAAAGCGGAGCTTTTTAAAATCAAAAATGTGTCGGAAAAAGCGTTTATTGCTCTGAAATATGAGGGCAACCCGGAATATTATGCCTTTAATAATACGGAGTATTCACCGGACGATTTGAAACAGTATATTTCCGATACGGATATGCTCAACCGGTTTGAAATCGAAAGCATTGACATTCACCGGATTGAAAACGGCATGGCGAATATGGATAAGACCTATTCTCTTGCGGACGGGAGAGCTCTTGCACAGCTTATTTTCGGTGAAAGCGAAAAGCGTATAAAGGTGTCCGCAAGCAGACGCGGTGTAACGGAAGTCCAGCTTTACGGGACATACAGGGGATTAATGAAAAACGCGTCGATCACAATCAGCAACAATGGATATATGCTTGTTTCCGGCGTGGATTATGAAGAAAAATGTTTTGACATCGGAACCGAAAAAGCGGCAAAAATCAAGGAGTATATTCAGCTCAACGGAACCGTTACGGCGGATTATTCGTATGATCAGGCAGTAACTGCGGCTTGCAGTGAGCCCGGCGGACAGGAAACACTTCCTCCGACGCAGCCGCCTGCAGGAGAGGTGCTGACCACGGGAGAGCTTGTTGAGGTGATGACCTCACCGCCGTATAATCCGCAGGAGCAGGCTGCGGATTAAAAAACACTGTGATGAACTTACGGGCTGTATATTCATTCTGTCAGAATGAATATACAGCCCGTAAATCAGCAATGTTTATTTCTTCACCGTTACACTTTTCACTGTGCTTGCGGCGGAGTTTTTGCCGTATGCATTAACTGCATAGACCTTAACATAAATTTTCTTTCCGCCTGTCAGCTTTGTCAGCGTGTATGTAAGCTTTGTTGTGGCTGTTACCTTTGTCCACTTTTTGCCGTTAGTTGACTTATAGACAATATATTTGCTTGCTCCCGTGACCTTCTTCCATGAAGCAGTCGCGGTTTTGCTTTTTGCGGATTTCAGCGTTACCGCCGGTGCCGCCGTCAGCGTGCCGGTTTTCAGCACCGCGCTTGCTTTGCTGAATTCTTTTTTGCTGCTGTCAAGCGCAGTTACCCTGTACTGATATTTCTTACCAGCTTTCAGGCTCTTTACGGTGTATGTGTTGGTTGATACCGTACCGAGCTTTTTCCATGTTTTGCCGTCTGTGCTCTGTTCAACCTTATAATATTTTGCGCCGGTATATTTTGTCCAGTTGAGCTTGATTGAAGTTGTTGCAGGTGTGGCTTTAAGTCCGGTTACGCTTTTTCTTGCAATTTTAAACGGAAGTATAACCTGTGTTTCATCTTGATTATTAAATGTCAGAATCATATATGCTGTGCCGATTTTAGTGTTGTTTTTATATGTAACCGTATAATCAACACCCTTGCTGTTTACAATTCTGCCTCCGGCAAATACACTTACAGCAGGACAAACCGCTTTTCCGGTATACTGTGCAGCTCCGTTGTAAACAAACTGGTATTTCGTCTCAGCATCATTTTCTGTCACTTCTGCTTCATATACCGTTTTCGATGCTTTGGCGTATTCATAGGTTTTTGTATAGGCATTTTTACGCGCTTCCTTTGTCATATTGCCCTTGCTGTCATATGTGTAGGTTATTGTATAGGTATAATAGGAGTCCTTATACACATACCTTGTCAAATTACCCTTGCTGTCGTAGGTGTAGGTGTAGGTAGCATTGTCGTTAACTTCCTTTGTCAAATTGCCCTTGCTGTCATAGGTATAGGTATAGGTGTTATACTCTCCAACTTTCTTTGTTAAATTACCCTTGCTGTCGTAGGTGTAGGTTGTTGTATAGGTATCGCCGTCAGAATCCTCTCCAACTTTCTTTGTTAAATTACCCTTGCTGTCGTAGGTGTAGGTTGTTGTATAGGTATCGCCGTCAGAATACTTTACAGCTTTCTTTGTCAAATTGCCCTTGCTGTCGTAGGTGTAGGTTGTTGTTTCGGTTTCGCCGTATGGATTCTTATACACCTGCTTTGTCATATTGCCTTTGCTGTCGTAGGTATATGTATAGCTTTTTGTCTCGGTTTCACCGTTCGGCGCCTTATACACATACTTTGTCAGATTGCCCTTGCTGTCGTAAGTATTGGTCATTGTCCCGGTTCTGCCATAGGTATCCTTATACAATCTCTTTGTCAGATTACCCTTGCTGTCATAGGTATAAGTCGTTGTAGAAGAATAACCGCTGGGCTCCTTGTACAATAATTTTGTCAAATTGCCCTTGCTGTCGTAGGTATAGGTCTCTGTAAAATCAGCATAGCGGGATTTAAACCCATACTTTGTCATATTGCCCTTGCTGTCATAGGTACGAGTTATTGTTTCTGTATAACCGTCAGAGCCTTTATACACTTCCTTTGTGCATACATAACCGACTTTTTCCGCCTTTGCTTTTTCGGCAAATGACACGGTTGAAAGAATCGAAAAACCACAGATAATTATAATTATTGAAAGAAAAAATGAGATTATTTTTTTCATAACGCCCTCCGAAATTTTACTTAATATTTTTCTTAATATATTGTATTTAACGATTTAGCAAATAACAATCAGCTTTATCTAAAGCCGAAAAGGAAAGAATTTGCCGTTTAGGTTTATTTATTTCTTAACAGTTATTTTCTTTGCCGTGCTGTATGCCGAATATGCACCGTAAGCATTTATTGCTTTAACCTTTACATAAACCTTCTTTCCGCCTGTCAGCTTTGAAAGAGTATATGTCCTGCCGGTTGTTGTTGCAACCTTCTTGTAGGTTTTGCCATCGGTTGATTTATATACTGCATATTTTGCGGCACCTGTAACCTTTGCCCATGAAGCTGTTACGGTTTTACTTTTTGCGGATTTCAGTGTAACAGTCGGCGCAGCGGTCTTTGTGCCGGTCTTAAGAACATAGCTTACATAGCTATACGCCTTTTTGCTGCTGTCAAGTGCAGTTACCCTGTACTGATATTTCTTACCAGCTTTCAGGCTCTTTACGGTGTATGTGTTGGTTGATACCGTACCGAGCTTTTTCCATGTTTTGCCGTCTGTGCTCTGTTCAACCTTATAATATTTTGCGCCGGTATATTTTGTCCAGTTGAGCTTGATTGAGGTTGTTGCAGGTGTGGCTTTAAGTCCTGTTACTCTGCCTTTGATACGGAAGGGTAAAGTAACCTGCATTCCATCATTAAATGTAAGGGTCATATATGCTGTGCCGATTTTAGTGTTGTTTTTATATGTAACCTTGTAATGGGGACCTTTGCATACTATATTACCGGCACTGCTTTCATTTTCAAATACAGCTACAACCGGACAAATTGCTTTTCCTGTATACTTCGCAGTGCCATTGTAAACGAAACGGTAGTCTTCTGTTTCATATACTGTTTTCACTGCTTTTGCGTATTCATAGGTCGTTGTTGTTGGATTTGCATAACTGTCGGAGCTTATGCTTTTCTTTATCAAATTGCCATTGCTGTCATAGGTGTAGGTTGTTGTATAGGTACGACCGTCGGAATCCTCTTCAACTTTCTTTGTTAAATTACCCTTGCTGTCGTAGATGTAGGTAGTAGTATTGCCGTTGAAGTCCTTTATAGCTTTCTTTATTAAATTGCCCTTGCTGTCGTATGTGCAGGTAGCAGTTTGTGTGGTCCAATCGTCACCGTAGGTGTAGGTGGTGGTATCGCCGTCGGAATCCTTTACAACTTTCTTCATCAGATTGCCCTTGCTGTCGTAGGTATAGGTTGTTGTAGAGGTATGACCGTTGGAATACTTTGTAACTTTCTTTGTCAAATTGCCCTTGCTGTTGTAGGTGTAGGTTGTTGTATAGGTATAACCGTCGGAATACTTAACAACTGCTTTTGTCAAATTGCTCTTGCCGTCATAGGTGTATGTGTTGGTTCGTGTCACGCAATCGTCGTCGTAGTAGTCCCAGCCGTCGCCGTTTTTTTCAAATTCCTCTATCAAATTGCCGTTGCTGTCGTAGGTGTAGGTTGTATCGATATTGTCGTTACACCTACGCCTTATTACATTGCCCTTGCTGTCATAAGAGTAGGTTATTGTATTGATACCGATTTCATCAAACTCCCTCTTCTTTGTCAAATTGCCATTGCTGTCGTAGGTATAGGTCGTTTCTTCCTCCGGATCCATACTGTCGGTTAAAAAAGTGCGCTCTTTTGTGCATACATAACTGATTTTTTCCGCTTTTACTTCTTTGGCAAATGACACGGTTGAAAGAATTGAAAATCCACCGATAATCATAATCATTGCCAGGATGAACGAGATGACCTTTTTCATGCTAATCCTCCTTGATTTAAAACTACATAATCTGTATTAGTGGTAAACAAGACCGATTACATATGTTTCATTGAGTTAAATTATAGCAGAAAATAATAAAAAAGCAATAATTTTTGACAATAACGGTGACAAAAAATGAGACTGTGTAAAATTTAAAACATAATAAATCAAGCCCTTGCTTTTTGAAGAAAATATTAAAGACTTAATTTTTCATACCCGTTTTTATATCAGCATTTACAACATAATACCGATTATGAGATAAGCACAAATCGCGGGGTAAAATCCTGCGTTTTTTCATTTTCATTCGTCTGCGGTGTTCACAAGGCGCAGATATTCAGCCTTTGTCAGCTGCTTTTCCTCCGGGCAGAAAATCTCATGCTGTAATTTCAGTGATTTGACCTTCAATTCCGTATTCCGCAAGGGAGGACTTCGGCGGTATGTCGTAAACGCCATACCCTACTGAATTGCATCGAACACTGTCTGTGACGGATACGGCATAGTCTCAAAAAGCACGCACATCTCTTGCTTAACAAATTCCTTTTCAAATTTGTTTATCAGTTTTTTGTAATAATCATATCATGAACATCCATGAATATTTTATCCGTAAATGTGATAAAAAAAATAAAGCTGTGCACCCATTCTGTCAGAATGAATACACAGCCCGTAAATCAGCAATGTTTATTTCTTCACCGTTACACTTTTCACTGTGCTTGCGGCGGAGTTTTTGCCGTATGCATTAACTGCATAGACCTTAACATAAATTTTCTTTCCGCCTGTCAGCTTTGTAAGGGTGTATGTAAGCTTTGTTGTGGTTGTTACCTTTGTCCACTTTTTGCCGTTAGTTGACTTATAAACAATGTACTTGCTTGCTCCCGTGACCTTCTTCCATGAAGCGGTCGCGGTTTTGCTTTTTGCGGATTTCAGCGTTACCGCCGGTGCTGCAGTCAGTGTGCCGGTTTTCAGCACCGCGCTCTTTGCCCCTGCAATTTTCTTTGTACTGTCAAGCGCGGTCACACGGAACTGATATTTTGTTCCGGCTTTAAGCTTTGAAACGGTGAGGGCATTTGTGCCGACTGTCTTAACCGCCGTCCACTTCTTGCCGTCCGTGCTCTGCTCAACCTTGTAATATTTTGCACCTGTTACCTTTGCCCATGAAAGCGCGATTGAGGTTGTTTTAACCGTTGCCGCTTTTAAGCCCGTAACCTGCTTTGGCGTTATTGTGAATGTAAGCACCTTTGAGCCGGAGTAATTACCCTTGAGTGTAACTGTAACCTTACCCGTACCGACGCTCTTGTTGTTAGTATATTTCACGGTATAATTTGTTGCGGCTATTGTTTTCCCCTTACTGTCCTTAACGGTAACTGCCGGCTTGATTTCCTTTCCGGTGTAAACAAAGCTCTTTGCCGAAAGAGTAACAGTCTTGGGATAAGCAATTGCAACCGTCTTTACAACAGTGCCGCAGACTGAGCAGGTATAAGCCTTTGCGCCTGCTTTGCCGAAAACAGCAGGCTTTACTAACTTGCCGGAATCCAATGTGTGCTCGTGCTCATATTCAACAATAAAGCCCTTGATTTTTGCAGATGAATAATGTTGAAGGTCGTTCCACAGCCCTGTATCCGATTTAATAACCGCATAATTTTCACAGCCGCTTGAGTTGCTCGGTTCACCGGCTTCCCAGTTTGAATATGAAAGTGCGCTGCCGTCTGTCCACTGCCAGCTGCCCTCGTTTTCTTCATCAGATGCACCTGTCCAATAACAATACGGTTTGTTCACACCTACAATATATTCTTTGATAAGGCTGTAAACAAAATCGTTTTCTTCTTTTGATGTTATTGAGACAAGATGACCGTTATGCTTCTCGGCATATTCTTTTGCGCAGTCATATGTGGTACTGTCGTTGAACACCTCATAACGGTTCAATCCTAACTCGGCAGCCTTTACCGCCTTCGGAGTTACTAAAGAAATATTACAAACCGTTACACCGCTGATTGCAGCGGTATAAGCTCCCTTTACATTCATGGCACCGGTCAATACATACTTATCGGGGTATTTTATATCACAAATTTCATATGTTAAACCGGAGCCGAGATTTGCCGATTGATAATCCTTTACATTCAGCGCAGAAGCTGAACCGTTAAGCTTCACCGAAAAAGTAATTCCGTCTGTTCCGTTTTCGTAGGTTGTACCGTCAACAACCGTATTTACATTCAGCGAATAAACCGATGGCTTGAAGGTCGGTCTGATTACACCGTAATATTGGTTTGTGGTAAATTTCTTTGTGATTTTCTGAACCTTTTTCACACTGTTATAGCTTGAATGATATGTTACATTACCGTAACCCTGAATCCATACATGACCGTACTTTCCGCCGGTCTGCACACATATATCACCGGGTTGCGGCACTGCGCCTTTTATTCGTTTAAATCCCGCAGGCACTTTATTTGACACATATTGGTTAGCGTTACCCGATACGCCGCTGTGATTTCCGGTAAGGTAATCATAATAAGCCAGCACAAGGTCAACGCATTCACCGGGATATATACCGTCAGGGTTTAACTGCTTTCCGACCTGAGAGTCAAGCCATGAGAAAGCTTCCTCAATGGTATGCTTCACCGCCGCTGACGCAGTGAACCCGAAAAACGGCACTGCGCTGAGCATAAGCATCAGCGACAACAGCATTGCAAAAGCTCTTTTTTTCATCTCACTATTATTCCTTTCTGCTTTCTTTTCATTCAGGCTATCCGAAATATCAGCGTTTCTGTTAAAAGCTTCTCATTTCTCACTTGCGCAAGTGTCCGTTCTTAATCTGAGAACTCACCCGCAGTTATACAAGCGGAATTGTGTAATCATAACAGGTGTACCATGTGCTGCTGGCAAAGCACCTTGCTCTGACAACCACTTCGTTTTCATAAACCTCAAAGCTGAAGCCTGTGCAGTTTGTGGCAATACCCTTGAGGGCATTGGTGTACATATATGTAGGCAGGTTAATGCTGTGGAAGCTTCCTTCACTTTCAATGCTCTTATAGCCGCTGACAACGCTTGACACCTTGTCACCTATACCGCTGTGAACATGACCGCTGATGAAAAATACATTGTCATAGCTCTTGAGTATAGCCTCAACCTCATCAGACTGGTCGCCTATACCGCCTTCGTCCGGGTCGGGATCGTCAAACAGCTCCCATGTATCGGGCAGACCGTGTGTGCCGTTTATCGGCTGGTGCAGAACAACAAAAATCGGAAGGCCGTCCTCTGCCGCTTTATCCATTTCCGCCTTGAACCACTCAAGCTGTGTATCGCTGATATATGCGTTTGTATTATCCCTCTCACTGCCCAAAACAATAAAGGTGTAACCGTTGACTTTGGTTGAATAATATACATTGTCAAGCTCGCGGTTTGCGATTATCTTGTTGTACTTTATGAAAAGCTCTTTGGATTCGGGAAAGCGGTCGTCTCCGTCCTCCTCATTGTTCCATGTGTCATGGTTGCCCTCTGCAAGAATAACATTGGGCACCTTGTTGTATTTTTCAAATGCGCCCGCAACATTTTCCCACATATCGGTGTTGCCGTGGTCTGTAATATCACCGGCGTGAACAATGGCGTCCAGCGGATATTCGGCTTCCGCCATATCAACAAGACCCATACCCAGCATATCCTGTCTCGCCTTTTCGTCTGTAATATGTGTATCTGAAATTGCTGCAAATGTAAGCTTTACATCATAAGGCTTTTTCGGAGTATATGCGCCGTGAAAATTGCCGAAAAGTCCGAGTGACGGAATCATAAGCAAGGACATTATCCACATTATAAGCTTTCTTACAAAAAATACCATATCCGTTCTCCTTTAAATTATACTCTGGCGACCATTTCGCCGTAAATTGCTTTTTCTTCTTTGATAAATTCTTCTATCTGCTGTACTGTGGGCATCGCTGCCGAACAGCTATGTGCGGAAATGAGCATTGATGCGCTTGCCGTGCCGAATTCAAGGGCATCGGTAATTTCCCAGCCCTCAAGCAGACAGCGTATAAATGCGGAGGCATAGCCATCACCGCCGCCGAAGCCTTTAAGACTTTTAACCGGGAAGGGCTTTATTGAATACTTGTTCCCGTCGTTTGTGTATGCGGTGGAGCCATCCTTGCCGTGCTTGATAACAACGATTTTGTTGCCGTAGGAATGCCAGAGAGCCGCGCTTTCCTCATCCGTGGCGCATTTTCCGGTTATCGCCTCCGTCAGGTCATATTCCTCGCGTGAGCCTAACAGGATGTCGCTGTTTCTTGCAACCATGGAATAATAAACTGAAATTTCATCGGGATTTTTCCATGTATAAGCTCTGTAATCTATATCGAAAATAATAACCGTGCCGTTCTTTTTTGCAAGCATCATCGCTTTCAGACACGCCTCTCTTGACGGGCTTTGTGAAAGAGCCGTGCCGGAAATAACTATCGCCTTCGCGCTCTTTATATATTCCTCGCTCACCTCTGACGGGTGAAGCATAAGGTCGGCAACGCCGTCGCGGTACATCAGTATACTGCTTTCGGTGGGGCTTTTTATCTCCGTGAATGTAAGCCCGATTTTTTCGCCGTTCTGTGCGCGGAAAATGTTGGAGGTATCTATGCCGTCCTTTTTGAAATAGTCCACAACATAGTCGCCGTGCTGGTCGTCCGACACCTTGCCGATAAAGCCGACCTTTTTGCCGAGCCTTGCAAGACCGACCGCGATATTTGCCGGTGAACCGCCGACATACTTGTTGAAGTTGCAGCTTTCAGCAAGAGGTCTGTTCATATCAGTGGGATTGAAATCTATCGCCACTCTGCCGATGGGTATAACATCAATGGGTCTGCTTTCGTCAAATTCTACATATTTCATGCTGTGTATCTCCTTTTATATAATCGGTAATCAACCGAAAAGTCCCGAAAAAGCTCTGCGGAAGAAAACAATGATTTTAAGAATAAAGCTCATTTCTATATCGCCCGCGCCCTGCTTTGTAAAGCTGCCGTTTTCATATGTATAAAGGTCGTTGTCATAGTTCATAATATCGCCCTCATGCAGTGTCAGCACTCTGACTCCGTACGGACCCGCCTTCGCAAATTCCGCGCCGTAGGTCAGTCCGAGCTCAATGCCGTCATACACGCCCGTATATCCGTCCGTATGAACATGGCCGAAATATGCGCCGATAACATCGCCCTGCTGCTTCCACAGCTCAAACTGGCGGCTTGTTCTGCCGGGAACATAAGCTATATCGGCATGACCGTCGGCATTTTCGCCAAGCTTATACCACTTGAAATTGTATGCAATCGCACCCTTTTCCCACGGCTTGCATTCGGTAAAAAGATTTCCGATTTCAGCCACGGGCTTATGCTCAAAAACAAACGCCGGAACGGTGTGTCCAGCCTGTTCTGCTAAAGCGTTGCCCGTCTGCACATACCAGTCAAGCTGTTCGTCCCCGGGCTCGCTTCTGCCGTTGTCAAGCATATAGAGGTTGAAAAGAATATCGTCACTGCCTGACGCCATAATCGGAAGGTTATAGTTTATTCTGCCGGTGTCCCTGCTGTCGTCTTTTACCAGACAGTATTCATAGGAAGAATAAATATCAAGCCACGGTTCAATTTCAAAGCAGTTATAGTCATTGTTGCCTTGTGTTACCGCAAACGGGATTTTTTTGTCATTTACAAGTCCGAAAACCGCATCAGAGGCTATTTTGGTGTTTTCAAGCGTCTTTTCGCTGTTGTTTTTCACCTCAACACCCTCGCGCCAGCCCTGCGCGTCCACACCGGCATCCGCTATGCGTGAGTCCTCCACCGTGTCACCGGTGAAAACAATCAAGTCGGGGTCGCAAAGCTCAATTGCCTTTTCTATAAACGGCTTGAGCTCATACGCAGGGTACATATCATCCTGCGTGTCCGCTATCTGGAGAATTGTAAAATCTCCGTCCTCATTAAATCGCAGTGAGTCAACCGCGCCTGCCGACAAGGCAAGTGTGCTTAAAATAATAATTGCCGCCGTGATGATACATAATGTCTTTTTCATATTTCCAGCTCCTTCGTACCGAAAATTTCAATATGTTTTTTTGCGTTAAGATATGCACCCTCGACCTCAGCCGTGTGCAGATCATAATATCCGCCGATTTTTCCCGCCGCGTAAGCCTCACGCACAGACCGTTCCACGCTGTCAAAGGTTGCGGTTGCGATATTGATTTTCTTTATTCCGCTTTTTCTGCACCGCACAAAATCATCCGGCGTGATACCCGTGCCCCCGTGAAGCACAAGAGGAACGGGAACCTCATTATGCACCTGCTCAAGAATATCAAAGCGCAGCTCGGGTGCTTTTTTGTAATTCCCGTGGGCGTTGCCTATGGCTATCGCAAGCGCATCAACCCCCGTTGCCTCAAAAAATTCCTTTGCCTGTGCCGGAGAGGTACAGTGCATGGCAATATCCTCACTGCCGTCCTCACTGCCGCCGACGCAGCCGATTTCCGCTTCCACCGCCGCGTCATAATCCTCAGCAAGCCGCATCACTCTGCGCGTAAAATCAATATTTTCATTTACGGGCAGGTGCGAGCCGTCAAACATGACGGAAGTAAAGCCCAGCTCAAGCGCCTGCTCCACACATTCAAGTGTTTTGCCGTGGTCAAGATGAACAGCCACGGGAACGCCGGCATTTTCAGCCGCGCTGACCATAAGCGGTCCGATATATTCAAGCGGAGAATGCTTCAGCCGCACCTCGGCTATCTGCAAAATAACAGGTGCCTGCATTTCCTCGGCAGCCTTCAATATGCCCAGCACCATTTCCATATTTGCAACGCTGAACGAGCCCACGGCATATTCCGTATTCTGTGCCTCCGAAAGCAGCTCCCTCATGTTCACAAGCATAATACATCACCAACCTTTACCTTATATTACTGATTATATCATAAAAAATAAAATTTTCAATAACAAATTAAAAACTGCCCCCGGCTTTACTTTTCGACAAATTTCTGATATACTGTAAAAAAAGCAAAGGAGCATGAAAATGAATATCGTTGTAATAAACGGAAGTCCGAAAACAAAATACAGTATAACCCTGCAAACCGTGCTTTATATCGAAAGAAATTTTCCCGATCACTCGTTTGATTATATAAACGCCGCTTCGGTCATAAGACAGAAGGACAAAAAGCTGCCGGAGGTCATTGAAAAAATAAAACAATCGGACGCGGTGCTTTTCTCTTACCCTGTTTATACCTTCATCGCCCCGAGCCAGCTTCACGCGCTGATTGAAATGCTCAAGGAAAGCGGCGCGGATTTAAGCGGACGCTTTTTCACGCAGATAACCACCTCAAAGCATTTTTACGATACAACCGCCCACAAATATATAGAAGAAAACGGCTTTGACATGGGCATGAAATATATCCGCGGTCTTTCTGCCGATATGGATGACTTGCTGACCGAAAAGGGACAGAAGCAGGCAAAAGACTTTTTCAGCCGTTTCCTGTGGTGCGCCGAAAACGGCATATGCGAGCCGAACCGCAAGGCTTATACCGAGCCGAAAAGAGCTCCCGTCACGCCGCTTCACCGCGCCCCGTCAAGCGGCTCCGGAGATGTTGTAATCGTCACCGACTTGAAGGAAGACGATGTTCAGCTCAATGAAATGATAAAGCGTTTCCGCGCTGTTATGCCGGAAAAGACAAGACTTGTAAATTTGCGCGATTTTCATTTCAGCGGCGGCTGTTTAGGCTGCTTCAACTGCGCCGTAAGCGGCAAATGCATATATAAAGACCGTTTCGACGACTTTTTGAGAAATAATATTCAGACGGCAGATGCCACGGTTTACGCTTTTTCAATAAAAGACCATTCCATGGGCACTCTTTTCAAGACCTATGACGACAGGCAGTTCTGCAACGGACACCGCACCGTCACCATGGGCAAGCCGGTCGGCTACCTTGTCAGCGGCAATTACGGCGAGGAAGACAATCTGCGCATGATTATTGAAGGCAGGGCACAGGTGGGCGGCAATTATCTTGCCGGTGTTGCCACTGATGAAACAGACCCGGACGGAGAAATTGACCGTATGGCGCAAAATCTGCATTACGCGCTTATTAACGGTTATGAACAGCCGGCGGAATTTTTAGGCGTAGGCGGCATGAAAATATTCCGCGACCTGATTTACCAGATGCGCGGAATGATGAAGGCAGACCATAAATTTTATAAAGAACACGGGCAATACGATTTTCCGCAGAAAACAAAGGGCAGAAACGCCGCAATGTACCTTGTGGGCGCAATGCTTTCATCAGATACAATTCGTAAAAACATGGGCAACAAGATGAATGAGGGTATGCTTTTGCCGTATAAGAAGGTGTGAAGAGTTTATAGTTTTTAGTTTCGAGTTTTTAGTTTTTAGTTTCGAGTTTATAGTTTCGAGTTTTTAGTTTTTTGGGGGACGATATGGCATATAGAAGCTATAAGGAATTGACAGTGTGGCAGAAGGCGATGAGCTTAACAGATGAAGTGTATTGGCTTGTCAAAAAACTGCCGTCAAAAGAAGCTTTTGCATTATCAGACCAAATGCGCCGTGCGGCTGTATCTGTTCCGTCAAACATTGCAGAGGGTCACGGCCGCCACACCGAGAAAGAATTCAAAAATTTTCTGTCAATAGCAAGAGGCTCTTGCTATGAGCTTGAAACGCAACTCTTTATCTGTAACCGCCAGGGATATTTAACGGATAACGAAATCAAGCCTGCACTTGATTTAATTGATGAAATAGGCAAAATACTCACTGTCCTTATTCTAAAAACTAAAAACTAAACACTAAACACTAAAAACTAAACACTAAACACTAAAAACTAAACACTAAAAACTAAAAACTACATACCCATACCCGAAAGGCGCGCTTTTATCCTGCAAAATCCGTTTCAGGCTGCGGCGCGCGGCGGCAAAGGGTACGGTCATGCTTATTACGGCATCGTTCGCGCTGATTTTTCTTTCGCCGTTCAGATTTTTCAGACAGAAATTCTGCGCGATTATCAGCACTGTTGAGCTTGTTCCCTTATATTCCACACGCTCCACGCCGCCGTGCTCATCGAAAGCGACCTTATACGGACTCACCGTGAGCAGTTTTTCACTTTCGGGGTCTTTTTCAAGAACAAGCACAGTTGTTTTGCCGTCGTTGAGCGGTAAAAGCTGCGTGTTGTCCGGCGCAAAGCAAGTGCGAAAACCCTTAACGGGGGTTTCGTATATAACATATCGCAGCACCCTGTATTCATCGTCCCGTTCGCTTATCGGTACAGCATAACAGAATTCCCTGTAAGCACCGGAAACGGAAATGGAACACACTGTGTCTGCGCTTTCGCGGTCATAAGGTGCCGTCATGCGGTAATTTTCCGTTTCAGAATACGGCATAACGGCAAGCAGGTCGGGGTCAAAGGCATAGGACTTTAATATATTTTGTATATTTTCATATTCACCGGCTGTCATGTCCGTGTCATCCACCGCATACGGTGCCGTCTTTACCGGCTGCATTGAGTAAAACATACCCGCGCCGACAGTAAGTAAGGCAGCGCACAGCAGGGCAAGCACTGCGAAAGCGGCTTTTTTCTCCGCGCTGTCCTCAATTTTATATTCATGGTCGGCTTTATACAGCACGCCGTTGAGCCTGACATACAGTATAATCGTCATAATTTTTGCTGCGATTCCGACAGCAACCGGAAAAAGCACTGCAAAGCTGCCGCTTTCGCCCGTTTCCGAAATCATCAGTTTATATGCCGCCGCTGCCGCTGTGCCGATAAGCGTCATTACCCGGCATACGGAAAAGCGCAGCTTTTTGTTATCCGTCATATACGGAGCACAAAGCTTTTCGAGCGCGGCAAGAGTGAGAAAATAATAAAGCAGATACAGCAATGCCCCGGCGCAGCTTATCAGTACGGTGACAGCAGCACTGTCCCCGTAAAACGGCACAAGGGCATATACCGCAAAGGAATATAAAGTATATGCCGCGCTTGCGGCGAACGCCTTTTTCATTTCTTTGCCGGATTTTGACAGGCAGAACATCCCCGTAAGCGTCAGCACGGCGGCAAACAAGTCAACCGTTTCATCCATACCGCTGAACAGGTTGATGTGAAATGTATTTAAAACAATACCCGCTATCAACAGATTCATTGCTTTTTTCATGCTGATTTTCGGAATATATGAATGAACTGCCGAAAGCTTCATACGCAGCTTTGCCCGGTCTCCGAGGGAGTTCACCGCGTCATCCCCTGCCTGTTCTTCGCTTTTGCCCACGGCAAGCCCGGTTTCATATTTACACATAAGGTGGTCGTACAGCTCCTCGCGTACAGACTGCTTTTCTTTTTGGTTTTTTATGCCGGAGCAAAGATATTCAAGCACCGCACTGAAATCATACTCTGACAATTTCAGCACCCCCAAGCACCTTGCCCACGGCGGACGAAAAGACACGCCACTCCTTTTCCTTTTCGCTGAACCGCTTTAAGCCCTTTTCGGTTATTTTGTAATATTTTCGCCGTCTGCCCTCCGCCTCGCACCAGTATGATGTGAGACATTCCTCCTGCTCAAGCGCATGAAGAATGGGATACAGCGTCCCCTCGTTCATTACAAAAACATCTTCACTCATATTTTCGATGGTTTTAATAATCTGATAACCGTACATATCGTTTCTTGCCAGCACACTTAACACAATAAGCGCATTGCTGCCCTTTGCCAGCTCCTTGCTGATTTTCATACATTCACTCCTTACATATACATCGGATTTCGATGTATCGCTATCCGAAGTATAGCATATTTTTATGCGGATGTCAAGAAAAAGTACCGCGGCAGATTAATATACGGTAAACTCAAAAAAGAAAAGCCTTGACATTTTCCGGCGCATATGCTATAATCCGTTATTGTAAGAATACGAACCTTGAGAGTGGGCTTTCAAAGCCCGCTCTTCTTTGATGTTCGGATGCTTTATTTACTTTACGGAAAGGAAGCGCATTTATGGCAAAAGGCAAGGGCGGAAACACGGTTGCGGCGGTCAGAAGCATTGTTGAACCGTTTGCTGAACAGCTCGGACTGTGGATTTGGGATGTGAGATTTGAAAAAGAGGGCTCCGACTGGTTCCTTCGCATATTCATCGACAAGGAGGACGGTGTTGACATTAACGACTGTGTGGATTTGACCCACGCCATAAACAAGCCTCTTGACGATGCAGACCCCATAGACGGCAGCTACACGCTTGAGGTCAGCTCTCCCGGGCTTGAAAGAGAGCTTATAAGGGACGAACATTTTGCCGCCTGTATCGGCCTTCCCGTAAAGCTGCGCCTTATCCGTCCGTTTGAGGGTGAAAGGGATTTCAAGGGTATCCTTTATGACTGTGATGATGAAGGAAACATCACGGTTGATTTGGGCGGTGAAAAAGCGATTACCTTCACAAAAAAAGAGGCTTCGTGGGTGAAGCTCGACGATTTTGACGAATAATAATTGAAAGGTTGATTAAGGAAAAAATGAACAAGGAATTTTTTGAAGCGGTACAGCTTCTCGAAACCGAAAAAGGCATTTCAAGCGAATATCTCTATGATAAAATCAAGGCGGCTATCATCAGTGCAACCCGTTCCACATACGGCAACCGCGACATTGTTGTGTGCGACATTGACCCTGAGGCGCAGAGCATGAGAGTATATGTCAGAAAGAATGTTGTTGAAGAAATTGAAGACGAATATGCGGATATGACCGTTGAGCAGGCGAGAGCATATAACAAAAACGCCGTTGTCGGCGGTACGGTGGAAATAGACCTTGAGCCCAAGAAGTTCGGCAGAATAGTTGCGCAGACTGCGAAAAGCGTTATCAGACAGGGCATAAGAGAAGCGGAGCGCGAGCTTGCCAACAAGGAATTTTCAGACCGTCATCAGGAGGTTGTTACCGCGAAGATTCAGTTTGTTGACTCTGAGACAGGGGACGCAACCATTGAAATAGGCAGGGCAACCGCAGTGCTTTCGAGAAATGAACAGCTTCCCAACGACAGCCTTGAGGCGGGACAGCTTGTAAAGGTTTATGTTGCGGGTACACCGGAGGATAAGGGCGGCTACGCGCAGATTTCAAGAAAGCATCCGGGTCTTGTAAAGAGACTGTGTGAAACAGAGGTTCCCGAGATTTACGAGGGCGTTGTTGAGATTATTTCCGTTTCAAGAGAAGCAGGCTCAAGAACAAAAATTTCCGTTAAGAGCAACGACGAAAATGTTGACCCCATCGGCGCGTGCATAGGCCCGAGAGGTGCGAGAGTCAACAATATCGTTGAGCTTCTCGGCGGCGAAAAGATTGACATAGTGCGTTACAGCGAAGATCCGACACAGTATATTTCCGCGGCACTGGCTCCGGCGGATATACTGTCCGTTCAGACGGAGCCCGACGGCTCAAAGAGCTGCCATGTGGTTGTTCCCGACAATCAGCTTTCCCTTGCTATCGGCAACAAGGGACAGAATGTGCGCCTTGCGGCAAAGCTTACGGGCTGGAAAATTGACATAAAGCCGCTGTCAAAGAGCGCCGAATAAAAATTCAGCCGCGGAAGGAGCAGAAATATGCAGCAGAAAAAGCAGCCCATGAGAAAATGCGTCGGATGCGGTGAAATGTTTCCGAAGAAAGAGCTTGTGAGAATAGTAAAAACAAGGATTTCCGCAGAGGGTGAGGAAGAAAAATATGAGGTTTCCCTTGACCTTACGGGCAAAAAAGCAGGGCGCGGCGCATATATCTGTAAAAACACCGATTGCCTTGTCAAAGCGGTTAAGGCAAAGCGAATACAGAAAGCACTGACCTGTCAGATACCCGAAGAGGTTTTTGAGCGCATGAAGGAAGAGATAGCAGATGGATAAATTTCTGAATCTGTTGGGAATGTGCCGCAGAGCCGGAAAATTAAAAACCGGACATGATGCGGCGGTTGAGTCAATTGTGAAAAACACGGCGGTGCTGTGCCTTGTCAGCGTGTCGGCATCCCAAAGGCTTGAAAACGAAATACGGCACGCCTGCGCTTATGAGCAGAAAAATATACGCTTTATGAAAATAAGATACACAACTCCCGAGCTGACGCGGGCAATCGGAACCAAAGCGGCGGTGCTTACGGTGGAGGATGAGGGCTTTGCCAAAAAGCTTGTCTCCCTGTATGCCGATGAATAATCAGAAAGGTTAAACGGTAAAAATTCTGCCTAAAGAAAAATATAAAGTACATGATGTTGCCAAGGATTTCGGTCTGGCAAGTAAGGATATAATAAAGATATTGAGCAAATATTCCGAAGAGGAAAAGAAGCACTCAACGGCTCTTGATGACAATGAGCTGAATATTGTTTTCGATACGCTGACTCAGGAAAACTCGGTGCCTTCATTTGACGGATATTTTGCGGCGGCTGAAAGAGAAAAGGCAAGGAAAGAGCGCGAAGCACTCGGCTTGGATAATGAAGAACCGGAGACAGAGACGGATGTACAGCCCGAGCAGCAGTCTGAACAGCCCGAACAGCCCGAACAGTCCGAACCGGTTCAGAATGAAGAAAAGGCGCATCCGGAAGAAAAGAAAGACGGAAAGACGGCTGAAAATAAAGCTGAAAAGAAAGAAGCAAAGTCCGGGAAAAAGGCGGAAGCTAAGGCTGAAAAGAAGACTGAGCAGCCCGCAAAGCAGGAAGAAAAGAAGGCTGCCGCGTCACCTGCTAAGGCGAAAAGCCAGCCTGCCAAAAACGAGTCTGCGAAAAATGAGCCCGCAAAGAACGAGACTGCCAAAAATGAGCCTGCAAAGAACGAGACTGCCAAAAATGAGCCTGCAAAGAACGAACAGCCGAAGAAAAAGGAAAAGAAGGACATTGCACAGTCCAGAGTAAGGGGCGAGGAGCGCAGAGTAGATACACGCGCAAGCAATGTTGACCTTGAAAAATATAACGAGCGCTATGAAGAAATTGCGCCTGCAAGCAAGTATGAGACAAACGGCTCATCAAAGCAGAAAATCAAGCAGAAGTCACAGCAGTACCGCAAGCAGGGTATGCGCTCGTCAAAGCATGAGACGGATAACGAAAGACTTAAGAGGCTTGAAGCGGAGAGAGCAAAAAAGACGCTTGTTATCACAGTGGGTGAAGAAATCACCGTCGGTGAGCTTGCGGCAAAGCTTAAGAGAACCTCCTCGGAGGTTATCAAGAAGCTGTTCGCGTTCGGCGTTATGGCAACTGTAAATGAGGTAATTGACTATGATACGGCGGAAATTGTTGCAACAGAACTCGGCGCAAAGGTGCAGAAAGAGGTTGTTGTTACAATTGAAGACAGAATTATAGACGACCATGAGGATTTGGATGCTGAGCTGCTTCCCAGAGACCCGGTTATCGTTGTTATGGGCCATGTTGACCACGGTAAAACCTCCATACTTGACGCTATCAGAAACACCGCCGTCACCGAGACGGAGGCAGGCGGCATTACGCAGCATATAGGCGCGTACCGTGTTGAAGTCAACGGAAAGAAAATCACCTTCCTTGCCACGCCCGGTCATGCCGCATTCACCGCTATGAGAGCCAGAGGTGCCATGGCAACGGATATTGCGGTTCTTGTTGTTGCGGCGGACGACGGCATCATGCCGCAGACGATTGAAGCCATCAACCACGCAAAGGCGGCAAATGTTCAGATAATAGTTGCCATCAACAAGATGGATAAGGATACGGCAAACCCGGACAGAATTATGCAGCAGCTCACCGAATACAGCCTCGTACCCGAGGAGTGGGGCGGCGAGACTATCTGTGTGCCTGTATCCGCGAAAACCCATATGGGTATTGACAACCTGCTTGAATCCATTCTGCTTGTTGCGGAAATGGCGGAGCTGAAAGCCAACCCAAACAGGGCAGCGAAGGGCGTTGTAATAGAAGCGCGTCTTGACAAGGCGAAGGGTCCCATTGCGACACTGCTTGTACAAAACGGTACGCTTAACGCGGGCGATATTATTGTTGCCGGCACATCCGTAGGACGCGTAAGGGTTATGACAAATGACAGAGGTCAGAAGGTAAAGAGCGCGGGTCCGTCTGTTCCCGTTGAAATCATGGGACTTTCCGAAACACCTAACGCGGGCGACAGCTTTGACGCGGTTTCCGATGAAAAGCTTGCAAAGCAGCTTGTTGAAGACAGAAAGTTCAAGCTTAAAGAAGAACAGCTCGGCGGTTCGCCCAGCGTAACGCTTGACAACCTGTTCTCGTCAATTAAAGAGGGCGAGGTCAAGGAGCTGAATGTTATAGTCAAGGCGGATGTTCAGGGCAGTGTGGAAGCGGTTAAGCAGAACCTTGAAAAGCTTTCAAATGATGAAGTAAGAGTAAAGGTTATCCACGGCAGTGTCGGCGCTGTCAGCGAATCGGATGTTATGCTTGCCCATGCCTCAAACGCGATTATTGTCGGATTCAATGTCAGACCCGACCCGGTTGCAAAGAGCAACGCGGAGCGTGACGGCGTTGAAATGAGAATGTACAGAGTTATATATGACTGCATGGAGGAAATCGAGGCGGCAATGAAGGGTATGCTTGCTCCGAAGACCAGAGATGTTGATCTGGGCAGAGCGGAAATCAGAAGCGTTATGAACCTTTCCTCCGCAGGCAAGATAGCGGGTTGCTATGTGCTTGAGGGCAAGATAGCCAGAAATGCGAAGATCCGTGTGGTGCGTGACGGCATTGTTGTGTTTGAAGATGAAATCGCCTCTCTGCGCCGCTTCAAGGACGATGTGAAAGAGGTTCTCACGGGCTTTGAATGCGGTGTCGGACTTGCGAAGTTCAACGACTTCAAGGAAGGCGACATCTTTGAAGCATATATTACCGAAGAATACAGAGATTAAAAGGAGACCCAATGGCGGGATACAGAATAGACCGTATATCGGAGGATATACGCAGAGAAACAGTCAGCATTATCCGCGAGCTTAAGGATCCGAGGGTACAGAATGTGATGCTTAC
>JAKSQS010000229.1 GCA_024404055.1 Clostridia bacterium | reverse complement strand
CGGACTTTGTTGTAATACATTCCTGATAAATGTGTCAAAAAGCAAATGTTTTACGACATCCCGCCGTACACGGTGAATTTTATATCAAATGTTGTTTGAAACAGTCAACGCCCGCGGTGCGTCGTGACACCGCGCCCTACTGAATACCGGCACGGTGATGTATGTAATAATATCCCGTAAAAACCTTTATTTCTGCATTTCTGTTGCCGCAACGGTGTTAGCTATCAGCATAGCCCTTGTCATAAGTCCGCAGCCGCCGGGTACGGGAGTGATATATCCCGCAACCTCTTTCACATTTTCAAAGTCAACATCTCCGCAAAGCTTTCCGTCTTCACGCCGGTTTATTCCCACATCAATAACAGCCGCGCCGGGCTTTACCATATCTGCCGTTACCATATTTATTCTTCCGGCAGCCGAAACAATAATATCCGCGCCGAGACAAATTTCTTTAAGATTTTTTGTTTTTGAATGACATATTGTAACAGTTCCGTTATGCTGCAAAAGCAGCATTGCCATGGGTTTTCCGACAATATTGCTTCTGCCGATTACAACACAGTTTTTACCGGAAACCTCAATGTTATACGCCTTAAGCAGCTCCATAACGCCTGCGGGGGTACACGGAAGGAATACAGGTTGTCCCGTTACAAGTCTCCCCACATTCTGCGGATGAAAGGTATCAACATCCTTTTGAGGTGAAATAGCCTGTATAACGGCATTTTCATCAAGCTGCTTTGGCAGCGGAAGCTGACAGAGTATTCCGTTAACATCATCCCTGTTGTTCAGCTCTTCTATCAATGCCAAAAGCTCCTGCTGTGTTGTATCGGCACTGAGCGCATATTCAAAGGACTCGATTCCACATTGAGCACAGTCCTTTTTCTTATTGTTGACATAAACCCTCGAAGCAGGGTCGTCACCCACTATAATAACCGCAAGGCCGGGATTTATCCCCTGTTCGTTAAGCAATTTAACCTTTTCGCTGCATTTATTCTTAATTTGTGCGCTGACAAGCTTTCCGTCAATTATTGTCGCTGACATTATTTTCTTCCTCCTTTTGTTTTCTTTGGTCGCTGACGATTTTTCCGCCTGCAATTTTAACTTTTTTGCGTTCCTGCTTTATCGCTTTCCGCATCTGCTTTTTCTCATATTCCTCAAGCTCCTTCGCCGTCTTTTCCGGGAAGAAGTCAACACCCTCCACAGGCTTCGGATTCTTCTTGAATTTAATAATGAAACCCACAAGAAGCACGCCGCAAACCGCAACAAGAAGCATGGAAATTACCTGGGAAATGCGAAGGGATGTACCGGAAATATAAAGGCTGTCCGTTCTCATGCCTTCAACCACCGCGCGTTCCATACCGTACCAGACACCGTATGTCAGAAACATCTGACCGCTGAACAGCCTGAATTTACGCAAAACAATATATAGCACTGCAACGCCGAGCAGACACCATACCGATTCATAAAAAAATGTGGGATGCACATACAAATCATTATCGGCAATATATTTGCTGACATCTCCTCCGTTTTTCACAAGCTCTGAAAGACCGAAATCTGCGGGGTTCGCCTTTATATATTCAATAACCGTATCGCTCATCATGCCGAAATGCTTTCCCGTAAATGTGCCGAACGCCTCCTGATTGGCAAAATTGCCCCATCTTCCTATTCCCTGTCCGACAAGCAGGCTGATTCCGACCATATCCAAAAGATTTAATACATTTATTTTTTCAATCTTACAAACGATAAAAGCGCAGATAAGTCCGCCGATAATACCGCCGTATATTGCAAGTCCGCCCTCCCATATTTTAACAATATCACCGGGATGACTGCCGTAATAATCCCACCTTGAAAAAACATAAAAAAGCCTTGCGCCGATAACGCCGCCGAATGTGCCGTAAATAAGGACATCAACCATTTTATCAAGGCTGATTTTCCATTTATACGCAATTCTTCCGCCGAGAAGTGCGGCAAGCAGGAAGCCGAAGGCAATAATTGCCCCGTACCATCTGATATTTACGGTATTACCGAAAAATGAAAAAGAGGCAAGCGTTTTGCTCACCGAAAATTCCTTTGCAATACCTGCAAATCTAACAAGAACAGTATCCATTATATTATCCTCCGAAGCTCTGCGCAAAAGCAATAATCACAGGCAAAGTCAGTATTGACAGAACGCTCGTCATTGAAACGGTTTTAGATGCAAGAGATGAATCGTGTCCGAATTTTGCCGCAAACATTGCCGTGTTGTTGGCGCAGGGAACGCTCGCCGTAATTGTACACGCTGTAAGCAGTGTGCCTTTTATTCCGCACAGCTTATAAGCAAAAAGAACCACAACCGGCAAAGCAATCAGCTTCATCAACGATACAAAATAAATCCTTTTGTCCGTGAAAATTGTCGAAAGCTTTGTGTTGGCAAGAAATGTACCGAAAATTATCATGGCAATGGGAGTATTGAGTGCGGAAACAGACTGAATCGGCTGTGCAATAAGCACCGGAAGCTTTACACCAAACAAAAACAGCGGAAGTCCGATAAGCACAGAAATAACTCCGGGATTAAGCACCAGCCTTTTATAGTCGAATTTCTTATCGTCACGGTTCATAACCGCCACACCGTGCGTAAACGATAAAACATTGAAAGCAATTACACCGCTTGAGCAGTAAAAAACGCCCTCCGTGCCGAGAATGGCTTTTGCAAGCGGCAATGCCATAAAGCCCACATTTCCGTATATACTGCCGAACTTATATATCGCGTTGTTTTCGCTTTTTTTAACGCTGAAAAAAGGCTTGTTCATGGCAATGGCGATAAAATGAGTGGTAAAACCCAGAAGCAGAGAAATCAGAAACATTTTCAGCATCTCACGGCTGTATTCCATGTCAATAAATGACTGTATTATCAGACACGGCGTTATCACATAAAACAGAAGGTCAGTCGTGGCTTTTCCCGTCTTATCGGAATATATGCCTATTTTACAGCAGATAAAACCGATTGCCGCCATAACAAACAGCACGCCGACCTGAACGGCGGCTGTTTTCATATTATCAAAAAACATACAGAATTACTCCCCGTCTTCTGTTTTTTCGGGTTCTGCCTGTACTTCGGTTACAGTCCACTTTGAAAAAACAAGAACAAGAATAAATAACGCAATCGCTATATCACAGAAATAAAGCGGATGA
>JAKSQS010000228.1 GCA_024404055.1 Clostridia bacterium | reverse complement strand
TGCCTGTATTTTGCCCTAAAATGCGAAAAGAAACGTCTTTTGCCTTGGTAGACAAAAGACGTTTCTTTTATGGCAGCGGAAGAAGGATTTGAACCCTCACAAACAGAGTCAGAGTCTGTCGTGCTACCCTTACACAATTCCGCTAGGAACAAGAGATATTATACTCATGCATACTCCCTTTGTCAATACTTTTTTTGGAAAAAAATCAATTTTTTTCTTCTTTTTTCAGCTCACTGCGGCTGAGGTTGTCTCGGGCTTCACCACAGTCAGGTGAACATCACCCGGATTGAGAACGCCGATGTAGCTTTTGCCCTTGTTGATGCTGATTTCCCTGCCGTTCACATCGGTAAGTATAATCCTTGACATTTCATCAGCCTTTGACCACTTGATTTTCTTAACGGTTCCCCTGCTTAAAATATATCCGTTTCCGCCCTTCCAGTTAACCTCACGCAGAATTGTTTTCTTATAAGACTTAACCGAGGTGGTAAGGATAATAACATTCGTAAATGAAAGCTGCTTGCCGGCGGTCTGATCCATGTGCTCTGTCCCGTTGTGATATTTGACATAGGTCTTCGTCTGCGCGTCGTATTCAAAGGTGGAATAATAATATTCGGAAAAATCAAGAACTGCTTTTTCGGATTTTGTTTTTGAAAGCTTTTTAGCGGATTCGTTAAAATTGAAAAACGGCGTTCTGTCGTTTATTTCAGTACGCATTCCCTCGCTTTTAAGCGTTTCGGGAACCTTTTCACCTTTAAGATATGCCGTATGCTCCAGACTGTAGCTCTGAAGTCTTTCCTGATCTCTGCCGAAAACCGGGTTGCCGTCATTTCCGTCAATATAGTCAATATTCAGCCTTTTGAGCGTCGGTGCGCCAAGCGTTTCATTGCAGCCGTAGCAAAGATATATTGCGTCAAAGCCTGCGGCAAATATCGGGAAATAATATCTGCAGCTTCTTATTGAGCAGACATTCGGTATTTTCGTATAATCCCCGTAAACAGCCATCATCCTTGTGATACCGCCCTCAACCTCTATTTCAAAAAGTATATCGGCGGCGGCAATGCCGTACTGCGGAAGCGACTGCCTGATATTGTTAATCATAACCGCAACGGGTCTTTTCCCGATTGCCCCTTTTGAAAGCGTCGGATTGCCGGTCAGAAGATTTGTTTTTTCATCAAGCGGAGCTTCTGTTGTCGGTTCTGCCGTGGTTTCGGTAACGGCAGCTGTTGTTTCCTCTGCTTTTTCGTTTCCGCACGATGTAAAAATTCCCAAACACATTGTCAGAGCCATAATACAGCAAATAATTTTCTTCATTCGGTTCACCTTTTCAATAAGGGCAAAATAAAATGTTTTCGCCTTTTTCCTTTCCTTGATAAGCATCCGTCTATTATATTTAACAGGTATGCGCAAATTATACCACTTTTCTGCCTTTTTTTCAATAGCTTTCCTTTAATGTTCATAATTGTTTACATTCTGACGCAAAAAAGCTCCCCCTTAAAAGAGAGAGCTTTGGTTTGCACTTGTTAGCTTTTTTATAAAAAAGTTAATGTCGAAAATTAAGCGCGCTTTTTCTTCATGCAAACGAATGCTGCCGCCGCAGCCACGCTGAGTGTACCGATTGCAACCATAACAGAGGATGTATCACCCGTCTTTACATGGATGGGAGCCTGTGTTGTGGGAGCTTCTGTTGTAGTGGGAGCTTCCGTAGTGGTGGGAGCTTCAGTGGTGGGAGCTTCAGTGGTGGGCTCGTCCTGTTTGCCGGTGTTCCAGCCGCAGTAAAGGTTAGCAAAGAAATTAACGATTTCGTTGTCAAGAAGACCTTCGATAACCGTGGTGTCAATGCCTATTGACTGAAGACCGCCGAGAAGAGTATCGGCAATACCTGCCATAAAGTCGTTTGAAGCAACTTCATCCGTAGGAGTACCTGTTCCATCAGCGGGTTCGCCGTTAAGTACGCTGTCAACGATTGAGCCGAGGTTGATTTCACCGAGTGAAAAATCACCGAGAACATCGCTCAGACCAAAGCTTTCAAATACACCGGATACTGTGGAAACAAAGTCGTTTGAATTTGTTTCGTCAAGTCCCTTGAGTGCATCGTCAACCGCAATGTTTTCTTCATCAAGTATTTCTTCAGCTTTTTCCGCCTTTTCAGTGCCGCCGAGAATCCTTGCAAGAATACCGAAAACGCCATTGGTAACTACGCTTTCAACATCCACTTCATCGAGGTCCATTGCAAGCGCGTCTGCATTTTCCTGTACATCGCCGCCGAGAAGCATTGAGCCGACATCAACATTTGCAAGACCTTCAACAAGACCTTCAAGCTCGCCGTTTCCGAGCTCGCCTACATTGATACCGCCGAGAAGCGATGAAAGAGCACCTGTTCCGTCAGATGCGAAGGCAAAGCCTGCACACATGGAAACACACATCAGAACCGCTACGACTACCCCAATTACTTTCCTCATTTTGACCAAATCCTTTCTATAGATTTATATAAACGGCATAAGCCGTAAATATACCTCATAAATCACCATGTATTATACTATATATTGTTATTAAAATCAATACCTAATTTGTATTTTGATGAAAAATTTTTACCAGATAATATACATATCGCGTCCGTCAACATAATAATTTTCTTTATATTTGAAGCCCGCATCGTTAAGTCCGCCGATAAACGCCTTGAGCATCGTTCTGTTCTTTGCGGTTATTCTTGCACGGACGGTAAGCTCGGAACGGTCGCGGAAGGACTTGAGCCTGCCCGGAACAAAGCCCGTACACCACCAGTAGCTGGCATATTCTCTTGAGAAAATCTCCTCCCCGTTTCTCTCACAGGTCATGGACATATACAGGCAGTCCTCATTGCTTGCACAGTCATAGTGCTCCGCCGTTCTTGTTGCCGGCTTGTTGTAAACACCGATTTCCGCGCCGATAAACACGCCGCCGTACTGTCCCTTCCAGAACTGAATCATCCAGTCCTTGTTATCATAGGCAAACTTTACACGAACTGTATCATAATAAATGAAAACAAAGCCCGCAAGGTCGTCATACACGGAATTGAAGCCGAAATTTCGCTGCCACGGGTCGCCCGCCGTATAATAGAAATGTCCGCTCGGGTCAAATATGTAGCTTAAAAAGCCCTCATTCTGTGAAGCAGCGTTTCTGATGTTTGAGTCCGTT
>JAKSQS010000227.1 GCA_024404055.1 Clostridia bacterium | reverse complement strand
ACGTGTGACCCTGACGGATGCGGGGTTTGCATGCCGCACATTTATCTCGCCCCTGTCGGTATTCGGTGAAGCGGTGTTGATATATGTCAGATCGGGTAAAACGATAAGATATGTTCCCATGGAAACAATCTGTTTTTCCGTGTTCGGGTTAAGTGAAAATTCATTTTTATTGTATAAATCCGTCTCATTATAATACAGATGCCCTGCTGTTATGCCGCTTTTCGTTTCAACATCAACATATACAAGACTGTTTTTTCTTGCCATGCCGAGGCAGTTATAAAGCTTTGAAGCGGCGCCGTTTTTGGGTCTTAACTGAAATCTCTTGTTTCTTGTTGAAAGCACCGGGCTGTCATCACCCGTAAAATTTTCAAGTGCCGTAAATTCGCCGTCGGACACTCTTTTCGCGTTTCTGTAACCTCCGAACCTGTCAGTAAAAATCCGCCTTGTATCCGGTACTTCAAGCTGATTTAAAATCATATAAGCCTCCCTTAATAAGAATATTTAATTTTTTTGTCAGACAGCGGTAATGTGTTTCTCAAAACGCTTTTTACATAACTGTCATATATTTCATTGAAGGCGATGCGGCTGTTGTTGCAGCTTACCGTCTCGCGGTTGAAAAAATCTATTTTTGTAAAAAGCCAGTAAATATAAAGCTCTTCATATTCTCCGCTTATAATCAGCTCGTCACTGCCTTTTCTGAACACCGTAGCCGCCGGATATATATTTGCCGTATCAGACGGCACGGGACCCTGAACGTATATCCCCCACATTCTTTCATACGGGTCAAAAGAATAATCCGTATCAAGCACTGTATAATAGTCGTTTCCGGCAAAAATTCTCTGTCCTATTATAGGATAAGGCGTTGCCGCAGGACCCGTAGGCAGAACAATTTCAGTGCCGTTGCGTACAAAGCTTACGGGGAGACTGCGGCTGCCCTCAATATCCGCCTTTTCAAACTCATATTCGTCCGCGCCCCGCCTGTTGCTGATAACGCGGTCATAAATGCCTCTCTGCAAAGCGTTTATCCACTCTTCCTTCAGTCTCGGTGAAAAGCGGTTCGGCTTTAGCTCATCCGCTCTCGCGATAGCGTCACTTAATCTCATATTTTCTCCTTTCGTATAAGAAAAAACGGCTTACGGAGCCTTTTACCGCAGCTCTGCAAGCCGTCCGCTTTATTTTTGCTTTGTGTTTCCGGAGGGCTTTATTCGCCGGTTACGCAGGCAATGTATGCCTGTGCTTTTTCCTCGTCTCTGATGCTGTTAAGCAGTATTCTTGCCGCAAATCTCGGCATCATCACCTGTCTGCCCCTCTGTGCCGACCATGTTCTGCCGTTTACCGAAACAATAACATCCGAACGGTCGCCGTTGTTTGATTTGGGAATGAAAACCGCAACTTTTTTGTTTTCATATTCATTGTTTGCCGCTTCGATTTTATTCATCATACTTCTCCTTATCAGTTATTTTTGTCAACATCCGAAAAGCTTGAGCCGCATTCAACCCTGACAACATATTCGGGAAGAACGGTTTTGGCAACAAAGCCCGGATTTTTCCAGCCTATTGTGCTTCGCTGATTGAGCGGGTCAGCCGTACCTGCACTGCCCTTCTGCTTAACGATGGTTTCGGTTGAGTTTATGTTGACATATTTGTAAGCACCCTTGCCGAGAAACGGACAGGAGTAAACCGCATAGGTCTGGCTTACGCCGTCAGCGTCGGTGTAGACCTTGCCGCCCTCACCGGGGCAGATAATATCATTTGCCGCCGGGTAATTGCTTGTCGGAGCGTCGTCAACCGTAAAGCTTGCGGTGTTCGCGCTTGCAGAGCCTGTCGCGTCGGTAATATCAGAAAGCAGCCCGTCAATAAGCACCTGACTGCCTATAAGCGCCGCCGCGTCTCCATCCGATACCTTTTCTTTAACCGTAACAACCTTATCCGCATATGCGTAAACAGAAAGATTTCTGTTTTCCTTTGTAAGATTTTCACCGTAGAAAATCTTTGCTTCCGTGCTTTCAACAAAACGCACGCCGTAAAGTGAACCGATTTCGCCGTTATAAATGCTCTTTGCGTCCATGTACTTATGCACATCGATCCAGTCGGGATTTGTCATCAGGTCATAGCTGACTGACGGATGTATAATACATACATAGCTGCCGTTGATTTTCGGTGCGTTCACCTTTTTAAGCTTTGTCACCGCTTTCGCAACAAGGTCGGTAGTAAGTCTGGCGGTTGAATCAATGTTATGCCTTGAAGTAACCTCCGTCACACTGGAGCCGGAAACCGTGGGCGCGAAAATAACATTTGTGTTCGTGTTCAGCTCGTTTCTTACCACCGTATCAAGTGTAACACCCGCGTTATCGCCGTGCTTTGCGGTAATTTCTCCGATAACATCGTCTATTGCCGTCAGCTCAAGCACATCGGATACCGTTGTATAGTCGCCGTATTCCTTCACCGTTGCGGTAACATAGCCGACATTGACCGGGGTGCCGTCGGGAGTAACACCTTCTGTCAGGGGTGTGAGTGCCTTTTTAAAGGATGACCACTTTCTCCACTCAACGGTTTTGCCGCCGTTTTTGGGCAGCTCGCCAACCTCACCGAACTGCAAATGTACAAGGTTGGGCTTTGCACTTTCAAGCAGCTTTTTGGAATAGAAGGTTTTCATTTCCGCGCTCAAATCATTTGTCGCGGTCGTCTGTGTGTTGGGGTCTGCAAAATGCTGTATATCAAATTTAATCATGCTTTTTTCCTTTCGGTAATTTATTTAAAATCTTGTGATGAAATCTATCCTTTCACCCATACGGGCTCTTGCTAAATACTGATCAAGCTGCTCGTTTGTCAGACTTGATATGTCAACTCTGACCGATGCGGCTTCTCCGGCATTGAGTCCGTTTTCTTTTTCTCTTCTTGTATTTGCCGCCACGGAGGACGCGATTTTTCTTTCACTCATGCGCAGTGCGTAGCACATGGCGTTCATAAGTATCTCGTCCTTGTGCACAAGCTCATACGCACTTGTCACATCAAGACCTCTGCAAACATAATCCCTGAACTCCGCATTTTCATCCATTTCTTTGTCAAAGTCAAATTCGGGATATAACTGTCTTGCTTTGTCACTCTGTACTTTCCACTGCTCAAAAACACTGTCAAGGTCTGCGCTGTCATCTTTTTCCCCGGCTCTTTCGTCTTC
>JAKSQS010000226.1 GCA_024404055.1 Clostridia bacterium | reverse complement strand
TATATCATTCTCTTGCAAGGGCTTATGCGCAGAGTGCTGCGCAGATAGAGGAAATGACCGGCTGCCGTTACAATTCAATCAATGTAATCGGCGGCGGCAGCAATGCGGATTATCTCAACAGGCTGACATTTGAGTATTCAGGCAAAACGGTGCTGGCAGGTCCCGGTGAAGCCACGGCAATTGGTAATCTCTCAGCACAGCTTATAGCCTGCGGAGAAGTTAAAAGTGCCGAAGAAGCAAGACAGCTTATAAGAAACTCATTTAATATAAAGTGTTATGAGAGGTAAACATATGGACACAAAAAAAGCATACGAATATGCAAAAGAAGTATATGCCGCCATAGGTGTTAACACAGACGAGGTTATCGAAAAGCTGAAAAAGGTGCAGATTTCCGTTAACTGCTGGCAGGGTGACGATGTTGAAGGCTTTCTTTTTAAGGATATTGCATTAAGCGGAGGCATACAGACTACGGGAAATTACCCGGGAAAAGCAAGAAATGCCGACGAGCTGCGCCGTGATTTTGAATTTGCAATGTCTCTCATTCCCGGCAGACACCGCATGAATCTTCACGCTATATATGCCGATACAGACGAAAAGCCCGACCTTGACGAGCTTGAACCCCGTCATTTTGAAAAATGGGTAAGCTGGGCAAAGGAGCTGGGAATCGCTCTCGACTTTAATCCCACCTGTTTTTCGCATCCTATGGCGGACAGCGGCTTCACCATTTCAAACGCGGATGACAAGGTTCGTGCTTTCTGGATTGAGCATTGCAAACGCTGCCGCATAATTGCAGAATATTTCGGAAAAGAGCTTGGCTCAAAATGCGTAACAAATTTCTGGTTCCCGGACGGATATAAAGATACACCTGTTGACAGAGAAGCACCCAGACGCCGCATGATGGAGGCTCTTGACGAGGTTTTCTCAACGGATATTGATATGAAATACACTGCCGAGGCTGTTGAAAGTAAGGTTTTCGGCATTGGTGCAGAAAGCTATACGGTAGGCTCTAACGAATTTTGTTTAGGCTATGCCGCAACAAGAAACAAAATGGTTTGTCTTGACGCGGGACACTTTCACCCCACAGAGTCAATTGCAGACAAAATATCGTCTGTTCTGCTTTTCACAGATGAGCTGCTGCTTCATGTCAGCCGCCCCGTCCGCTGGGACTCTGACCATGTTGTAACCATGGATGATGAACTGATGAACATTGCCACGGCACTTGTAAGAAACGATGCACTTTCACGCACGCATATCGGCCTTGACTTCTTTGACGCAAGCATCAACCGCATTGCGGCATGGGTTATCGGCACAAGAAATATGATAAAGGCTCTTCTGCGCGCCATGCTTGAGCCGTCGGACGAGCTGAAAAAGATTGAAAATTCCGGTGATTATACCAAACGCCTTATGATGCTTGAGGAGCTTAAAAGCTATCCGTTTGCGGCAGTATGGGACTATTACTGTGAAAGCTGCGGTGTTCCTGTCAGAGAAGCATGGTTTGACAAGGTTAAAAAATATGAAAATAATATTTTGGAGGAAAGAAAATAATGAAAAACATTGCAGATTCACCGTTCGTACTTGAAATGAGAAAAATATGCACTCTGCTGTATTCTCACGGCTGGGACGAAAGAAACGGAGGAAACATCAGCATAATACTCGAAAACGACAAGGTAGCTGAATACATTGACATAAACGATATAAAACGCAGCATAGCTTTGGAAAGCCCAAAGCCGGATATGGCAGGAAAAATACTTCTTGTTACAGCATCGGGAAGCTATTTTAAAAATGTTTACGATGACCCGGAGCGTAACCTCGGAATAATCAGAATATCAGATGACGGCGCGTCTTACGGCATAATCTGGGGTTACAGCGGCGGCGGAAAGCCCACAAGTGAGGTTTCAACTCACATTCTCTGCCACGGCGTAAGGCTTAAGCAGGATCCGGAGCACCGGGTTGTTATGCATTGCCACGCAACAAATATCATTGCCATGAGCTTTATAATCCCTGTCACCGACAAAGCATTTTCAAAAGCACTGTGGCAGACCTGCACGGAAAGCATGTATGTTTTCCCCGAGGGTGTCGGAGCGATCGAATGGATGGTTTGCGGCAGTGATGAAATCGGTTATGCAACGGCAGAAAAAATGAAGGATTACCGTATATGCATATGGGCACAGCACGGTATCTTCGGCACCGGTAAAAGCGTTGACGAAGCATTCGGACTTATTGAAACAGCCGAAAAAGGCGCGGAAATATATATGAAAATTGCCGGTCATCCGATACTTCAAACAATTACAGACGATAATCTTCGTGCCATTGCCGAGCATTTCGGCCTTAAAAACGCAAGATTTGATTTTCTTGACTGATTAAAACGGCACATAATAATTATCAGCGGTTTTCTTTACAAAATCTTGTAAAAACCGCTGATGATATTTTTTTAATCTCAATTTCGCATTCTTGAAGCATTGCCGCCTTTTATTTTATCCATAGCGCATTTTTCAAGCCGTGAAACCTGCGCCTGTGAAATTCCTACTTCCTTGGCAACCTCGGTCTGTGTCTTTCCCATAAGAAATCGCAAAGCCATAATCTGCTTTTCCCTTTCACCGAGCTGTGAAAGCTCCTGCTTTATGCATATTTCATCAAGCCAGTCCGTGTCACTGGAATTATCGCTTATCTGATCCATTACAAACACTGCGTCACCGCCCTCAAAATATACCGGGTCGTGCAGCGATATAGGGTCAACGATAGCTTCAAGCGCGATAACAACCTCACTGCGCTTTATACCCATTTCCTTTGCAATCTCATCAACCGTAGGCTCCGTCTGAGAGTTCGCAGTCAACCTCTCCTTGACCTGCATAGCGTGATATGCCGTATCGCGTATTGAGCGGCTCACCCTTACGGGATTGTTGTCACGCAGATAACGCCTCACCTCGCCTATTATCATCGGCACTGCATATGTGCTGAACCGTACATTCTGCGAAAGGTCAAAATTATCAATAGCTTTTATAAGTCCGATACAGCCCACCTGAAATAAATCATCGGGATTTTCCCCGCGGTTTGAAAAACGCTGTATCACTGACAGAACAAGCCTTAAATTTCCCGTTGTAAGCCTGTCTCTGGCAACGCTGTCCCCTTTTCTTGCCATTATCAGCAGGCGCATTTTTTCATCCTCCGACAACACCTCGAGTGCGGAAGCATTTATACCGCACATTTCACCCTTGTTATACTGCATGCA
>JAKSQS010000225.1 GCA_024404055.1 Clostridia bacterium | reverse complement strand
AAAGCGAATCGTTTGCACTGATTTTTAGTGCTTCGACCCGCTTTTTCTTTGGGGCTGTTGTGTCACAGCCACTTCATCTTATTACCTGATTACTTTTCTACAGTTTCGGTGATATTTTTAATAACACCGTAAATAGCAGCCGTAAATTCCTCAATAAATTTAAGGAAAGTGTTTAAAAATTCAGTGATTTTTGCAAATGCGTCTTCCATAATAAATTGCTCCTTCTCTGTTTTATTTTGTGATTTAATAATATCATTATTTTTTCAGGATGTCAATAAGTTCCAATTATTCTTAATTTCATTGTAAAAAAGTTGTAACAAGTTACAGCTTGTTCATTTATATTTCTATATTTGAAAGTGTTTCTCCGACCCTTGCATGAATTACAAGACCCGCCTTGCCGTCAGCCGGCGTTGCATCCCGGTTGATAATAACAAGATTTTTTCCGTTAAAATACTGTATAAGCCCCGCAGCCGGATATACCGTAAGCGATGTTCCGGCAATAATCAGCGTATCGGCTTTTTCAATCTCCGCTACGGCGCCTCCCATAACATTCATGTCAAGCGATTCCTCATACAGCACAACATCAGGCTTTACCGTGCCGCCGCATTCGCATTTCGGCACGCCCTTGCTTTGCATTATAAAATCGACACCGTGAAATTTGCCGCATTTGGTGCAGTAATTTCTCAAAACACTGCCGTGGAGCTCAAACACTTTTTTGCTGCCTGCCGCAGTGTGCAGTCCGTCAATGTTCTGCGTAACCACCGCTGTCAGCTTTCCCGCCTGTTCAAGCTGTGCCAGCTTATAATGCGTGATGTTCGGCTTTGCGTCCCGGAATATCATTTTATCGCGGTAGAACCTGAAAAATTCTTCCGTATGACGCACAAAATATGTATGGCTTAAAACAGTTTCCGGCGGCACGGAATATTTCTGATTATATAAGCCGTCAACGCTTCTGAAATCCGGTATGCCGCTTTCTGTTGAAACACCTGCGCCCCCGAAAAACACAATGCGCCGGCTTTCATCAATCACCTGCTGTAAACGCTCAATATCACTCATAGTATTATTTTACCTGCGCGTTTCTTCTCTTTTCGAGAGCGGCTGAAATGTCAAGCTTCTTTTGCCCTACTATATCATATTTCAGCATGGGGAAAATTGCAAGCAGACTGAATATTCCGGGAAGCGCGGTATACGCGAAGAAGATGATATTCTTTGTTCTGGGCAGTATTTCAACCGCAGCCGCGTCGTAGCCGGAGAACTGAATGAATATAAGTCCGAGTGCACAGCCTATTGCAAGACACACCTTAATGGTAAGGGTGAGAATTGAAAACGCGGGGCCTTCCATGCGCTTGCCGGTTTCATATTCATAATAATCAACACAGTCCGCAACCATAATCATCGGCATAAGCGTAACCGCGCCGAACTGAAGACCGATAAGAAACAGGAAGATAAACATAACCACCATATTGGTTGTGATAAACGCATAGATGATAAATGAAAGCATTGAAACGATAAAGCCGTAAAGCGACATCATGATAAAGACTTTCTTTTCGCCTAACTTTCTTATGAGCACGGGAGTGAGTGCCATGCTTATCATAGAGCCGATTGCCGTTGTGATGCCGAGAACCGCTATGTAGTTTTCACTGCCTAAAAGCGCGTTTGAGGTCTGAACCTGTATGGCCATTGCCATCTGTCTGCCGGAGCCGAGGAAATAAGAAATAATGACCATCATAAGCGGCTTGTTGCTTTTAAGAGCCTTGCCCATTTCCTTAAAGCTCATTTTTTCGGCGGAATAAGGAACTCTTTCCTTGTTCATAAAATAAATCAGTGAGAAAAGCAGACAGCCTAAAACGCCGACCGCTATTGCGGTAACAAGATATTCCGTGGAGCTTATCGGGTCATCGTGTCCGCCCTCAAGTCCGATAACACGGGAACCGCCGGGAATAAGCAGGCAGACAACGGGAACAATCACAACGCAGGCGGAAAAGCCTATCTGCTTGAAGGTGTTCGCGATTGACACCACATCCGTCCTCTCTGTCGGGTCGGTGGTCAGCACGGAGGCTATCCCCTGACTGGGAACATCGCCCAGCGTCATTGCCATGCTCCACAACAGGAATGTAACGAATATATAGGCATAAAGAGCCGTGCCGGTGAACGGAACCTTAACAAAAAGCAGAACCGTTGTCACCACAAGCGGCGGTATGGAATAAAGTATAAACGGCTTAAGCTTTCCCTTGCTGCTGTTTTTTCTTTCAATCATGTTGCCCACAACAGGGTCAAAAACAGCGGAAACAAGCTTGACAACGAGAATAAGAATACCGATTGTCGCAAGATTTGCACCCATCTGCGAATGATAAAACTCCGCCTGATAGGAATTGAGAAAGCCGACTATCGCCTGAAAACCGAAAAGTCCGAGCGAATATGCCGCAACCTCACTGAATTTCATCTGTTTATTTTTGCTGTTTGCCATAAAAACATCCCCTTTTTTAATATTATGCGGTTTCTATGGAATTTGCCGAATGTAACGAGAGCTTGTCAATTGCATCCTCCCGCATTTTATATTTGAGCACCTTTCCGGCGGCATTCATGGGAAATTCCGTAATAAAGTCAACATATCTCGGCACCTTGTGCTTTGCCATATTCGCCTTGACAAATTCCTTTATTTCTTCCTCAGAGCTTGTTTCGCCGTCTTTAAGAATTACGCACGCCATAATTTCCTCGCCGTAATCCTTGTCGGGAACACCGATAACCTGAACATCCTTCACCTTCGGATGTGTGTAAATGAAATCCTCTATTTCCTTGGGATAAATGTTTTCGCCGCCGCGAATAATCATATCTTTTATTCTGCCCGTAATTTTGAAATTGCCGTCGGGCAGTCTTCTTGCAAGGTCTCCCGTATGAAGCCAGCCGTCCGCGTCAATCGCCGCCGCCGTTGCCTCAGGCATCTTGTAATAGCCCTTCATTATGTTGTAGCCTCTGGCAACAAACTCGCCGTCCGTGTTGTCCGGCAACTCCTCATAAGTCTCGGGGTCAACGATTTTGCATTCAACGCCGAATATCGGTCCGCCGACCGTATTGACACGGGTTTCAATGGAATCCGTGGTTTTTGACATTGTGGTAGCCGGTGAAGCCTCCGTCTGTCCGTAGGTTATGCATATTTCAGACATATGCATTTTGTCAATAACCTCCTGCATTGCCTTTATGGGACAGGGCGAACCTGCCATAATTCCCGTTCTCATATGTGAAAAATCGGTCTTTTCAA
>JAKSQS010000224.1 GCA_024404055.1 Clostridia bacterium | reverse complement strand
TTCAAGAAAAGACACGGTTACGGTAAACGGAAAAAAAGTTCTGAGAACGGTAAAATCCGTTTATGTTATGCTGCATAAGCCCAGAGGCTTTATCACCACCATGAGTGACGAATTGGACAGAAAATGCGTGGCGGAGCTTGTGAAGGATGTCGGTGTCAGGGTGTTTCCCATAGGTCGCCTTGACCGCGACAGTGAGGGTATGCTGCTTATGACAAATGACGGTGAATTTGCAAATGCGCTTATGCACCCTAAAAAGCACGTGCCGAAAACATACCGCGTTACGGTGCGCCCCGGCATTACCGACGAGCAGGTGACGGCATTTGAAACAGGCATGGAAATTGATGGCGAAATGACAGCTCCGGCAGAGGTGAAAATTATTACAAAGGAAGAAAACCGCGTTGTTATACAGGTAGTTCTTTACGAGGGCAGAAACAGGCAGATAAGAAAAATGTGTGAGGCACTGGGGCTTGATGTTGCAAGACTGAAAAGAATTGCAACAGGCAGCGTAAAGCTCGGTATGCTTCAGCCGGGACAGTGGCGTTTTCTCACCGATGATGAGGTCAGAAAGCTGAAAATCGCGGGCGGAATGGAAATCCCTCATAAATAATATTTGACAATGCGCAGTATAAAGTATATAATTATAAGGATAAAAAGAAAGAAAGGCGAATTATAAACATGGTCAGGAGTATGACTGGCTTCGGCAGGGCTCAGGATGTTATTGACACAATGAGCATTACCGTTGAGATAAAAAGCGTTAACCACCGCTATTTTGAGTTCAATTCAAGAGTTCCCAGGGTATACGGCTTTCTTGATGAAAAGCTGAAAAACTATATTCAGACGAGAGTTGCACGCGGCAAGGTTGAATGCTTTGTGCAGATTGAAGAGCTTGAAAGCGAAAACTGCGTTGTAAGCGTTAACCACTCTCTTGCGGCGGGGTATATTGCGGCTCTCAGGGAAATAGCGGAAAGATACGACTTGAAAAACGATATAAGCGCAACATCCGTTTCGCGCTATCCCGATATATTTGTTGTTCACAAGCAGGAAGAGGATGAGGACAGAATATGGGAAGCGGTGAAGAAGGTGACGGGAGAAGCGGTTGACTCTTTTGTTGCCATGCGCGAGCGAGAGGGCGAAAAGCTGAAAAACGACCTGCTTTCACGCAGCGAAACGATTCTTGAATATGTGAGCTTTATTGAAGAGCGTTCACCGCAGACGGTGAAGGAATACAACGAAAAGCTTGTGAAGCGCATGGAAGAGCTTCTTGCGGACGCGCAGGTGGACGAGCAGAGGTTACTTACCGAGGCGGCAATATTTGCGGATAAAATCGCGGTGGATGAAGAAACCGTAAGGCTCAGAAGCCATATTTCACAGCTTCACGAATTTATGGAATATAAAGAGGCTATGGGAAGAAAGCTGGATTTTCTTATTCAGGAAATGAACAGGGAGGCAAATACAATAGGCTCCAAGGCGCAGGATGTGGAAATTGCCCGAAAGGTTATCGCAATAAAAGCGGAAATCGAAAAAATACGCGAGCAGGCGCAGAATATTGAATAATCTCATTTTAATAAACATGAGGGGAGACGGCTGTTATTAAGCTGATAAATATAGGGTTCGGAAATATGATAAATTCATCAAGGCTTGTTGCAATAGTGAGCCCGGATTCCGCACCGATAAAAAGAATGATACAGGAATGCCGTGAAAAAGGTAATCTTATTGATGCAACGCAGGGCAGACGCACCCGCGCCGTCATAATTATGGACAGCGACCATGTTATTCTGACATATTTGCAGTCGGAGACCGTTGCGAACAGGCTCAATGACGAGCTTGACGAGCTTGACACGGAGGAATGCGAGGATGAATAAAGGAAAGCTGTATATCGTTTCGGGTCCGTCCGGCAGCGGCAAGGATACCGTTGTGGGGCTTGTTATGCAAAAGCTGGGAGACGAAAGCAGAATTTCCGTTTCCATGACGACAAGACAGCCCAGAGGACAGGAAAAGGAAGGCGTGGATTATTTCTATGTGTCGGAGGAAAGCTTCCTTAACAATGTAGAACAGGGCAATATGCTTGAATATGCGAGATACGGCAGATATTATTACGGCACGCCGAAGGCTCCCGTTGAAAAATGGCTTGAAGAAGGTAAGGTTGTTTTTCTTGTGATTGAGGTGAACGGCGGCGAAAATATCAAAAAATATTTCCCGGATGCGGAAAAAATATTTATTCTTCCTCCGTCACTCGGGGTGCTTGAACAGCGCCTTCGCGGCAGAGGCACAGAGGATGACGATGCTGTGAGCCGCCGCATGACGATTGCAAGGGAAGAAATAAAACGCGCCGTTGAATACGATTACATAATCGTAAACGATTTGCTTGACGACGCGGTGAACAGTGTAATTTCTATTGTTGAAGCGCAGAAGCTTCGCACAGCTAATATGAAAAATAAAATAAGTGAGGTACTTGAAAATGCTTAATCCCGATTTAAGAAATGTGTTGAAGGGTCATATCAGCCGTTATTCTCTTGTTACCGCTGTTGCAAAACGCGCAAGAGAAATTACCGATGACCCGATTCTCAACGAGAAATGCGGAACTAAAAAAACCGTTTCTTACGCGCTTGACGAGTTTATATCAGGAAAGCTGAAAATAAGCGAGCCGGACGAAATCAGATACATCTGAAAAATTAACAGGAGTTCTTTTTAGCATGATGGTTCCTGCCGCCCTTGTCGGAGTTGAAAACACGGCATATCATTTTGATATGGCGTATACCTATGTTATACCCCCGGAAATGCAGGGTAACTGTTTGCCGGGCTGTCGTGTTATGGTCAGCTTCGGCTTGTCAAAAAAAGGGCGCAGACAGGGCATTGTTCTTGAAATAACCGAAACAGAAGAAAACAGCAAACTGAAACCCGTTCTGGCGGTGCTTGACAAGGCACCGCTGCTTAACTGTGAAATGCTCGGTCTGGTTCGCCGGCTTAAGGAAACAACCTTCTGCACATATTTTGAGGCGGCAAGGGTGATGTTTCCCACAGGCATAAATCTGAAAATACAGACGAGCTATGCCGCGTCACCCGAGGTGACGGACGACGGAGGGCTGAACGAACAGGAGCGGCGCGTGTTTTCGTATCTGAAGGATAAAAAGAAATTTGTAGAAAAAGAAAAGCTGTATGCCGCGCTCGGCATGGATAAAAATTCGGATATTGCCGAGGTGCTTTACGAAAGCGGTTTGCTTTTAAAGGATTACGGTGCTGGCGGTGCCGTTTCTGATGCGGCTG
>JAKSQS010000223.1 GCA_024404055.1 Clostridia bacterium | reverse complement strand
AAAAGCAATGGCTGCTGTCTTTCTCCTGATGATTTACTGCGCGAGCTTTCCGGAAAAGAACCTACACGAGAAAACATTCTTTCCCTGTTAAAGACGAGCATCTTTGCCATTGATTCCTTTGGATATGGCAATGAAAGGATTTTTTTCCTGTGTAATGTTTCTGCGGAAGGTGACAATGCTCTGAACCTTTTCGGCATATGAGCCGGCGCCTGTATCCTTGTTGATATTCAGAAGATACGGGCAGAGAGTTAAGCCGTCATTCTGCGGATAAATCAGAATTGAATAGGTGCAGTTGGTGTAAACAAAGTTTTCCGTCTTTTCGGCGGTTTTTGCCATATCGGCGTATACGGTCAGCTTCCCGTCCCTGCCAACTGTGATTTTATTGTCGGAATCTCCGCGTTTATCTGCTGCGGCATCCTCTGCGAAAGCGAAAGGAACATCATCCTGATACTCGTTGTTATAATATGCTCCGCAGCGGACAACAACTTCCCCGGTATAGGGCGTGCCGTCATTATTTTTCAGATAAATATCCGTTCCCGTTGCTTTTATAAGTCTGATGTTATTGCACGGATAAAGCTCATACTGTGATGAATCGCGCTCTCCCGTGAAGAGAACGGATGCATTGATGTTCTGACAGTATTTGGCGGTTTCTCCCTTTGTAAAGCAGTAAATATTTCCTGTTATACCGCTTTCTTCATATATTACAAGCTTGCCGTTTTCATCACTTTCGGTTATGAAGACCTCGCCGTTTCCGTTGGTATATTCAACACTGACCTGCATCATCGGAACAAACTGGAAAAAATACAGCTTATCCTTCAGCGTTTCGATATTTATTGTTTTTTTCTTTGTAATGCCGGTGCCTGCATGAGTTACGGTAATAACGGTTTGTCCGTTATCGGTTCCGCTGAGCAAAAAGTCCGTTGTGGGTCGGTAGCTTGTATATGTGTAATCCGTCAGCGGTGCATATTCGTCATACTGCCTGTACATAAGCTGTGCCGTATCACTGTCGGAATTATCCCATGAAAGCTTGTCGGTAAGCTCTTTCCATGCGTATTCCCCGTAGTTTGCACAAACAGCGGCTTTAACATATATATCCCTGTCAAGCTTCATAAGCTCATCATGCGACATATTTGATATTCGGGGAATATTTGTAAGTGTAATTTCGTCAGCGGTTTCTTTGCCGTCAATCATTATTTTCAGCGCGTCACCGTCATAGACATAAAGAACGAATGAGTCGTTGCTCCATGTGCTGTCTGTGCCGTTTTTCGCCTTGACGGTAACTGTATAAATATCACGGTAGCTTTGTGAATCAACGGCAGAGGCTTTCACATCGTCGGGCTTGAACAGATATTCTCCTTCATATACATTTGCGTTGAGCTTGCCCGGATTTTTCGTATCACGGCAGAAATCCTCATTGTTTTTTGTGATATAAAGCTCAAACAGTTCTTCGCCGGCATCATCCGCGAACATATCAAAATCTTCAATGCTCCATTTTATCGGTATTTCACCGCAGGTATCCACGATGCAGCAGGAATTGAGAGCTGCAAGCTTAATTTTGGCAGGTTGAGATTCAACGGTAAGCTTTGCCGCGGCTGAATATTCTTTTTCAAGATAATCTGTTTTGACGGTTATATCAAAAACATTTGCTTTTGTTCCCGTGTAGTCATATTTCAGAATATCTGCAGGAATCATCACGCTGTTTGAGCCGGAGCCGCTCTGCCATACCTTTTGCTTTTCGCGCATAACGGTTACGGTATATTCGCTTTTCCAGTCCTCTTTATCGCAAATATTACTGCTCCAGCAAAGCAAAAAGCTCATGCCGTTGGTGCATATAACATCATTATTCGGTATCAGCAAAAACGGGGCAAGACCCGCACCGAACTCAATGCTTTCGGTTTTTGCGGCTGCGCTTTTGCCTTCAAAGCCTCCGTTAAGAGCTGTCACGGTGAAATAAACCCTGCCGGATTTTCCGGTCGGGGTAATGCTTCCGTCTGCGGCAATGCGTGCGACAGTGCTGTCGGAGCTTTCCCACACAAAATCTGCCGTGCTGTCAACAGGCTTTCCGTCTGAACCGTAAACCGTTGTTTTTGAAGTATCACCGTATTCAAAATCCTTGTCCGCAACGGTGAAATATGCGCTGACAACAGGTGAGTCCTGAACGAATATTACCGGATGCTCTTCATCCTCATAGGTATACACGCCGCCGTCGGAGCTTTTTACGATTGTTGAGCATGACTCAAAATCACTGTCGGTAATAAACAGCGGAGGAGCGACTACGGCAAAGGCAATTTTCGGGAAATAAAGCTCATCACCGAAATAAAGCTCTGCCGAATACACTTTTGCATTTTCTTCAAGCGGTACGGCAATTGATGCACTGAGTGTGCCGCCGGTCAGCGTTTCTCCGTCGGCGGATAAATGAATTTTCTCTTTCTGTCCGCTTAAGCCGACTGAAATCGTTGAGCTGACAAAATCATTATCAATATCGGAAATCAGCCAGTTTGTAACCGTTTCATTGGCGGACAGCCCGGCTGTAACCTTTATTGTTGCTGTGCCGGGTACGGAATAATCCACAGTCGCTGACAAATTCTCAATAACATCGGTATCGAGCGGCGCACAGATGTCGACACCCGAAACAGTTCCGGTATATTCAGCCATCTGCTTATCATTCAAAGCCTTTCCGCTTGCCGCCGAAACGGTAAGCTGCTTTGAGTCAACGGTTTTAACCGTATAGATATAAGACAGGGTTGTGCTTGCCGAGCCGTTTTCTCCAGCTTCGCAGGGAGTGAGCTTTTCGCCGTTTACGGTAATGCTTGCGCCGTCAACCCTGACAGGCTTGCTGTATTTGACGGAAATCGGAATATCAGTACCGGGTGTATATGTACCCTCCGGAGCTGCAACGCTTTCTATTTCCGGCGCATACCCGTTTATTATTGCCAGAGAAAGCAGCTCAGGCATGGGATAATCATCAGATAGATAAATCAATATTTCATCGCAGCTATTCTTGGGACATTTTGTGTTCAGAGTTCCGCCGATTGCGGAATTTACATATTCAACATACTCCGGATCGTCAAGGTCACCCGTCTTTAATAAACTGAAATTCAAATCCAAGCCGCATATTTCAGAATATATGTTGGGGATATTATATACATCCTCCAAGCTCTGAACGCTGTATCCCGAATCATTGCAATTATACAATCCCGCCCTGAAGTGCCAATAGGTCGGAAAATAATTTCCGTATTTTTTGAGCGTTTCAACAGGAGAGAGGTCCAAAAAAAAAAAAAA
>JAKSQS010000222.1 GCA_024404055.1 Clostridia bacterium | reverse complement strand
TTGTCCTTTTGAGAGAAAGTGCAAAAATCCTCCGCTACGATTTGAATTTTGTTTTCCTGCACATCCGACACTGTTCCTATGCCCGTCCGTCATCGGTACGACCATGTATTTCACCGAATAATTTTCTGCTTCGCTTGTTCAAAATCTTCCTCTGAACACGGAAATCCGCTGTCATGGCAAAGCCGTTGTATCCTGTCGGCAGGGTATTAAGTTGTATGAAAGTTTTGTTTTCCATAAATACCTCCGACAGAATAACCAAAATGTTTCTGAAAACTCAGGCATAAAAAAACAGCCCTCTGAAATCAATTCAGAGAGCCGAAAACAATGTTGAAAACTGAGTTTCCGTAAACTTTAGTAATTAAATTAGTGTGTCATAGTCAAGCGTTTACTGCATTTCTCATCCTCTCTGGGACTATCAGGATTTTAAAACTTCACCTTATTTTAATACAAGAATTGTGAGAAATTTGTCGCTTTTTAGGGCGAGGAAAAAATTTTTTGATTGTATTATTATGCCGTTGCATTATCTTTGTAATACTGTGCCTGAGCGTTCCAAAGCTCATAGTATTTGCCGTTTGTATCTTTCAGCAGGTCTTCGTGAGAACCGAACTGAATAATTTCGCCCTCATGGAATACGGCGATTTTGTCACAGAAGCGGCAGGAGGACAGGCGGTGCGAGATGTAAACCGCAGTTTTATTCTTAACCATATCGTTAAAGCGGGAGTAAATCTCATACTCCGCAAGCGGGTCAAGCGAGGCTGTCGGCTCATCAAGAATTACAAACGGTGCATCCTTATACAATGCTCTTGCTATGGCGATTTTCTGCGCTTCACCACCCGATATTTCTATTCCGTTTTCGTCAAAGTCCTTATAAATAACGGATTTAAGTCCGTCGGGAAGTGCCGATACTCTTTCTTTCATTCCTGCTATATTAAGACAGGAAAGAACCTTATCTTCGTCGTATTCTTGCGAACAGGAAACATTTTCACCGAGTGAAAACGAGAATAGACGGAAATCCTGAAAGACGACGGAAAACAGTGCAAGGTAATCCTCATAATCGTATTTTGTAATGTCAATTCCATTGAGAGTGATATATCCCTCTGTGGGGTCATAAAGCCTGCACAGCAGCTTTATCATTGTAGTTTTGCCGCTGCCATTCATACCGACAACCGCAACCTTTTCGCCGACCTTGAATTTAAACGAAAGATTCTTTATTGCGTAAACATCGGAGTGCGGATACCTGAAGCTGACATTATGAAATTCAATGTCGTAAATGTTGTCGCTGCGCTTTTCGGTCGGGATTGTACCGTAATGCATTTCGGAGGGCATATCAAGATATTCAAAAAACAGTTCAAGATAATCGTTGTTGGCTCTCAACTCCGCAATGCTTCTTGAAAGTATGGTACAGCTTTCGGTTATTCTTGTAATACAAAACTGATATTTAAGAAACCCGCCGAGCCCGAAAGCCCCGATGTAAACCTTTAATGCCACATAAAGATATGTTATGCTATTTGAGATAAGATATATAATGTTATGCGCATTGTTGTTTTTTCGCATATTGACGAACCATTCCTTACTGCATTTTTCCCACTCACCGTAAAATCTGTCAACAGATGAACGAATAAGCCTTTTCTGGTTGAAAATATGAATATCCTTACCAGCCTTACTGTCATCTGTATAGTCATTCAAGTAATAGTGCAGAGGAATCTGACACAGTGCACGCTTCTTCTGACTTTCAACTATTCTGCGGCTGAATTTTGTGATTTTTTTGTAGTCAACAACGGAAAGAATGGCAACAACAATAAAGAAAACAAGTGTCATCAAGGGAGAATCAATGAATTTTTCCGCTCCGAAAAGCTCATGTGGTGAATGCTTGAAAAACATACCGAAACAAATTCCGGCACCTAAAAGAAGCAACCACGCTCCATCAAAAAAGCAAACAAGCTGTTCCATAAGCACATTGAAACCGCTTTGACCTGCACGGTCTGTTATCATTTGCCTGTTTGCGCGAACGGTGCTGTCCTCGGTGTTTTTATAATCCGTTTCAAAGCTTTTATTATTGAGGAGCATATCCTCCCACTTTGAAGCGATTATATTGAATGTGCGCACTCTGCGCCACGAATAATCACGGATTATACGCAATAGAATTTCGATAAGATAGCAGGAAAGCATAATCACAAGAAATTTTATTCTTCTGTCGCCGGTAAGCTCGTCAACTATTGAGGCGGTTATGTAATTTGAGCCGACTCGCGTCAGTGAACAACAGAATGAAAAGAAAGCACAGTGAAAGGTAAAGTGCGGCGTCGTTTCATTTACAAGCTTTATCGCCCGTTTTATTATTAAATATTCCTGCTTTATGGTTCTTTTTTTCTCAGTTTTCATTGTTTTCCGCCTCCTCCCTGTAATATTTGCTTTGAATGTTGAACATTTCGGCGTATTTGCCGTTTTTGCTCATCAGTTCTTCATGTGTGCCGACTTCGGCAACGGTGCTTTCATCAAGCAAAACTATTCTGTCGCAGAAGCGTGTTGAGGAAAGCCGGTGAGAAATATAAACTGATGTTTTGCCATTTGAAATTTCGCTGTATTTAAGATAGATTTCGTTTTCGGCTATCGGGTCAAGTGCGGCGGTAGGCTCGTCAAGCACAAGCACGGGAGCATCCTTGTATATTGCCCTTGCAAGCAGCAGTCTCTGCATTTCACCGCCTGAAAGTTCAATGGCGTTTTCGTTGATTGTCTTTACAAGATAAGTGTCTTCTTTATACGTAAGACGTTGTATTTTTTCAAAAAGTCCTGCCGCTTTAACACAATCATTAAAACGGTATCTGTCACTTTCGCGTGCCGGCAGCATTGAAACATTTTCAAGTATAGTACAGGGCAGAAAACGCGGTTCCTGAAAAACTGCAGAAATGATTTTATAGTAATCATCACGGTTTATTTCACTTATATCAATACCGTTCAGCAGTATCTGTCCCGATGTTGGACGGTATAAACCGCAAAGGAGCTTAACAAGGGTTGTTTTACCGGCTCCGTTCACTCCCACAAGGGCAAGATTTTCGCCACCATGAATTGTCAGGTTAATATTATGCAGAATTTCTTTTTCGCTTTCGGGATATATAAAGCACACCTTTTTGAATTCAATTTCATACGGCATTGCATCAGAAAGCGGTATTCCACCGGTATTTTTCATTTTATTCCGAATATCGAGGAATTCACGCAGGTTATCGATTTCAATATTCATAGGTATTATCATTCCGCAAACGTCGCCTATGTTTCCTATCCAATATGTAAATTCCGTAACCGAGCAGGCGAAAAGCACAAGCTCGGTTTTTGATATGTTGCCTTTCATTGC
>JAKSQS010000221.1 GCA_024404055.1 Clostridia bacterium | reverse complement strand
CCCCAAGCTTTGGATTTTCACTCTTCTTGATCTTATCATATCATCCTCTCTCCTAATACTTGAAAACTTCCTTCACACCAGAAACTCATAGTAATTCTCATTAGCGGGGTAGTGCATATAAAAATTCTAATGTTAAGCCTTGACAAAAACGACAATGAAATCGCAGACGATGACAGCCGGGGTGAAGAAGATGAAACACCCGAACGAAAAGAAAAAGACAGGGATGCGAGATGAAGTGATACCGAAAGATACGCCCAAAACGGTATACAAATCAGAACGGATTGGTTGTCCTCAAAAATATCTCAAAGAAAAGTTTTTGTAAAACGGTTGCTTTATGTTATCATATATGATAACATAACAATGAACCCGGAAGAAAGGGAAGAACCGATGAGCAATGCTTACAACCTGAAATTATATAACGAAACCCTCGTTACCTTTTCTCTTGAGGAAAAAGGCTTAGAGGGCTTATGTGTTCAGGTTCTAAATATCCGGGAGGATTTTAAGGAGCTTTTGCCCCTTGATTTGACACCGACAAACGACGGTGTTCTTAAATGGCTGCAAAAAAGGGTGCTTCCGAAAAACAGAGCTTTTGTGGATGAAATTCTGAAATCCTTGGGCTTGAGCATAAACAATACCAAAGGAATTATTGATGTATGCAAGGGCTTATCGCTGAATGACAGCTATTGGGTCGTTCCACAGGAATTTGACGGAACCTTTGAGGAATATAACCTTTATGAAAACCGTTTTTCCGACGTGCTGTCCCTTGGCGCGTATACCGGCGTGAATAACTCCCATCGCGCTTGTACCACATCCCCGGAGCTTACAACACAGGGAATGCTGCGAAAGGCGTGGAGATTTATCGAGGACGACGGAATATATCTTTACAAGGGCGGAACCGAGGGCGCAGCCAATGCCGGAAACGAGCCGTACAGCGAGTATTACGCCTATCAGATCGCCCAAACGATGGGGCTGAACGCAGTAGCCTATGACCTTGAAAACTGGAAAGGGATTTTAGCTTCCACGTGTAAATTATTTACCGATATAGATACTTCCTTTATTCCGATAGGGCGTATCGTAAAAACAGGCGGCTTAAAAGCCTGCCTTGACTATTATAAAAGGCTCGGTGAGGATGCTTATGAGGAGCTTTGCAGTATGCTTGTGTTCGATGCGGTGATCTACAACGAGGACAGGCACTTCGGCAATTTCGGTATTCTGCGCGATAATCATACCGGCAGAATTATCAAACCCGCGCCGATATTCGATAACGGACTTTCTTTGTTTAACTATGCTATGCCGGAGGACTTTACAAACCTGTCAGAATACGCAAAGACAAGATCCACTCCCTATGGTGTATCCTTTGAAAGCATTTGTCAGGAGGTTATCGGAAGAAAGCAAACGGCGCAGTTGAGAAAGCTTCTCGGATTTAAGTTCAAAAGGCACCCGTCCATCAATCTTCCCGAAGAAAGATTGCAGGCTATTGAAAAGCATATTGAATCAAGAGCAAGAGAACTGCTCTCTTTGCCGAAAAAACGGACAGAAAAAAAGCCTTCTCAGCAGAATAAACCTATATGCACAGACTGAATATTATGTTCCGGTTGGTTCATTCAATGAGCTGACCGGTTTTCTTTTTTAATGCCGATGCCAAAAGCTGCTATATTATAGATATTATCGTTACGGAAAAAAGCCGTAAAATGAAAAACAACTCGAGGAAGTCCATTTTCTTTAATCAATTTATTATATTGACTTCCGTTGGTCTGCCGTTAGGACGGCAAATTACCAAGCAACAATCAACAAATTCTTCACCAAAAATTTATGAAAGTTCTTCAAGCTCTGTTTTCCTTTCAGCAAGCAGTTCAGCAACTGTCAGAGGTAAGTACACTTTTCTGATACTTAGTGCTCACAGTTCCTATTCCAAATACCGTAACGAAGACGGAAAGGCAGTTAATCTGTTTGGAAAACGAGTGATTACAGCCTTGCTTTACACTATTGTGATTTTATCGGGAGCGGTTATGTTGTAACCGTTCCTGTTTATTTTAAGCTCAATATTTCCGACCGGTGAGGGGATTGTCATTTCTGCAAAATCAAGTCCCCACAGATTAGGTTCAAAGCTGATTTTCTTCATACCCGGCTCAAGAATTTTCATTCCGCTGATGACGGACGGCATATTGTACGCAGGTGTTCCGCCCCATGCATGAGAATGGTCAAATTTATAATCGGGCTGAGGTGCAATCCAGCCCTCGGCAAGACCCTTATCACAGTCATCAACTACCTTTTTCCAGCGGCTGATTATCTGCATTCCGTATTCACCGAAAAGCCCTGACCGTCTTATTGCTTTTAAAAGATAGTGTGCGAAATAGGGTTGAATATCCTGCATTGTATCGTCAAATATAATTCTTTTCAGAATATTTTTTGCACTGCTGTTGTCCGTAAGCCCGTATGCACAAACAAGAATGTTCGGGTATTTTGAAAAATATCTCTTATTTGAATTGACGGGGAGGTAGTTTGAATTGTCTGCGCCGTATTCATCGTTTTTACCGTCAAAATAAAGCTGTTTGTTTTCGTCAAAAAACTCACGGTTAAAATCAATATAAAACTGCTTTGCTTTTATTCGGCAGTCCTTTGCCTTTTCCGAATTATCAAGAAAATCATAAATTACTGCCGCACGGTTAGCGTGACACGGATAATCCGAACCACGCCTTAAATCGGTTCTTTTGCCCGGTTACTGCGTCATCGTCATTGAAAGGCGACAAGCCTTTCTGCTTCCTCTTCCTTGTACTCGAACAAAATTACTCGATTTAAGGTCGAAGATTTTATTTTGTGCAGAAGTATTCATATGCAAGGCATACGACTGCGGCATACTTTCGTATGGCAAGGGAGTATAACGCAGCAGATGGGTGCTTCTGCGCAAAATAAAACGGGTTCGGATTATTCGTGTCACGCTAAGCGCCTCATAATAAAAAGCGTTCAACACTGTCTGACCGAGAGCCTTGGGCGGATGATGCATTGTATAGCCGTCAATAACAGTCCAGTCAACAAACATGAAATCCGGCGGCGTTTCTATTACACCGCTTTCACCCATATAACCTGCAAAACGGTCAAGAAGAATATCAAGTGCCTTTTCACTGTATGTGAGTAATGCTTTGTTACCTGTAATCATATACACATCATGGAGCATCTGCACCCAAATGAGGCTATATGTGGTGTGAAACATTCTGCCGTTGTTGTCAACAAGCCAGTCGGCTGTACGCATAATATCAAATTCCGAAAGCCTGAAATCGTCAAAGCAGTAAAGCGTCATAAGACTTTCTATGTAGTAGTCGCCTGTGCAGGCAAGATGCTCCTGATGCTTGGTACTGTCAAGGTGGAGTGACTGACGGCAGATTTTCAGCGTATGCTTGCAGACAT
>JAKSQS010000220.1 GCA_024404055.1 Clostridia bacterium | reverse complement strand
TTGTTCATTGCATCATTGAAAAGAAGCGTGATTTTTTCATATTCATTTTCCGGCTGCTCCTGCGTTGTATCGTCCTGAGGTGCAGATTCCTGCACCGGGACGGTTTGTTCGGTGCTTGGTTCACTGTCCGGCTCGGTACTATGCTGTGTCACCCCGTCTGCCGTGCTTTCCTGAACATTTGTTGAATAAGGTACGGTTGCAAAAACTGCTGTAACATTCTGTATGACGGGAGCAGTTGTTTCGGCTGCTTTCGCCTTCTTCTGCTTGTCATACTTGCCGAGGCTGATGCCGACGGCTGTCAGCCATGCACATGAAAGAATAATTATAAATGCTTTTAATGCTTTACTCATCAATTTATTTTCCTTTTTTATATGCTTTGCTTTATATTATAAATAAAAAATATGCTTTATGTCAAGTCAGTTTTTGTGTTGACCGAAAAAATTTTTTGTGTTAAAATATTTTTTGATATTATCCTGAGGAGGTAAACAAATGCCGATATTTCTGAAAGTAATTATTTCCGTAAGCTTAAGTATCATTTCCGTACTGCTTTTTGCTTGTCTGAAAGATAAAAGCAGAAAAGGCTGCATGGCTGCGATGCTGTTAAGTACAGCAGGAGATTTATTTATGGTAAATATTTTCTCACTTGAAAATATAAATACATATATAGGCGCAGGATTTTTCATCGCGGCGCACATTGTTTATGTCGGTGTATTTACAGACAATTGCAAAAAACGCGGATACAAATATTTTTCACCCGGATTTTTCACAGGTGCTGCGGTTATGCTGTTTTCCGTAATTGCGCTTTCAGCCGCAGAATTCGGCTTCGCAAATGAAAAAAAGCCCGTTATGTTCTGCCTTATTCTTATATACATAGCGGCAATAGGATATAATCTTTGTTCGCAATTTTCATATGCCTTCAGTAAAAAAGGAATATCCTTGATATTACCGTTTGCAATTACCGTTTTTTATATTACGGATATATTTATATTTCTCAATATGCTTGATATAAATAATGATTTAAGGCAGTATGTATGGTATTTTTACCCGTTTGCACAGCTTGCAATAATTTTATTTAACAGTGACCTGAAAAAAGAAAAAACATAAATCCAGCGTTAAAAACACCGGCAAGGAGTGACCTTATCGGTGTTTTTTCTTTATTAGTCTGCTTTTATCCTGTACACCTTAACGCCGTGCGGTTGAACCGTGCAGTAAATACGGGAGGTCTTTATGATTTCGTTCTTTTCCCATATATCTTTTATCGAATAGGTTCCCGTTGAAGGAAGGTTAACTCTCCCCTCATTTGCGGCATCTTTAATATCAAATTCAACATTCTTTGCGGTCAGACCCTTGTTGAAAAAGCAAATTGCGGCTTCACCCTTATCAAGCGGTTTAACAAGCACATCAAGAACGCCGTTTGTTTTGATTCTTCTGCATTGCATACCGAGCCTGTCCTGGTCAATTGCTATCATTTCACGGTTTGTCAAAATTCCGTAAACCTTGTTATCCTTATCGGGTGTTCCGTCCGGCTTAACGAATGTTCTTATATCATTGCCGAGAATAAGCGGTGCCGCAAGCATACACCACAGAGAAAAATGCGCCCTGTTTTCTTCATATGTAAGCTTTCCGTTACCGACCTCAAGCATATCGGGGTCATTCCACGCGCCGGGACAGGCGTATTTCCAAAGCGGAATATTCATTTCATATATTGAGACTATTGAAGCCCAGTTAGCTGCAATATCCGGCGTTGTGCGCCAGAGATTTCCTGCCTCTCTGCCCCATTTACACGGAAAGTTCTTTCCCCATTCACAGATTGAAAATACAATGGGCTTTTCTTCTTCACCTGTAATTTCAGCCTGTTTTTTGCTTGCCTGCTTCAACAGTCTTCCCATGTTTTTATACTGGAAAGCTGCGCTGTCCATAGCAGAACCGATTGGATTGAATATTTCAACGGTATTTTCGCCTTTTTTCAATTCTACCGTAAGCTGGTCGTTTCTTTTTTCTTCCCACGGATTTGACGAAGGCGAATAAAGATAATATTCATCAATACCGTTTATGCGTATTACGGCAAACTCCTTTTTTCTTCTGCCCGTCCTTGCAACAAGGGTCAGAATATATTTTCCGTCCGCCGGTATATCGGATATATTAAACGCGGCGGTTCCGTTGTGACTGCAAAGCCCTGCTATATAGGCTCCGTGCAGCTCAGTTGCATCATTAATAATCCTTGCCGAACCCGTCAGAACGGCATCGCTTGCCTTTTTAACAACTATATCACCTTTATTGGCAATGCCGATGCTTAATTCACATATCATCGGCGCATAGGTTGATATTTTTTCATTATGGCAAAAATCATATTTGAAATATTCTATGCCCCATGAGGCAAAGGTCTCGGCATCCGTTTTTTCATGACCGAGTGAAGCAGGATAATTCTGGCAGGTCAGTGTTCCGTTAGAGGAATATATACCAAGCTTAAGCCCGAGGGAATTAACATAACCGGCAAGGCTTTTTATGCCCGACGGAAATGTAATCGGATTACACATCAGTCTGCCGTCCGCATCTCTGTTCACGCTTTCCCAGCAGTCGTCAATATTTACATATTTATATCCGCATTCGGCAAGTCCGCTTTTATCCATTGCATCCGCGATTTCTTTTATAAGGCTTTCATTTATATGAGAGGCAAAAAGGTTCCAGCTTGACCAGCCCATCGGCGGAGTAAGCGCCGCACCGTTGTCATAATCCCCTTTCGCTCTTTGTGAAATCCGCGTTTTATTTATAAGCTTCTTTATTTCACATTTCGGGCAAAATTCCTTCGGAAAAACTTTTCCGGCAATATTTTTTATATCCATAAATTTTCTCCTGCTGCAAAGCAACCGTCAAAAAAGACGGCTGCTTTTTATTGTTTTATTATTCGGTTACTTCAAGATTTTCGCTGTGACGCTGCTTTCTCATATCTTCAATTTCAAGATACATCTGCTGTTTCTTTTCTCCTTCAACATTATATAGGAATTTAAGAATAACAGCCTTGAAAAGATTTGAAAGCGCATAGCCGAAAACAAGGAATGCAAGAAGCCACAAGCAGGTTGAAAGGTAACTCTGCTCTGTAAGCGCACCTGAGGCTATTCTCTGTTTTATCGCGTCAACAAGCTCAAGCTCCGTTGAGTCTGATGTTGGATAGCACACCCAGACAAGCATAAAAGGAACAAGCATATCCTTAATATATGTTATACCGGAGTTTATCCAGCCCGGGATAATGCCCTGAACAGCTTCAAGTCTTTCGCCTGTCTGCCATTCGAGATAATCATAATATTCAACGGTAAAGTGGCTTGTTGAAAGCTCCTGGAAGCCAACACCTACGCCGAACAGGAAATAGAAAAGATAGAAGAATGCCGCGGTCCAGCCCTTCCAGAAATAAATACC
>JAKSQS010000022.1 GCA_024404055.1 Clostridia bacterium | reverse complement strand
GCAAGCTTTTGGCCTGCAAGCACCTTCGCGTGGGCTGTTCCCATGGGTGTTTCAACATCAATATCCTTAAGCGGAAGGTCACGCGTTGCCTCATAGCACATAAGGGTTGCAATTTCGCTTACAAGCTCGCGGAAATCCTTTGAGCTTGTTTCCTTGTTGCGCAAAATCGCAAGCTTGTGCTGAATAAGCGGATGGTCAAAAATCGTTACATTTTCAGGAAGATTATTTCTGTCTATCATTTTATTTGCTCCTTTGTTTTTATTTAAGCTTTGCTATACTTTCTTCAAGCATTTTTACTTTTTCGTCAAGCTTTTCCTTTTCAAGCTTCTGTCCTTCGATAACCTGTGCCGGGGCTTTTGCAAGGAAGCCTTCATTTGAAAGCTTTCCGTTTATCTGCGCAAGCTTTTTAAGCGTGGCTTCAAGCTCCTTTTCAAGTCTCTTGCACTCTGCGGCAAAATCCACAAGGTCGCCCATCGGAATATATATTCTCGCGTCGGCTGTGACAATGCTCACGCTGTTTTCAATTTCAAACGAATCCGCAACGCTCACATCCGATGCGGAGGCAAGTCTCTTGAAAAATACGCCGGACTCACCGAAAATCTCCGGCTTTGCGGTAGCAATGTAAACATGGGCTTTCTTGGAGGGAACAACATTCATTTCCGCCCTGCGGTTTCTGACAGCTCTTATCGCGTCCATAATGCTGTTCATCTTTTCAACCTCGGCGGTAAAATTCAGCTTTTCATCGTATACAGGCCAGTCGGAAATCATAATGGAGTCGCCGTTATGCGGCAGTGTCTGCCATATTTCCTCCGTGATGAAGGGCATGAACGGGTGCAGCAGCTTGAGGGTGTTGCTCATAACATATACAAGAACCGCCTTGACCTGATTTTTGCTTTCGTCATCATTCTGTAAACGGATTTTCGCAATTTCAATATACCAGTCGCAGAAAATATCCCATATAAAGTCATAGAGCTTCTGAACCGCCATACCAAGCTCAAACTTTTCAAGGTTTTCCGTAACACCCTTGACAACATCATTGTAAAGGGTAACAATCCACTTGTCTTCATCCGCAAGAGCCTCGGGCAGTGCGGGAGCCGGCTCATCATCGTCAAGATTCATCAGAATAAATCTTGCCGCGTTCCACAGCTTGTTGGCAAAATTGCGGCTTGATTCAATCTTTTCATCGCTGAAACGCATATCGTTTCCGGGGCTGTTGCCCGTCGCAAGGGTGAACCTCAACGCGTCCGCGCCGTATTTATCAATAATCTCAAGCGGGTCAATGCCGTTGCCGAGGGATTTTGACATTTTTCTGCCCTGCGCATCGCGCACAAGACCGTGGATAAGCACCGTATCGAACGGCGGTTTGCCCATATTCTCACAGGCGGAGAATATCATTCTCGCAACCCAGAAGAAAATGATGTCATAACCCGTAACAAGGGTATTCGTGGGATAATAATGCTGAAGCTCCGCCGTGTTTTCGGGCCAGCCGAGAGTTGAAAACGGCCAGAGAGCAGAGGAGAACCATGTATCAAGGGTATCTTCATCCTGCTTTATATTTTTGCTGCGGCAGTGGGCACATTCCGTTGGGTCTTCTCTTGAAACGGTTATCTCGCCGCAGTCTGCACAGTACCACGCCGGAATGCGGTGTCCCCACCAGAGCTGACGGGAAATGCACCAGTCGCGGATATTTTCCATCCAGTTATAATATGTTTTGCTGAACCTGTCGGGTACAAACTTAACCTCGCCATCCTTAACAACCTTAATTGCAGGCTTTGCAAGGGGCTCCATTTTAACAAACCACTGCTTTGAAACTCTGGGTTCAACAACCGTATGACAGCGGTAGCACGAACCGACCTCATGCTTCGTCGGCTCAACCTTGATAAGTGCGCCCGCGTCTTCCATATCCTTAACAATGGCTTTTCTGCATTCCATGAGGGACATACCGGCATATTTGCCAGCCTTTTCGTTCATAAAGCCGTCGTCAGTCATAACATTGAGAACGGGAAGAGAACAGCGAAGACCTACTTCAAAGTCGTTGGGGTCGTGCGCAGGAGTGATTTTAACCGCGCCAGTGCCCTTGTCCATCTTGGCATAGCTGTCCGAAACTATCGGAATTTCTCTGCCGATAACAGGTATAATAACCGTTTTGCCTACAAGGTGCTTATATCTTTCATCATCGGGATGAACGGCGATTGCCGTATCGCCCGGTATCGTTTCGGGTCTTGTCGTGGCAATTTCAATGCTGCCCGTGCCGTCCGCAAACGGATAGCGCAGATGCCAGAAATTGCCGTCATGCTCCTCATATTCAACCTCCGCGTCGGAAATGGAGGTCTTGCAGTGGGTACACCAGTTAATAATCCTTTCACCGCGGTAGATAAGACCTTTTTCATAAAGCTTTACGAAAACCTCACGCACCGCCTTGGAGCAGCCCTCGTCAAGAGTGAAACGCTCTCTGTCCCAGTCGCATGAGGAGCCTAACTTTTTAAGCTGAGTGATAATTCTGCCGCCGTACTGCTTTTTCCAGTCCCACGCACGCTCAAGAAAATTGTCTCTGCCTATATCCTCTTTTGTTATGCCGTCCTTGCGCATCGCCTCAACGATTATCGCTCCCGTAGCTATCGAAGCATGGTCTGTGCCGGGCAGCCACAGCGTATCAAAGCCCTGCATACGCCTGAAACGGATAAGTATATCCTGAAGCGTATTGTCAAGGGCGTGACCCATATGGAGCTGACCCGTTATGTTCGGCGGCGGTATAACAATGGTATAAGGCTTTTTGTCCGGCTGAACCTCCGCATGGAAATACTTGCCGTCAAGCCAGGTTTGATAAATACGATCCTCAACCATTTTCGGATCATACTGCTTTTCAAGCTGTTTGCTCATGTTTATCTCCTTCTTTTTCAAGATTTGTTTCAGACATAATAAAACGCCCCGGTTATTCCCGGGACGCATAACGCGCGGTACCACCCGAGTTCGGAAAAATCCGCCCTCTCAAAAACGGTTTTCCTGCGGAACAGCCGTTTTTTATCCTTAACGCGGAAAACGCCGGGGTCTACGGGCAAGTGCCTTTCTTCCCGGAGGCTCGGAAGCGACGGGGAAATCCGTGAAGGCTTTCAGCATATGCCTTCTCTCTGTCGTTTGAATTTCTTTAACTTCGTCACAGCCAATATAATTATCTTTAGTATTCTATCACATTTTGATTATACAGTCAAGGTTTTCACTCATATATTCAAAAATTCTCTGAACGCTGCAATATAACCTGCCGCTTTTTCGCCGTTATTGCTTTCCGCAAAAATCCTCAACAGAGGCTCCGTACCCGAAAAACGGCATATAACAAAATCTCCGTTTTCAAAATATACCTTGCAGCCGTCCTCATAATTGACGCGGCTTACTTTTTCGCTGAAAAGCGGCAGCTTCTTTTCCACCATAACAGTATTGTTGATTGCCGCCTTGCATTCGGGCGCAAAGCGCAGATTGTCCTCCACCATTTCAAAATGACCGAACTGCTCTTCAAGCTCGTCCATAAATTCGGAAGGATTTTTCCCCGTCACGCTCACCATTTCCGCGAAAAGAGAAGCGGAATATATGGAATCCTTGCCGTGTATATGTCCTCTCACCGTAAGTCCGCCGGAACTTTCGCCGCCTAAAACTGCGTCCACCTCGTCGATTTTTGATGAAATATACTTAAAGCCTACGGGAACCTCATAGCATTTTTCCCCGAAGGATTCGGCAATTTTATCAAGCATATGCGTGGTTGCAAGGTTTCTGACAACCGGACCGCGCCAGCCCTTATACTTGACAAGATAGTAATAAAGCATACAGAGTATTTCATTCGCGTTCATATATCTGCCGGTTCTATCAATAACTCCGAGCCTGTCTCCGTCACCGTCCATGGCTATTCCCATGTCATAATTATCCAGCATAACGGCGTTTCGCAGATGTGAAAGCCCCTTTTCACTCGGTGCAGGCATCTGACCGCCGAAATACGCATCCTTATTGTTGTTGATAATATCAATGGTACAGCGTGCCGTATAGAAAATCACAAGCAGAGGATAAGCGCCGGAGCCGTGCATGGAGTCAAACAGGATGCGAAGTCCCCTGTCGCGCAGCGCGTCCATATCAAGCTGCTGCATAATATCATCAAGGAACTTGTTGAACGGGTTTTTAACATATTCGATTTTGCCCTCGCTCACAGCCTCGTCAAAGTCCTCAAAGCCGACTTTTTCTGTCTGCTCAATAAGCTGTTCAAGCCTTTCGGTGGTTTCAACAGGGGCATCCCTGCCCTCCTGCACAATAAGCTTTATGCCGTTATATTCCGCCGGATTGTGACTTGCGGTAATTTCAATCCCGTAATAAAGCTCTTTATCCTTAACCGTGTGCATAATCAGCGGAGTGGGAGCGGAACGGTTTAAAAACCATACCTTCACCCCGTTTGCGGCAAGCACCTCCGCCGTCCATTTTGCGGCGTTCTGCGAAAGGAACCTGCGGTCATAGCCTATAATAACAGGCTTGTCCGCCTTATTTTCCTCCTTCATCAGGCCGACAATGCCCGAAGCCACACGGCGTATGTTTTCACAGATAAAATCATCGCCTATTATGGCTCTCCAGCCGCCTGTACCGAACTTAATCATTTTTTCGTCCTCCGTTATCAATAACCCTCCGCCGCGGCAAGCGTCATAGAGTCGGAATAAATTTTATATTCTCCCGCAGCACTCCGCGGCAGCAGGAAATAATCTCCTTTTTTTATAACACGCTCGTAATTTTCGCCTTTAATTATTCCCTCTCCGTCTGTTACAACATAAACTCCGGCACATTTGTCAAGTGTATATTCACCGCCCGTGAAGGTAACGATTTCAAGGGAAAAGCAGTCTGTAAATCTCCCGTCAATCGCGGATTCGATTTTCACGCCGTTCGAATCGGAAATGCAAAGCTTTTCAAGCGGGATTTCGTGCTTTAAATCCATTTTAAAGCAATCGAGTGCCGTTTTTTTGTCAAGACCTATATACATTTCATTGTCCGAAAGTCTGTATTCGCCGCACCAGCGCTCCGGCTGGATGGTGAAGTCCGTGGGCTCCTGCACCTCAAGCAGTAAGCAGCCCTCTCCGATGGCGTGGGCTATTCCGGCAGGAATAAACACTATATCCCCGGCTTTCACCTCATAGCTTTCCATAAGAGAAGCCATAATTTCCTTGTCGTCCTCGCTTTTTTCAACCGCCTGCTCAAGCTGCTGCCTCGTCACGCCGTTCTTAAAGCCGTAAAACAGCTTTGCGCCGGGTCGTGTGCCGAGAATGAGCCATGCCTCCTGCTTGCCGTACACGCTGCCGAAATGCTCTTTTGCAAAAGCCCTGTCCGGGTGTGCCTGTGCCGGAAGTCTTATCGCGCTGTCAAGTATTTTCGTCAGCACACCGATGTTCTTCTTCTCTCCGAGAATTTCCCTGCCGTATGCCTTTATAGCGTCGTTCAGGTGCATTTCACTGCCCTCGATTTTCGACACGCCCTCATATTCATCGTCATGCCCCTCATTGAGGGCTCTCACAGAGGATGCCACCCATTCCTCGGGATAGAAGCCGTCCTCACGCTTATCACCGAAAAAGTCTGCAAACAGTGCGCCGCCCGTATAAACGCGGAACACCCTGTTCCTCTCAAAAAATATCGGTTTGTTATAGAACATATCCGCAGTCCTCCTGACCGTAGTATCTTTGTATGACGGGCAAACCTTCATGCATATACCGCATACCGCGCCCCTGCCGATGTGCTGAAACGCCTTTTTCATATATTCGCTGCATCTTTCCGGTATGAACATATCGTCTCTTGTGCATTCCGGCGTCCATTCGCGCCCCGTTATGGCATGGGCGGGGCAGGCATCAACACAGCGGCTGCATTTTCCGCATTTTGACTGCGGCAAGGCATCCGGCACATCAAATTTGCAGTTTGTAAAAATTGTGCCGAGTCTCACTGCCGTGCCGTACTGATTATGCAGAAACATGGAATTTTTGCCGATAGTGCCGAGCCCCGCATGAACCGCGGCGCGTTTATGTGAATATCTTCCGTTATAGTTCCATTCGCCTTTTTTATTGATGCTCTGCGAAGCGGCAACGGTTATATATTTATACCCGTGTCTGTCAAGGAAAAGCCCCGTTTTCAAAAGCAGCTCGTCAATAAAGCTGTTCACGGTTCTGTAATGGTTAAAATATGTATGGGTGGGCTCGTCCTCAATTTCATCAACAATGGACTCGGAAAGCTTTACAACAATGCTCACTGCATATTCGCACTCACCGAAATCCCCGTCACCGGGGCGCGAAAAGCCGACATCCGTTGCGCCCTGTGACAGTATATATTCTTTTAATTCTTCCTGAAAGCTCATTTTGTGTTCCTCACAAGGCGAAAATATTAAGTCCGCTTTCTTCATCGTGTACGCGTTCGATTTTTCCCGGAAGTCTTGTTATAAATATTTCCGCCGTTGCACCGACAACGCCCTTTTTCAGATGTCCGCCTACAACGGATGTGTCCTGTCTTGCAAGAGAAGCGTGCAGATGAATATAGGTCTCCCCGTCCATCGTGCTGGCATTGCCGCACAGCCCGGTCACTTCGCAAAACTCGTCATAAAGCCTTTCATTGTAAACACCGGTTGCCATGTTGTAAACGCCCACGGCGGCATATCTGAGCGCGCCTATGCCCGTAATATATGCCGCTTCGATTTTTTCCTTTTTGCAGAGTGCCGAAACACTTTCAATAATATCCTCGCCTATTTCAAGCCTGAGTACGGCTGTATCGCCGCGCCACGCGTATTCCATAACCAATCCTTATGCAAGATGCCACTTGACGCCCTGCGGCGTATCTTCAAGCACAACGCCCATCGCTTTTATTTCATCGCGGATTCTGTCAGCCTCTGCCCAGTTCTTTTCTTTTCTCGCCTGTGCTCTCTTTTGTATAAGCTCCTCAATTTTTTCATCAAGGCTGTCCGCCTTCTTTCTCTGATAAAGCAGACCGAGAACGCCCGTCAGCGTGTCAAAGGTGTTAATTGCATATTCCACAAGTGCCTTTGAGTGTACACCCTCGTTGACCCTTGTGTTTATATCCCTTACAAGCTCAAACAGTACGCCTATGGCATCCGCCGTGTTAAGGTCGTCCTCCATAGCCTCAATAAACTCGTTTTCTCTTGAAGAAATCAGCTTTTTCGTTTCTTCATCGTTCACATCGGCTTCATCACAGGCATTTTTAAGCGCGAAATCAAGATTATCGCGGCAGGTATAAAGCCTTGTGAGAGATGCCTTGCACTGCTCAATCGCGTCAAAGCTGTAATTTATGGGGCTTCTGTACTGACAGCTTATCATCAGGTATCTTATGGGCTCATATCCGTATTTTTCGGCAACATCACGCACGGTAAAGAAATTGCCGAGGGATTTGGACATTTTTTCGTTATCCACGGTAATAAAGCCGTTGTGCATCCAGTAATGTGAAAACGGCGCACCGTTGCAGCACTCGCTCTGCGCTATCTCGTTTTCATGGTGCGGGAATATCAAATCCTGACCGCCGCAGTGTATATCAATTGTTGTGCCGAGGTAACGGCGCACCATGGCGGAGCACTCAATATGCCAGCCGGGTCTGCCCTCGCCCCATGGTGAATGCCATGACGGCTCACCGGGCTTTGCGTTTTTCCAAAGTGCAAAATCCATGGACTCTCTTTTCACCTCGCCCACATTTATTCTCGCACCCGCCTCAAGGTCTTCAAGCGGCTGATGTGAAAGCTTGCCGTATTCCTTGAATTTTTTGGTGCTGAAATACACATCGCCCTGCGCCTCATACGCATAACCCTTTTCAATAAGGGTGGAAACGATATTTATTATCTCGTCAATATTTTCCGTCGCCTTCGGATGATATGTTGCGGCACGGACATTCATTCCGTCGGAATCGGTTTTAAATTCCTTTATATATTTTTCGCTGATTTCGGAAAATGTAACGCCCTCTTCATTGGCACGGCGAATGATTTTGTCGTCAATATCCGTGAAATTCTGTGTGAAAATGACTTTGTTTCCTCTGTATTCAAGGTATCTGCGCAGTACATCAAACACGCAAAGCGGTCTTGCATTTCCGATGTGTATATAATTATATACCGTCGGTCCGCAGGCATAAATGCGGTATTCGCCCTCTTTAATGGGGATAAGCTCCTGCTTTTCTCTTGTAAGTGTGTTGAATATTTTCATACTTTCCTCCGTTATTTTTCTTTATTTTCAAGCTGTTTTTTCAACCGTTCTATTTCCATGCGAAGCTGGCAAAGCTCCTGCGAAACCGGGTCGGGCACATGAACCTGGTCAAGGTTATCCACCCTTACTCCGTTTCTTCTGACCACCCTTGCGGGTGAGCCGACCGCCGTGCAGTTGTCCGGTATTGCCGAAAGTACCACCGAGCCTGCCGCAACACGGCAATTGTCGCCAATTTTGAACGGACCGAGTACCTTTGCGCCCGCGCCTATCATCACATTATTGCCGATGGTCGGATGCCTTTTGCCCGTGTCCTTGCCCGTACCACCCAATGTCACACCCTGATAAATCGTAACATCGTCTCCGATTACGGCGGTCTCACCGATTACCACCCCGGTGCCGTGGTCAATGAAAAATCTTCTGCCTATTGTCGCGCCGGGATGAATTTCAATGTTTGTTTTTCTGACGCAGCGCTGTGAAATCCACCTTGCCGGAAAATACAGACCGTGCCGGTAACACCAGTTTGCCCTTCTGTGCATTCTTACAGCCTTATAGCCCGGGTAAAGGAACAGTATTTCCGGTATGCTCCTTGCCGCAGGGTCACGCTGTCTGACACATTCAAGGTCTTCTTTAAAGCGTTCTAACAATGTATCGCTCCTTCCGAAATATCCCGGAAAACAAAAATCCCCGGGGCTTAACTACCCGGAGGCGCTGTGCGCGGTTCCACTCCTGTTTGTAACTTATGCGGACTTTGCCGCTGTCTTTAACGCAGACCGTACGCCGCCGGATACTCGTTTTTCCCCGGCGAAGCTCAGGGGTGCATTTCGTTCCCGCGTCCCGAAGCCTTTCACCGGCCGGCTCCTCTCTGAAGGTAAAGCGCGAATTACTTCTCCCCGTCAAAGCATTTACATATAATCGGATATAATCCTCTTTACATTATACTACACAGCGGCAAAAAATGCACTGCATATTTTCTTAAAAAATCCGTCCGTTTTTTTCGGCTCCTATGTGTATTATGACTATATCACAACAGCTCAACCGCTTCACCTATCAAATCGTATTCGTCTGTATCGGTTATTTTCACCATGACAAATTCGCCGTTGAAAAGCTCCACCGCACTTGTGAAATAAATCTGCGTGTCTATCTCATAGGCGTCTGAGCCGCTTCTTCCGTAGTAGCTGTCCGTATATCCGTCGTAGCCGTCCACAATCACTTTGCATATTTCACCTATCCGCTTTTCGTTTTTTTCGCAGGTGATGTCATGCTGTAATCTCATAATAATATCAAGGCGTTTCTGCTTTGTTTCATCGTCAACCTGATTTTCCATAGCGGCAGCCTCGGTATCCTCCTCCGCCGAATAGGCAAAGCAGCCCATACGGTCAAAGGCAGCCTCCTTCACAAAATCGTAAAGGGTGATAAATTCATCCTCGCCCTCACCGGGAAAGCCGGTGATAAATGTGGTTCTTACGGTTACGCCGTCTATTTTTTCGCGGATGTTGTTTATCAGCCTCATAAGGCTGTCCCTGTCGCCCCTGCGGTTCATTTTCCGCAGGATTTTCCCGTCCGCGTGCTGAAGCGGAATATCAATATATTTGCAGATTTTTTCCTCACTGTTTATCGTTTCAAGCAGCTCGTCAGTGATAAAATCCGGATAGCAGTATAAAATTCTTATCCATTCTATACCGTCAATTTCACAAAGCTTTTTCAACAGCTGCGGCAGCATAAGACAGCCGTACAGGTCATACCCGTATTTTGTTGTGTCCTGTGCAATAACAGCAATTTCCTTCACGCCCTGCGCCGCAAGCGTTTTCGCCTCGGCAATAATATCTTCCGTTCTGCGGCTTCTGAATTCACCGCGAATAAGCGGAATAGCGCAATAGGTACAGCGGTTGGAGCAGCCGTCCGCCACGCGAAGATACGAAAAATACGGCGGCGTTGTCAGCGTCCGCTCCCCGTTCATGGGCATTTCACACACAGGCGGAAAGCTTTCGGTTCTTTTGCCCTTCAAAGCCGCATCGCAGATCCCGGCTATGTCGGCATTTGCGCCTATGCCGATAACCGCATCCGCCTCGGGTATAAGCTGCATAACCTGTTCGCGGTATCTCTGTGCAAGACAGCCCGTTACCGCCACAGCCTTCACCCTTCCGTGCTGCTTCAGCTCCGCCGCATAAAGTATATTGTCGATTGCCTCCTGCTTTGCACTTTCAATAAAGCCGCAGGTGTTGACAACAACAACATCGCTGTGCTCAATATCGTCGGTGATTTTATATCCCGCCTTTTGCAGCTTATTTATCATCAGCTCGCAGTCCACCTGATTTTTCGGACAACCGAGAGAAATAATGCCCGCTGTTTTCTTCATTCCTCCGCCTCCTTTAACGCGGCAAACGCCCGTCTTATTTCCGACGGGCTGTATCCGTAGCGCACAAGCGTATTAAAGCACCTGTTAACGCCCTTTTCATCATTCATATACCGGCTCAATTTTCCGCCGAGCAATTGCAATATATCGTTTACGGGGTCAAGCTCAAATTCTTCAATTGCGGCTTGAGCCGTCTGACCGTCAATGCCCTTGCTGCGCAGCTCGTCATATATGCGCTTCTTTCCAAAATGCTTATGCTCGATAAGCTGTCTTATATATATTTCGCAAAAGCGTTCCTCATTTATATATCCGTGCTCGCAAAGCTGCTGTGCCGCTTCATCCGCGTATTGCTCAAAGCCTTTTTCCTTCAGCTTTCTGACTATCTCCGCACGGCTGTGCTCCCTTGTCACAAGCAGTGACAGTCCCTTATTGAACGCACGGCGTACGCCTATCAGATGCTCCAGCCGTTCAAGCTGTTCCCCGTCAATTTCCGTTTTTTCGGCAATGCCGAGGCTTTGCCAGTATTTAAGGTCAACGGTGAGACTGTACTCACCGTCAACATAGATATGTACCTTTCCGGCGTTGCCGCCCTTTGTGGTTATCTGCATTATTCGTCGTCAACCGCAATGTCAAGCTTCACCTTGCCGGGTGCGGTTCTTGCCGCCGCAGGAGCAGGCTCCGGCATTTTTTCTTCCTTTGCGGCAGGCTTTTTCTTCGGGTCCATCGCCTCACGCACCTTTTTCTCGATTTCATCCGAAAGTGCCTTGTTGTTTCGTATAATCTCCTTGACATTGTCTCTGCCCTGTCCGAGTCTGTTTTCGCCGTATGACAGCCATGAGCCGCTTTTGGTAACAATGCCCAGCTTTATCGCGGTGTCGAGAACCTCTCCCTCGTGAGATATTCCCTTGCCGTAAAGTATATCAAACTCCGCCTCCTTGAAGGGCGGTGAAACCTTGTTTTTCACTATTTTGGCACGCGTTCTTGAGCCTACGACCTCACTGCCGGCAGCCTTTATCTGTTCGATTTTTCTTACATCTATACGGATGGAGGAATAAAATGTCAATGCTCTTCCGCCCGTTGTAACCTCGGGATTGCCGTAAATAACGCCGACCTTTTCACGAAGCTGGTTGATGAAAATAACCACCGTGTTGGATTTTGAAACAACGCCGGCAAGCTTTCTCAATGCCTGTGACATAAGCCTCGCGTGCAGACCGACATGGGAGTCACCCATTTCACCGTCTATTTCCGCACGGGGAACAAGAGCCGCCACCGAGTCAATGACAATCATATCAAGAGCGCCGGAACGCGCAAGTGCCTCCGTAATGGAAAGCGCGTCCTCGCCGCTGTCCGGCTGGGAAACAAGCAGTGAATCCACATCCACGCCGAGAGCTCTCGCATAAGTGGGGTCAAGCGCGTGCTCCGCGTCAATAAACGCAGCCTCTCCGCCTAACTTCTGCGCCTCGGCAATGCAGTGCAGTGCAAGAGTGGTTTTACCTGAGGACTCCGGTCCGTATATTTCGATAATTCTTCCTCTGGGAAGACCGCCGACACCTGTTGCAAGGTCAAGCAGCAGAGAGCCCGTGGGTATGACCTCTATATTCAGCGCGTCGCTTTGTCCCAAACGCATAATTGAGCCTTTTCCGTACTGCTTTTCAATCTGTGAAAGCGCGTTTTCAAGTGCCTTGCTTTTTTCACTTACCATATCCGTAACCTGTGCCGCCCGGATAACCCCGTGCAGCCGCCTTTCATATAAATTTTCGTTCAGCCGAACAATATCAGTACAAATGTTCGTGTTTGTATTATATACGAAACAGTGCTTAAAAGTCAATACCTTTTTTAAAGTTTTCATTTCAAATAAACACCGGAGCGAAAATACCATACGGCATATCCGCTCCTGCTTATTTAAATTTAACCTTTAAGCGCCTTTATATTGGAGCCCTTGCACACAAAAATTTCTCTTGCAATAATCATTGTCACAAAGGAGAATGTGCCGCCCACAAGAACATCGCTGAAGAAATGTGCACCGACAACAATACGGCTGACGGCAACAAGACCGGTAACAACAACAGGCAAAATCCAGAACAGTGCCCTCACCTTTTTGTTTTTGATGCCGAGCGCGTCATTAAGCATGGTAAGGCAGTACGCCATACCCGCCGATGCGGTATGTCCACTGGGGAAGGATTTAAGCGCGTCTGTGGAACTGAAAAGCTCTGTCAGCTTTGCCTTATCCATCCACTGTCCGTTAACCTCATACCAACGGGCAAACGCTGCAAAACCGTACTGCTCATTATCAGGATACATATTCATCGCTCTGAAACGGATTCTGCCGACATAGTCCTTGATTACGAGATTGATAAGAATTGTAGGCAGAGCCGCAACAATAATCGTCGCAATTGAAAAACCAAAAAGCTTATTTATGGATTCCTCCGAGAAATTCTTTACCGCAAATGCCGCCGCAAATGCGGTTATAACAGCAAAAAACAGACAAATCAGCTTCAGATACATACCGGTGCGCAGTCCCTGCGGGTTATCCATAAGTATAAGATGCTTTTTGATATATCCGAGAGTATCGTCAAACATAACATACGCCGAAACCGCGGCGGCAACCTGTGCGAAAGCCGCAAGCACAATTCTGCCCGCGCCCTTGCGGTTATATAATGCGTGCCAGAAAAGGATTTCAAACACAAACGCAAGCAGTATGTAAATAGGTGTTGTGCCGACCGCTTCAAGCGTTGCGCCGAAGAAGTCATTTGTAATATAGTTGTGTTCAACAAGTGCCCTTGAAGTGAGAATCTTGCTCACCTGCAGGTCGGTGAATGTTGCCGTCACAAGAAGTCCGGCAAAAACGAGTACAAAAAGTACAACCGATACAATTATTTTTTTCTTCTTTTCCATAAAAAACCTCTCAAAATAAATTTTTATCTTTAATCCGGCATATTGTCAAAAAGCCGGATAAGAGCCATGTATTTTTCTTTGATTTCTTTCATCTTTTTACTGTATTCTTCAAGCGTATTCTGCATTTTTATCTCGCGTTCCCTGCATTTTTGCTCTGTTTTCTGCATTGCAAGCTTTGAACGGCTGTATGCTTCGTCAATAATATGCTGCGCCTGCTCCTCTGCCGCGCACAGCTTTTCTTTGCATCGGGCATCCGCCTGTTCAAGCAGGGCATTTTCATATTGCTCCGCCTCCGTGCGGATTTTTTCTTTTGTTTTTATGCTGTATTCGTTAAAGCTGACTTTAATTTTGTTAAGTACATCCTCTTCAAGGCTCATAACCCTGTTTCGCGCTTGCTCTCGCAGCTCTTCTTCATATTCCGCAGCTCTCTTTTCAGCCTGCTCAAGCCGTTCATCCTCATACACTTTAATTGCCTGTGAACGCCTTTGCTCCTTTATCTCATCATACATTTTGCGTATACAGTCTGTATTTTCAACGCCGACACCTGCGCTTAATGACTCAAGATACTGCGTTACCGCCTCGTCAGCCGCTTCAAATATACCGCTCAATTGCAGTGCCGCCTGAGCCATGGAACCCGCCTTGCCGACTACCGCGTCTCTTTTATCAAGTCTCTGCTCAAGCTCAATGCAGCGTTCGTTTTTTTCCTCAAGCCGGTTTATCAGCTCCCGCTTTTTCAGCTTTTTCAATTGAATATCATCCATATGCGTTACCTCTGTAAAGATTTATACTCAACCGCAAACAGTTCTGCTGATTACATTTTAATATTCTATCACATAATATAATACTTTTTCAATCCCGGAAAAGAAAAAATATAAATAAAAATAAGGGATTTTAAGGCTATCCGTAACGCGGATATGCCTGAAATCCCTTGTTTTGTATTTGTTTTTCGGGATGCACTAAATACAGCCCCGAAGCACACTTGCGTTGCTCACTCTTCCATTTGCTTGCCAAGAAAGCTTGCCGCAACCTGAATAAGCTTAACATCCGTAGGCGTGGGATCCTTTCCCTCATCATCTGTGAGGAAAACCACTGCGCCCATAACATCGCCGCCGCCGATAATCGGCGCCATAACCGCTGTCGGGCGTTCTATACCCTGTGCGCAAAGTAGCTCACCGCTTCCGTTTTCCTTAACATAGGATGCGCGCCTTTCCATATACTCCTCAAGCATGGGCGTTATCCTTTTGTCAAGCGCATCGCGCTTCGGCAATCCCGCCGCCGCTATTACTCTGTCTCTGTCAAAAATCAACACCGGCAGATTTGAAGTTCTGTAAAGCACCTCCGCATACTGCTTTGTATAAGGCTCCAGCTCACCCATCGGAGAATATTTTTTAAAAATAACCTCCCCGTTTGCATCGGTATATATTTCCAGTGGGTCACCCTCGCGTATACGCATTGTGCGTCGTATCTCCTTTGGTATGACCACCCTGCCTAAATCATCTATTCGTCTGACAATTCCTGTCGCTTTCATAAATTTTATCTCCCTTAACTGTACAAAAATGTTATTGCAGAGTTATTTTGCGCGAAAGGGAGGGAAATATACGCGGCGGAAAAGGAAATGTTGGCGGGTTTCAGTTTTTATTCTCAGCGTTGGCAAAAAATTTTTTCAGGATAGTTTTGATTTTTCAAACTGTTTCTGCTAAAATGTTTTGTGTTGATATGAAATCAAAATATTAAACGAAAAAACGATTGAATCAGCAAACAAAAGCAGTCCGCAAATAATATAAAATCTTCATATCAAGGAGGTTCATGACCTATGGATTATCCCGAAAGTGACTGGAAGCTTTTCAGAAGCAGAATCATACAATGGCAGGAAACATATATGGACAAGCTCAACAAAGAATACATGGAAATACTAACCGGAGACTCCTTACCGAGTGAAAAATTTTGGCGTCTTGAGGAAAAAATCAACAGGGATAAAAAAAGCCCCGGTGTCACGCTCAGAATGAGCAGGAATGATTTATTTCCGAATATTCTCAATCTGTTACACAATGAGATAATCACTGCCGATGATTTGAACGGCTTCAGCGACAGCCTGAAGGACGCTGTTTTGTTATTTGAAAACATGTCAAAAACGGAGGAATAATAGTTATGATAACTTTAAAAACGACCGAACACCTTACAGGAGTTGAAATAAGCGGAAGCTTTGAAGACTTGAATATGCTTTATGACGCGCTTACCAATCTGACCGGCGATGATATGAGCTATTCCGGTTATTATCAGTCCTCGCTTCATGTTCTTGCATTATGCTACGATATACGTCACGCGTATCAGGGCGATAGGGAAAAAGCAAAATCGCCGTATGGGGAGGAGCATTATTCATTTAAATGGTACTGGCCTGATTTACTTTTTGTTTATGCGGTTTTAGAGGATTTCATAGATATTTCGTGCGGACCGCAGTGTTATCTCAGGCGCGAGGATGCGGAAAAAAGATTTTTCAATCCCGAAACAAAGGATATGCTTCTCGACCGACTGCCGGATGATATTGCATTGACAAATTATTTCAGAGAACTGATAAGAAATGAGCTTGGAAGAGTTATTGACGAAAAAAAATTCCGCTCCATATTCAGAAAAATTGATTCCGGTTACTATAACAAGCAGGATTTCATAAACTACCGTACTCAGATGATTAGTATCCTGACGGTAAAATACGCAAAACGCGCGCCTGAAAAACGCAGAACATATCTCGCAACCATAGCGGAAAAAATCTTTTTCGGCAACGATGATTATGATATAATTGCGAACGCCGTTAACAGATTCGCAACTGAAGAAGGCGTTGACCCGTCGGACATTGTACTGGAAGGTATGGAATATCCGGAAAAACAGGAATGGTAATAACTCAGTTAAATATTTCCACCGTTGATATATCCAATGATCCCAATCGCAAAACACACAAAATATTGTTGATTTTTTAAAAGACAAAAAAATTTGAGCCTTAATTCTGTTGTGAATTATATTATTTCCTTTTAAGGTATGCTTCCCTTATTCCTTTTCCGACAAAGTTTCGTGCAAATTCAAAGAGATAATATATATCCCCCGCTGCCTGAGTCATATATTGAGCCGGAAGTTTTATCGGCACTGCTTTTTTCCTGTCAATTACTCTGTCGAGAAGCTTCTGAATTTTCGGTTCCTCCGATTTTATTTTTGCGTAGGAGGAAAGAACATAGTCAAACGGACGTTTTTCAAGCGTGTCCGTAAGCAGCATCGCAGGTATGCACGTACAGTCTTTTTCTGTCAAGCTTGCGGCAAAAATAACGATGCTTTCATCATCGGGCAAACAAATTTCGCCGTTTTCGGGGCGAACACATACTTCAAATAAATTAAACTGTTTTCCGATTTCGTCAATGCCGTTTCTGTGCGTATGCGTGAAAGAGAGAGCCTGCCTGACTTTCTTGACATATCCCGTTTCTTTAAGACCTATCAAATCCCACTGTGCAAGAGGCTCAAACGCATCATAAACCCTGAATTTTTCTTTTCCGAAGCATACGTCTTTATCTTTGTCAAGTGAGCAGATAAGCATTTTTACCGACTCTGCGTTACCCGTTTTAATCGTTTGCCCTTTACAGACTATGCCGTTCTTTTCATCTTTTCCGAAAACATAATGCGTTCCGCCGGTGAGTATGCTTTCGGGAATAATCTCTTTCGGAACGGACACACCGCCTTTTAAGTCGGATTTTTTCGCATTTTTCTGTGAGGTAATCGCTGCGGCATTAAAATCAAGTGACAAAGGAACCGAATTTTCTTTCGCTTTCGGAATATCAAACGTAAGAGCAAAGCTCTTTATTTCGTTTTTGCCCATATCAAAAATTAGTTTTCCGTCGGAAACGGGAACGTCTTCAATATATACCTCATCGCCCCGTACAGCCTTTGCACTCTTTATATCATAAGCAAATTTAAACTCAACATTTTTGCGTTCCTTGCCGTTATATTCAACCGCACGAACGATAATTTCGTCTGTTTTCTGAGCCTTTTTAATGCCGATAATTCGAACGTTCTCGTCATTCACAGAGCACAACGACAAGTTGTTTTTAAGCTTTCCTTTATGGATATCCGTGATGAAAGCGTTTGCCGGTTTCACAAAATTTTCGGCCTCTTCGGGTGCCGAATCGGGCGTGCCCTCGTGAGAATATATCGCAAACGAAAAACGGTTAATGCCCATATCGGCAAGATGCTGTGAGCATTCCCAGCGGTGATTTATCAGCGGAGTATGCACAGCGGTGAGCCGTATTTCGTTATTTTTAGGCATATCCCAGCCCGAACGTGAATCGCTTATCACCGAAACGCCGAAAACATCGCTTTCATCGGTTATATCCGCCCATCTCTGTGCCGGAACCTCAAAAAGCTTTTCGGTGTTCACTCTGCGTTTAAAGCTCCCTGTGCCGATATCGTAGCTTGCACCTTTATCTGAACAGGTAAGCGGAAATGACACTTTAAGGTTTGCCGCTTCTTCACGCCAGTCAACCTCGTTAAAAACATCCACCGTTTCGGAGCCTTTTGAAAGAGAAATTATCTGTTTGTAAACGGAATTGCCGCAGTATCTTTCGGTTTCTATGCTGACTCTGACAGCTCCTCTTTCTTTGATTATTGCTTTTCCCCTACCCGGAGCGGCGAAGGGCTTTTTCATTATATCCTTATACTTTACCTCCCACGCCGGCCACATAACCGAATTTGTATCTCTTATGAGGGCAAGACGAATTGGTGAAGAGAGAATCTCTCTTCCGAGTTTTTTATCATATATTGAAGCTATATCTAAATTACCGTCAAGCTTCACAATATATTTTTCATTTTCAAGGCTGCGGTCGGAGACACAAAGAAAGCATTCTCCCGCAAAAGGTGATTCGCTCTTTCTTATATCAAAAACTTCAAAACCGTTTGACGGGATTTCGGCGCTGAAAAGCACATTTTTTTCTTCCGTCTGTGACGGTATTTCGTTTCCGCTGCGGTCGAATATGCGTGCATATCCGTTAAAATCATCAGGCAGCTTTACGCTCACTGTTTTGGTTTTTTCATTCTGTGTGGGATTGAAAACAAGCACGGGCATACCCTTTGCAAATGATGTGTCACACTCCATACAGAGATTTTTCACTGCGTTCGTGTATTCCCTTACGGATGTATTCATCGAAAGCATATAATCGTTCCAGTTACGCTTATAGCACTCTTGAAACGAAGTGCCCGTAATATCGTCGTGAAACTGATGCTGAATTGTCTTTTTCCACGCAAAATCAAGCATATCGGTCGGATATTCCGTTCCGTTTGTAAGCATTGCGAGAACAGAAGCTCTTTCCGCACAGTCGGCGAGAATTTCACTTCGCTTATTCCAGCGTTTTGAAAGTGTTCTCGTGGTATAGCTTCCCGTTCCGTGCTCAGTCATAAGAAATTCTTTGTCCCAGACGGGCATTTTTGCCTTGATATCCTCCGGCACGGCATTTAATTCGCTGAAAAATTCCGTCGTTGAGCCGGAAACAACGCCAATATTGCTCCGACTGTTGCGGCGTATTTCTCTGACTGCGGCTTTGACCGAGCTTTCGGCGGGGGCTCCTCCCCTGTCACCCGTGCCGTGATAGAGCATAGTGATATCACAGCCGTATTTCTCATTTTCCGAAAGCTTTTTCCTTGCGTTTTCGGTGCGTACTTTTTTAAATATCGTATTATATGAGCCGGGGGCTATCGAGCACCATATGCCTTTGCCGTCATTACCCGTCCATTTTCCTATATCGAAGGGCACTCCCTCTGCACTTCCCCAGCTTAACTTCTGCGTGGAAAAGCCGAGAAGTCCGCAATGAGCGGCAACCGACGGTAATGCTCTGCCGAAGCCGAAGCAATCCGGGAGAAAAATATCGTTTGACTCTTTGCCGAATTTATCTCTGAAATATCCGTTACCGTATAATATGTTTCTGATAAGTGCCTCCGGTGACGGAACATTCACGTCGCCGTTTTCATAACAGCTGCCCGTGACGTTCCATCTGCCGTCTTCGATATATTTTTTGAGCTTTTCAAATTCCTCCGGGTAGTATTCCTCCATAAGCTCATAGCGATAACTGCCCTCAAAGTTAAATTTATACTCGGGATATTTTTCAAAAAGAGCAAAATTCTTTTTTAGTGTTGCGGATATATAATCCTTGACTGTTGTTTCCTGTGTCCATAGCCATGATGTATCAAGATGTGCCGTCGCTATGGTATAGATTTTTTTCTTCATATCAGTTTTCCTCTTTTGCTTCACGACGCTCTTTGAGGTCTTTGATTATTTCGGCATGCATTTCGTTTGTGAGCTTGTAGCCGTGAAGAGGAAGCGCCTGCAAAATGCTTCCTACGGCAGGTATAAGCGTGATAAGGATAAGGAGTGCCAGTGCTATATCCGGGTATTCACCGCTGAAATCAAGAGTATTCTTTCCGGCGGAGATAGCATCGGTGAGAGCCTCAATGCGTACGGTGTAATTAACTATCCAGAAGACGAGATATGTAATAGCGAGGGTAACGGCATTGGTAAGCTTTGCGCAGAAATTAAGTCCGCTTAAAAATACTCCGTCATATCTTGAACCGGTCTGCCATTCGACATAGTCAACGCTGTCCTCAATCATTGTTGTGGTATATACGGGCTGAAGTCCCGAGCCGAAGCCGGCGAGCGCCATGCATACGCCCATAATAATCATCTGCCACACGCCGACACCGCAAAGATACATAACTGCAAATCCGACAAGATAGGGAATTGCACCGAGGTAGCTCAGCCATATCTGAACCTTGATTTTTCCGTATTTCATGTCAAGCTTTCCGGCGAATATCATCGCCGCACCCATTCCGACGAAGAACGGACCGCCGAGAGCGGCAAGCCACAAGGTATAATTTCCGCCGTTTGCAAGCACCCACATACAGTAATATATGCCTGCGCTTGTGACGAGATTTCTCGTGCAGCCGAGGATATTTGAAAGCACGGCACGAAGGAAAAACTTGTTTGATAAAAGCAGCTTTGCACTCTGCTTGAATGTAATATTGTCGCTCGTCTGAGTCGGGCGGATTCTTTCACGGGTAAATATGAAAGGAATCTTGAACAAAGCGGTGCCTATGACCGCCACAAGAAGAACTGCAAAGAAATAACCCTGCTGATATGAATAATAGTCATAGCCGACTTTTTCAGCCGCACCGTCAAACCAGCCGATATCCTTTGAAGCGAAAACATTCACTATCGGTTCAAAAACAAAGCCGACAACTGCGGAAAGTCCGCCGACTATTCTTGCCGCCGAAACAAGCTCGGTGCGCTTTTTAGTGTCGGGCGTCATAACGGATGTCATGCCCCAGAGAGGAATATCACCGAGGGTATAAAGAAGCTCCCAGCTAAGCCATGTTGCAATAACGAATACCACCTTTGCCGCATCGCCGAGGCTTCTCACCGGAATAAACATCAGCACGGTGAATATGCCTATCGGTATAGGAACATATTTGAGATAGGGACGGCATTTTCCCCAGCGTGAGTGAGTTCTGTCAACTATTGTGCCCATCATCAGGTCATTAATTGCATCCCATATACGGGATATGACCGTGACGACGAGAAGCGCCATCGCCGGAACAAATATGACCGTGGAATAAAAAACACTGAGATAGGTGTTCACCATTGCGAATATGAGGTTTTGTCCGAGCATACCGAAAGCGAACATATTGCGTTCCTTTGTGCGGTATTCCGGCAAATCCTTATTTGCATACGGAAACGACCAGGTAAGGACTCTTTTAACAACGGACCCTTTTTTATCAGACATTTTCTTCATCCTTTCGCCTCAAAACCTGAAATCTTGAGATGTTATGCAGATTTTTATAAATATGGATTTCTCCCAGCTCATTGTAGCATTCGCACAGCATAAAGTCAACATATATGCGTTTGTATGCTATCATGGCGGCAAGACCGTCGATTCCTTTTCGCATATCGGTATATCCCGTGACGAGGTATACCTCACAACAGTCGGCAAGCTCACGTAACATTCTTCAGCACCCTCAATACCATATGCAGCGTTTCCGCCGAACATCCGGCGGGCAGCGTTATCCGAATATCATCGCTCGCTATCTCGATCTTGTCCGAAAGCTGTTGTGTCCCGATCGGCACCACCCGGTTTTCGGACAGCATCGCCTCGCGCACCTTTCGCATTCGATAGTAATATGTTTTGACCGATATGCCGTTTTCCGCGCACCATTGCTGCACCGTCATTCCGGAAGAATTGTACGTCTGAAGCTCCGCCGCCCAGTTCTGAAGCTTTACCTGATTTTTCGCGAGCTGTATTTCCGTGCTCATTTGTCTCACCCTTTCTCAAATACTCCAAGCAACTCTAATGAGGTCTAATCGACTCCTTAGACTTGCTTGGATTGGATGAGGCTATTTTAGACTACTTCTCTTCGATTTGATACACACGGGATTATTTTGGGGTTACGATTGGGATGATACAAAAGACACAATCGTTGGCGAATATCTCAGCAGTGCCAATCCATTCCTTTTTACTGATATAGGTTCTGCCGACCCTTCAGTTTTTGCTCACTTCTGTAAAGTAATTGATGACAATATTACTGTTGCCAACAGCTTTT
>JAKSQS010000219.1 GCA_024404055.1 Clostridia bacterium | reverse complement strand
GAAATTGAGGCTATATCAAGAAATAGATTAACATCTGAGGATAAATTTAAAAATCAGGATGAATTGGCACCGATACTTTCCGGAAATGACATAAAGGTCATTGTAAAATGCTCTTATGTCGGTGAAGGCAAAAAGATTGATATTGACAAGGCGGCAGTTGAAAAGACCTTCAATCCCCTGTTCCATTCCGTGACGGCAGAAAACGGAAAATACTCTCTGCACATCGCAAACGGCAGAGAGCTGCAGAATTTGAACAATATTGACGACAGCTATGTCGGAAAAGTTGAAAATGTTATACTTGAAAACAATATTGAATGGGGAAAAACCGTTACATATTATTCATTCTGGTTCAATGAAAATATAGAAAAAATACAGAAAAAGCACCCCGGCAAAAATTCAAGCGTACTGCTTACGGAATATGAGCCGATGTGGAATCAGTTTAAGCCCCTTGAAGAAAAGCTTTTTGCCGCGGACGCTGATAAGCCGGTGTTTGACGGCAACGGCAAAAAAATCATCAACCTCCATATAAGACCGGTAATCGATGACAGTGCAGACAGCGAAAACAAACGCTCAGGTATGTTCCGCACGCTGTATTCGGAGGTTAAAGACCTGACATTTGTTGACCCGGTTGTTATGGGTACGGATGACACGGGCGTGCTTGCCGGTTATGCCGAGCGCGCAATTGTTTCCGGCTGCGGCGTTAGTATAAACAGCTATAACCTTCGCGTAATTGACGCGATAGATTTAAGCTCCGTGTTTTACGGCGCAACCCTTGTTGACCCGAATGTTGAAAACAAATCCGTTGGACTTCTGCTCGGCTGCGCGGAAAATTGCTCTGTTTCAAATTCAAATATAAAAATTGATTATGAAATGGAAAGCAGTTCAGAGGGAATATATGTACCCGTCACATCCTCCAATTTCGGTCTGATTGCCGGAACGGCAGATAACTGCACAGTCTCAGGCGGCACAATCACAGCCGGTATCAACGGCGGCAACACCTGCGGCTTTACAGACAGAACCAAGCTTTCCGGTGCTGCCGGTGCCGCAATCGGAACCGTTAACGGCGGTACAGTATCCGGCATTACGGTGGACGGAACAATGTCCGGTATCACGGCAGGCAGCCTCGGCGGAATTGTCGGGTCACTGAAAAACGCAATAATCGATAGCTGCGAGTTTAACGGCACAATTGACGGCGGACTTTCAGACTCTCTGGGCGGACTTGCCGGCAAGGTTGAAGCACAAAAGAACGCCAACGCCGTTGTCTCCTCCTCCGTCGGCGGCAAGCTTAAGGAAATTTCAGCCAACTGCTTCGGCGGTGCTGTCGGCAGCGCATACGGCGGAAAATACATTGATATATCCGTTTCAACAGACGAAATGTCCGTCACCAGCGTATGGTATATCGGTGAAACAGGCGACAACAAGCTTGAAAAAGATTACGGGGTGTACAATTGTCCCACCGGGCTCGGTTATGCCGGTAAATTTGTCGGCTTTATTTCAACAGGTAATTTTTCAAACTGCTCCGCACTTTGCACATCCTCCGGCAAGAGAGACGATGCGCATAATTATAAAAATATGCAGTTTGTCGGCGCAGTGAAGTGCACAAAAACAATTTTGAGCAACAAAGAGCTTTATGCCAGCAGCAAACCGCAAGGCACTTCCGGCATTGCCGCAATAATGGAATCTGAAAATTATTATAAAGCAACAGATGGCTCAAATATGTATTTTTCATCTGCCGTGGATATTGATAATTATAACTATACCGACATTGATTTGACGAATTGTTACTATTATAATTCTGCCGCTGACAAGAAAAAACAAGCTATTGAAACAGAAAATAAATATTATTATTACAGCAAAACAGTTGATGGAAAAACCAAGACATTAGCTGACACAATGGAAAATCAAGACTATTATTTGTTAGCTAAACCCGACGGAGCCGGTGACTATGATATTATGGTCTGCAAAAAGAAGGAAATTGAAGGAAGTACCCTGAAAAACGATTGGAAAAACGACAAATATTATATTTACGCTTCTGACGCAACCAACAATTACTACTTATTCGACAGTGAAGATGAGGAAGAAAAATCAGATGTTTCCTATTATTTTGATCCTAAGGATACCACCAGAGCATATACTGTAACCGGAAGTTTTCCGTCTTATGATCAAAACGACGGTATGGCGGAATTATCGCGTTATTACAGCATCGATAATGTTGGCAGAAAATTGTTCCGTTACTATGTTGATACGATAAAGTGTAAGCGTGATTTAGGAATTAATTTAGACGGAGCATTAACTGAACAAGAGTATAATATTCTACTGAAGCACAGCTGGCACTGGGTTCAGCACGGAAAAACCACAGAAGATGACGGACAAGTGTATTATACCGGCAATTTGATTTATGACGGATACGGAGACTCAAACTACGGATGGAGCGATGCCTATCTGTTCTTGCGCGTTGACGACATTGCTGTTGGCGGAATTTTAACCCCTTCACAACAAGTTCCCGTTGTACTGCCATATAGCGACAGCCTCTCAAGATTTTTTGATTCAGGTACTTGCAGAAGTACAAACTCTGCCTTCTTCCTTTATGCCAGAAAGGTGAACGGTTCTATGCTGATTTACAGAGAAAAGAAGCTTTCGTTTGGAGACAGAGTTGCCACATTTGATTTCGGTACAGATACCACCTCGGTAAAATGGGCAAAAAATAATAATTACTCTGCAATCACAACCGGCGTAAATATAGTTGCTACCAGCGGTATGGTAGACGCATATTCTTTTTCACACAAAAAGACCGAAGAAACAAAGCATTTAGTATAATCGGGTGATATGTTATGCGGAAAATAAAATATAAATTAAAATCAAAATCAGGCTCTACAATGATTCTCGCCATGGTATTTATGCTCATATGCGTTTTCGTCGGCGGCGCAGTGCTCACCAGCGCAACAGTCAATGCCGGCAGGGCGGCCGGCGAAAAGGAAAAACAGCAGGCAATATTAAATCAGAGAAGCGTTTTGTCTGTTCTTGTGAATTATCTTGAGGATGATGAGGGAAACATCAGCCAGACAGCGGAGTTTATCACAAATCTCGGCGGCGGCAAAACCGTAAAAATCGGTTCCGAAAAGGGCATTCGTCTTGCAATTCTCACTGCCGCAAAGCAGGCTTGCGAAAGCGGAGCGAATGCCACGGTGAATTTCACGGTTACCGCGCCGGACGGCTCAACAGCGGTTGAGTGCTATGTCACCTGCTCAAGCGTTGACTATTCCCTTGAAATCGGATTTACCGAAAATCCGCAGGAGCTGCTTAAGGTATTTAATATTATCGGCGACAGCACAATAAAATGGGATTCATGCCGGATTGAAAAGGCGGTGCAGGAATGATGAAAGTATTTTTTGAAAAGCTGAAAAATAAAAACGGCGAGCGCCTTGTTGAATCAATCGTTTCCATTCTGATTTTTTCGC
>JAKSQS010000218.1 GCA_024404055.1 Clostridia bacterium | reverse complement strand
GTTCTGACTCCTCCTGTAGGAAAGATGGCTCTGACCACAGACGGATTTACCGTTGAAAGCAGTGAAAGATGGCAGCAGTTCCTCATTTATAATGTAAATGACGGCAGCGTTCTTCCGTATTCGGCAGATAAGGAAATTAAGGACAGCACATCTGAAATCATTATGAAGCTTCTACTTATGTTAAGAAATCTTCTTATCAACCTGCTGAGAACAGTAGGAGTTGTATCCGATAACTGGACCTCACCGTTTTCGGAATAATCCGTAAAAAACAAAACCGTCTCGGGAATTTCCTGAGGCGGTTTATTTTATTACAGAACCATAATCACGGTTCCGGATGCGATAAGAACGCAGCCTATGGCGGATTTAATGTTAAACTCCTCATGCAGGAAAACAAACGCAAGTATAAGGGTAATCACCACGGAAAGCTTGTCAATCGGCACCACCTTGGATGCCTCACCGATTTGAAGTGCTTTGTAATAGCACAGCCATGAAGCACCCGTCACAAGGCCGGATAATATCAGAAATATCCAGCTTTTTTTGCTGATTTGGGTAATTCCGCTTTGCGAATTTGTGATAAGCACCATGACCCACGACATCACAACAACCACAACCGTCCGGATTGCGACGGCAAGATGGGAGCTGACTCCTTCAAGTCCTATCTTCGCAAGTATGGATGTCAACGCGGCAAATATTGCCGATAAAAGTGCAAATACAATCCACATAGCCGTTACCGGGCAAGCCTGTCCGCAAAGAATTTTCCCACCGCACCTATGTAGTTCACCATGGCAGGGTGAAGCTCCTTTGGCAGACTGACAAGGGAATTAAAGGTTTCAAAGCTTAAAACGCCCTTGTAGTCAATTGCCTTCAGCCCGTCAATAAAGCCTTCCCAGTCAGTTACCCAGCCGTGGGAGCGCGTCTGTGAAAACGGCTGCATATGAATGTCATTCAACCCGTTGTTGTCGTGTATGTGCAAAACAGTAAGCCTGTCGCCGAGCTGAACAATGCTGCGCTTAATATTTTTACCGAGCAATGTGGCGTGACCCAAATCATAGCAGAACGAGAAAATCTTCTCACCTGCAAATTCATTGAGCTCATCAATAAATTCGCAGGTCTGCGTTATGTCTGAGCATACCGCCTCAATAATATGCCCGTCCTTGCCCGTAAACATATTTTCAAGGCAGATACCCACGCCGTATTTTTTGGCGGCAGGGACAAGCCTCTTATAAATATACATATTGATTTCTTTTTCGTTCTGAGCGTCCTTGCCGACCGCCGGGTGAACCACAAGATAAGGACAGCCGAAATATTCGCACAGCATAAGGCATTTCACCGTGGCATTATAAATAACATCCGTTGCAGCCTGATTTTCAGCGTCATAAACCGGGAAAGGACCGTGCATCTGGCTCATTTCAAGCCCGAGCTTATCAAAAAGCTCCTTCTGCGGACGGTAATATTCCTTAAGCTCATCATCGCTTTTTGTGAAAAATTCGTCCTTTGCGCCCTTGCTGATTTCTCTTATATTAACTTTCGTGTCAATATTGAAATCAATGCAGTCAAAGCCTGCCGCCTTAACAATTTCCATTCCCTGCTCAAAACTTGTGTCATCGTAAAGTATTCCCGACTGGATTCCGATTTTATTCATAGACTTTTGCTCCTTTATATGTTATAATTTATTTAATAATAGCATTCTATTGTTAACAAATTGTAAACCGGAGGGATTTATACGGAAAGAAAAATTTATAAACACGCCGCCGTTATCGGAATTGACGGCATGGGAAATTTCTGCAAGAATGCGGACGCGCCGTTTTTGAAAAGCATGGCGAAAAACGGCGCATCAACCTGTTACGCCTACTCCATGATGCCGACCATCAGCGCGGAAAACTGGGGCGCGATGCTGCTGGGCAGTACACCCATCGTCCACGGGCTTACAAACAGCATTGTGGGTCGGTACGAATATAAAAACAAAGCTCTTCCGTCCGTTTTTACCCGGATAAGAAAGGCAATGCCCGATGCGTTTCTTGCTTCACATTCCAACTGGAACCCAATAAATCACGGCATTATAGAGCATGATATTGATGTGCATTTTGGAACCGAAAAAACAGATGCTGCGCTTTTGCCGGGAATACTGGAAACTGTAAAGAAAAAGCCCGTTTTCCTTTTTGTTCAGTTTGACGATGTGGACGGTGCGGGCCACCACTTCGGCTACGGCACGGAGGATTATCTTAAACAGGTATCGCTGAATGACAGCTACACAAAAGCGATTTATGAAGAATATGTGAAAGCCGGGATAGCGGACGACACTCTGTTTATCGTTATAGCAGACCACGGCGGAGTGAGAAACGGTCACGGCGGATATGAAGAAACGGAGAAATATGTTTATTTTGCCGCCATCGGAGACGGCTTGAAAAAAAGCGAAATAAAATATGCCGAAACAAGAGATATTGCCGCCACCGTGCTTTACGCACTCGGACTTGACGTGCCGGAATATGACGAAAAAGGCTTCACCTCACAGGTGCCACAGGGAATTTTCCCATGGTATGACGGCAGTTATTTCAAAGCGGAGAAAAAGGAGTATGTACCATATTCAAAGCCTACCCCCGATTTGAAAGGTGAAAACGGACTTTGCCGTTTCTTTCCGGAAGAAAAAATGAAGCTCGTCATGTTTATGGACAACTGCATGAAGGATGAAACAGGCAAGTGCACCCTGACCGAACACGGAATAGTCAAATATTATTCCGAGGGTGTGCGCGGCTCACGCGGCGAATTCGGAAACACCGGGTATGTAACGGTTGACGGCGCGGATTTTTCGGGCAGCTTCACGGTTGCGGTATGGTTTAAAATCGACCCGTCGCTGACAGACGCTCCGGCAGTTTTCGGCAACAAGGATTGGTGGTACAGGAACCGGCGCGGGCTGGGCTTCATGCTTGCGCTGCGCTGTGCGGACACCGTATTCAACATCGGCTGCGGTGATGACGACTTTGATTTTAATGTACCGTTCCCGGAGGATGTTAAGGGCGGCTGGGTGCATACGACCGTAAGCGTTGACTTTGAAAACAGGGAGCTTCGCGTATATTATAACTTCAAGCTAAGACATAAGCGCGAAATAGAGCCCCAGTTTATCATTCCGCTCAACTCATCCCTGCCCCTCACCGTAGGAAACGACGGCGTGCATACATATAATAATGAAATTCATCAGTTTATTTTCAACATGGACGACCTTTTCGTTTTCGACGGCGCGTTTGACGGGGATGATGTGGAGAAGCTGGAGGAATATTATAAAGGTTAGACAAACATATAAAAGAACATATAGTAAGGCAAAGTGCTTTCCGTTATGTATCACCATAAGGAAAGCACTATCTGCAACAATTATTTTGTTTGTCGTTCTGCGCCGAAGATGCCAATCCCCGGATTAGGCAGATTCGGATGCAGAAAGCGGAATTTTCGTCCCGAAGGCAATACCAAGGTATG
>JAKSQS010000217.1 GCA_024404055.1 Clostridia bacterium | reverse complement strand
ATCCGGGCAAGGACGGCAAACGCTGGGGCAAGCCGCTTGCGGCACTTCTGGGCGCGTTTGAGGCACAGAAAAATCTCGGCATCGGCGCAATAGGCGGTAAGGACTCCATGAGCGGTTCTTTTGAAGACCTTGATGTTCCGCCGACGCTTGTTTCCTTTGCTGTTTCCACCGACAAGGTGAAAAATATTGTTTCACCCGAATTTAAGAAAGCCGGAAACAAGGTTGTTCTTATCAAGGCTGATACCGATGAAAACGGACTTCCCGAAACGGCTTCTCTCATAAGTGTGTTCGACAGGGTGACCGCACTTCTCAGAACCGGCAAAGCTGTTTCATGCTATACGCCGGGTCTTGGCGGCATTGGTGAAGCGGTGATGAAAATGTGCTTCGGCAATTGGCTCGGCTTTACATATGCTGACGGCATGAGTGTTAAAGACATTTTCTCTTACAGCTACGGAGCGTTCCTGCTTGAAGTGACCGGGGATGTCGGTGAAGGCATAACGGTAGGCACTGTTACAGACAGCGGAAAGCTAATTTGCGGAAATGAAGAGCTTGACGCAGCTGCGCTTCTCAAAATATATGAGGATAAGCTTGAAAGCGTGTACACCTGCAATATCGGCGGAAACGAGAAGGTGCAGAAGCTTTCATATAAGGCGGAGAAATATTCCGCTCCGGTAATTAAAACGGCAAGACCGAAGGTGATTATTCCGGCATTCCCGGGCACAAACTGCGAATTTGACAGCGCGAAGGCGGTCAGAGACGCGGGCGCGGAGCCTGAAATTATCGTTATTAACAATCTTTCCGCTTCGGGCATTAAGGAAAGCACGGCGCGGTTTGCCGGGGCGTTGAAGCAGGCGCAGATGATATTCATTCCCGGCGGATTTTCAGGCGGTGACGAGCCGGACGGCAGCGGAAAATTTATCACCGCATTTTTCAGAAACGCGATAATCAAGGACGGGGTGACAGACCTGCTTGACAACCGTGACGGACTTATCTGCGGCATATGCAACGGCTTCCAGGCACTTATAAAGCTCGGTCTTGTGCCTTACGGAAAAATCATTGATACGGACGAAAGCTGTCCCACACTGACATATCACACGATTTCAAGGCATCAGTCGAGAATAGTCAGAACAAGGATAGCTTCAAACAAATCACCGTGGCTTGCGCTTACTCAGGTTGATGACATTTATTCGGTGCCGATTTCCCACGGCGAGGGCAGATTTTTAGCAAGTGAACAGCTTATCAAACAGCTTGCCGAAAACGGACAGATCGCCACGCAGTATGTTGACCTTGACGGCAACGCCACTATGGATGTTCATTTCAATCCCAACGGCTCCATGTATGCCATTGAGGGCATAACCTCCCCGGACGGCAGAGTTTTCGGTAAAATGGGACACAGCGAAAGGGTAGGGGACGGACTTTATAAAAATGTGCCCGGAAACTACGACATCGGTATGTTCCGCGCAGCGGTGAAGTATTTCAAGTAATCTCAGCTTACATAAGGGGACGGATTTTGCTGCCGACAGCCGGCAGCAAAATCCGTCCCTGATATTTATCCTGTTATGTTGAATTATACGGCAATCTTTGAACTGATAAATAAATAGATTGTTTTTAATAAATTTATTGTGTTCACGATAAGGCTGATGATTTTTTTATAAGGTGTCTCTTTCTTGACGGTTATCGGCTCATCATCTAAAGCGGATAATATCTTTTCAGTGTCGTTCCATTCCATAAATCTCGGATACTTTTCGTCAGAATTAACGGTAAAGGATGTATTTTTACATATCCTGACAATCATTTTGTCAATGGGGGATGAAACATTTGAATGAGGACGATTTTTAATAAACCATGTTCTTTCAGGGAACATACAGGTTGAAGCATCAATTATTCTGTCTGACGAAATGTACGGGTCATCTTCACGGCCTTTTACATCAAGTACGGAATCGAAGTCGGCTAGCGTGACGCGAATAATCCGAACCCGTTTTATTTTGTGCAGAAGCACCCATCTGCTGCGTTATACTCCCTTGCCATACGAAAGTATGCCGCGGTCGTATGCCTTGCATATGAATACTTCTGCACAAAATAAAATCTTCGACCTTAAATCGAGTAATTTTGTTCGAGTACAAGGAAGAGGAAGCAGAAAGGCTTGTCGCCTTTCAATGACGATGACGCAGTAACCGGGCAAAAGAACCGATTTAAGGCGTGGTTCGGATTATCCGTGTCACGCTGCGGTTGCACCGAATGAAGCATGGTACAATTCAACAGTATCATCCGATTGAAGCTTCGGATTTTTAACGACAGGTGCAAGCACTCTGTTATAGTTTGCGACAGCCGCAAAGGTAACTCCCTGTTCTTCAAGCTCTGCGATTTTATTCTCGAAATCAAGCTGAAATTCGTGGTATCTGTCAATTTTCTCTATAAGTCCCGCATACTTCTCTCTCGCCTCATCTGTGTTAAAAATGATGGCTTTGGCTTTATCATAGTATTCGGTTGAGACCATGCCCCAAAACGATGCGAATCTGCCAAATGAACATTGGAACAGTGTGGGAGCAATTTTGGTATACAGCTTTCTTTCTATCTTTGAGAGCATACCGTTTTTGCCGGTTTCAATATAGGATGAATTGATAAATTTCAGTGTTGTTAAAATTATTTCGTCAAGCTCCGGTATACCTGTAAGAGCCTCCATTTCACAATATTTTTCAATAGCGTTTGTATCAAAATAGATATTGTTGCTGAAGCAGCAGCCTGCCGATTCGGCACCGAGAGTTGCACAGGAATTAAACACCACCGAACAAAGATCTTCACTGCCGTATTTATCAAGGTATGCACCGATAATTACGCCGGCATAGCATCTGCCGACAAGGCTGACCTTATCAGCACCCTTCAGTCCTTTTATGTACTGAATGTTATCATGAAGCAAATCTGCCTGTGTATACGGATCCTGACGCCAGTCAAACTTGAATACATAATCATATCCGCTGTAGCCCGGGTAACAGTGTGAAGAGTCGGAAATCATTTCGGGTCTGCTTCCGTCGGTAATTTCACCGTTTTCATCCGGCAGCATTTTTTCAAAAACAGGGGCATAGTATTCCATAACCTTATCAATCCACGGCTGATAGTTACCTGTTCTTTCGGCAATTAACAGATACGGAAGACAGTTCATAACCGCATTCGCAACATACTCCGTCGATACATCCGTGTCATTAATGCGATTTCCCTCCGTGTCATAAATAGGCACAGACTCTTCTCTTCCGCCTATTAAAATTACAGGGTAATTATTGGCGGTGTCCGCAGCAAATGCGGGGACAGCAAGAGATAAAACCATTATCAGTGCCAGTAAAACCGAAATTGCTTTTTTCATAAGTAACAACTCCCTTTTAGTAAAATGTTTAATGCACTACCTGATTAGACATTATATCACGAAAATATGGAAATGTAAACAATTTCTTTCTCACCAGCAGTGAATTATAATCTTTTCTTATCAGATTGGCTGTGGGCTTGACAAG
>JAKSQS010000216.1 GCA_024404055.1 Clostridia bacterium | reverse complement strand
GATGCATGGTATGCATGGGATGGAACTCTCCCCAAGGATGACGAAGCAGCAGCTGAATAATTGTATTCAAAATTTAAAATTTTATGAAAGGAGATTTATACAATGGACGCACTTCTTAAAGCAATCAGAGAAAAGATTTCTGCCGGTGATATTATGAGCTGGTTCTGGACACTTGCCAGCATGATTCTCGGCACTTTCGTTAAGATCTTCAATCAGGAAGCTGGTATTGAAGAAGACAATGGTGACGACGGCGAAATCGGTGCATAATTTTCGCTTGATTTCTTAATTAAGAAATAGACACACCCCGGCAAAAGCCGGGGTGTGTTTTCGATTAAGCACCATAGGAGTTATTTTATAACATCGGCAAACTTGCCTTGTTTGTTGACACCCGAAGAATGATATGATATAATAACCGAAAATAAAGGATTGTGAAAATGAAAATAAAAAGAATTTTCTTTCCTTCGCGCTGCGGCGGCTGCGGAAAGCTGATAAAGGTTAATGAAACGGTGTGCAGACAATGCGGTGACAGCCTTATGCGAATTGCTCAACCGGCGTGCAGACATTGCGGCATGAGTGAGGACGACTGCAACTGTGACACCCAGGCGTTTTATTTTGAAAACTATGCCGCAGCGTTTATATATCAGGGTGCGGCGGTGGAAATGCTGCGCAGTATGAAGTTTCACGGCAAAAAGGAAAATGCGGTTTGGCTTGCCCGTTTACTTGCGCAGACGGCGGCACGGGCGTTTCCCGATGCGGAATTTGACCTTGTCATCGGCATTCCGATGACAAAACGCGACATTAAACAAAGAGGCTTTAACCAGAGCGATATTATGGCAAAGCATACGGCACGGTTTTTACATACGGCATACAGCTCTTCGGCACTTTTCAAAACAAGGGAAACGGAAAAACAGCATATGCTTAACTCACAACAGCGCAAAATCAATCTTGCCGGTGCGTTTTCGGCAGATAAAAACGCGGTTGAAGGCAAAATAATATTGCTTTGCGATGATATAAGAACAACGGGCAGCACACTTTATTATGCAACAGACGCACTGATTTCGGCAGGGGCAAGGGCAGTATACTGCGTAACGGCGGCACTTGTGTAAAAAAATCGGAAGGTGAAAGTTATGAGCAAAATTATTGTTGCGGGAGCAGGACACGGCGGACTCACGGCGGCGGCTTTTCTGGCAAAGGCAGGACACAGCGTTACGGTTTACGAAAAAAGAAAAAGGGAAGAGCTCGGTCACGACTGGGAGGACAGGTTCACCTTTTCATTATTAAAAGAAATAACCGGCACAGACGAAAAGGCTTTGCCGTCTGATATATGGCGGTACAGGGGAGACTGCGCCTTTGTATCACCTGCGAAAAGGAAAAAGGTTATTATAAATTATACGGCTGAAAACCGTCAGAAAATCATGTGGCGCAAGCCCCTTATCAATATGCTGCTTGAAAATGCCGAAAAATGCGGCGCACAGCTTTGCTTCGGTACTCAGATAACCGCTCCGTATATTGAAAACGGCACGGTAAAGGGGATTGTGACAAAAGACGGGATTGTTAAAGCAGACTGCGTTATTGACGCGGCAGGCGCGTTTTCGCCCGTTCGGGCAAATCTGCCGGAAAGCTATCATATTGAAAAACAGCCGCGTTACGGCGACCTGTTTTATGCGTACCGCGCTTATTTTAAAAGAAAAAAAGAATATCCCGTACCTGAGGTTCCTTTTGAAGTGTATTTATATCATGAGGGCGAGCAGGGCCTTTCGTGGTGCTGCACAAATGAGGACAGCGTGGATATACTTATCGGCAGGATATACGAGGTAACCGGGGAAAAGGTGAGCGAACAGCTTGCCATATTCAGAAAAGAGCATCCGTGGATAGGTGAGGAAATTGTACACGGCGGAAATTACGGTATAATCCCCGTCAGAAGACCGCTGACGCTTATGGTGGGCGACGGTTATGCCGCAGTGGGTGACAGCGCGTTTATGACAACGCCGATGAACGGTATGGGTATAGACCTTTCCATGCAGGCAGGCAAGCTGCTTGCGCAGGTTATGTGTGCTGACAAGAGCGGAAAATATACCGCAGAGACCTTGTGGGAATATAACAGAAAATTCCATGTGCTTTACGGCGGTGACACGGCGAAGAACGAGGGACTCAAAAATTCTCTGCTCACGCTTCCGGGCTGCGGAGTGGATTTTCTGTTTGAAAACGATGTTATTCAGTCAAGCGACCTTGCCGGTGCTGGCAAAAACATGAATTTCGGCGCGTTGCTCGGAAAATTTGTCAGAGGAATGAGAGCACCGAAGTATTTCTTTGCAATTATCAACGGAGTGATAAAGGGCAGCGGCGCAAGCGGACTGTATAAAAAAGCACCTGAAAAATTCGATATGGCGAAAATTGACGCATGGAGCGCAGCAATTGCAGGAAAAGACATAAGGTTTTAAAAGAAAATCTGTTTTTGGGTATTGCAATTTCCAAAACAATGGTATATAATATACTGCGCTTGGAGATATAGCTCAGTTGGTCAGAGCGTACGGTTCACATCCGTAAGGTCGTGGGTTCGAGCCCCTCTATCTCCACCATGAAAAACCTCACATTTGTCTACCAAGACAAATGTGAGGTTTTTCAACGAAATAAATCCCTTACGGGATTTGTGAAATGCGTATCCGCGTGAAATACGCCTGCGGCGTGTGAAATGCCTGCGGGCGTGGGTGGATTTATTTCATTTCACATTGCAAAGCAATATTTCACAACGCCGAGGAACGAGGTGTTATTTCACATCGGCATAGCCGATATTTCACTTGAACGATAATCAATTATTGGGTATAATGAGTCCGACAAACTGGAATTTTGATACGATAAACTTCAGTTTGTCGAGCCGACGAACAGCGAAAGCAGCGTCCCCGCAGGTGTACTTTTTTGGGGTCTTACCTACCGAAATGTACAATTTAGTGGGTCTTAGACAAACAGGAATCCCGATATTCATGCATTGCATGAATATCGTTTTTTTTCACCGTTTTATATTTGATACAAAGCACTACGATTGAATCGAGAAGGTTTTGCTTTTCGGCTGTGCATATTGTTATAATTCTAAAAAAGATTAAATCAGCAAAAGGATGCTATAACATCATATGTTACAACATTACAGCTTCCAATTGATAACTATACTAATGATTTTGCAGATTATATCGAGCAATCATATAAAGCTTTAGTTAGATCAAATGATGATATTGTAGTTTCTTATAAGCGTGATGATTCTAGCTGGAAATATTTATTTAATTTTGAGAGTGGTGCAAATGAGTCTATAACTATTGAAAATATTGAATATACTAATTCATTAAAGTTCCTAGCTGATAATAATAATATTGTTAGAAAAGGATTTATGGATGAGCTAGAAAAGGATTTACTTGCTGCATGTAGCAAGATAACTCTTCCAAGCTATATTTCAAAAGATGAGCTAGTAAAATTAGCAATGGCAAAGCTATCTGAGAATTTCACACAAAACTATTACATTGAA
>JAKSQS010000215.1 GCA_024404055.1 Clostridia bacterium | reverse complement strand
CTCGCCCGATTCGGCTGAATATCGGATAAGGAAGGGGAGCTTTTCGCCTTTTTTCAGCATTACAGGCTCGTTTTCATATTTACAGCCGTCTAAAATAAGCTCAGGGGGCATACATTTGGCATATCCGCCCGCATCAAGTCTGAAAGTATAATTCCCCGTGCGCGGAGCGCATATCAGACCTTCGAAAATACAAGAAAACGCAGATGAAGTGATGAACGGGTCGGGGTATCTGTCACGCCATGCGTATTGAACCGCTTCGTCTGTGCGCGTCTGCGGCTGACCCGTATAATGCGCGTTGTTGTAAAAAGCCGCTTCTATTCCCTGTGCCCCGTCCGGCGTTTGAAGGCAGAAGGCCGGAATATCCGTAAACGCGGTGCTTGCCTTGACATAATCCCACAAAACATATGAAACATTTTCGCTCTGCTTTTTTATGCCTTTGAGGGGGGAGACAGGCTCATTTACGGGCTTGCCGGAATAATCACCGAACTGACAGACTGCGGCATTGTTGCCGAGAACAAGAATATTCTGCTCTTTTTTCAGCGGCAGAGCGCCGTCGTTTTTAAGCAGAACCATGGATTTTACAGCCGCCTCATATGAAAGCGCGGAATGCTCCGCACATCCGATTTTTGAAAGACCGATTTCGGAAAACGGCTGCTGCTGTTCAAACTGACCTGTTTTTATTCTTGCCGTGAGAACTCTTTTAACCGCTTCGTCAATGCGCTGCGCCGTTACCTTGCCGTTTTCAAGCTGCCGAATAAGAAATGAAACATAAAAATGCTCATACGGTGAATAGCCGCCGCATTCAAGGTCAACACCGGCGTTCAGCGCGGCTGCTGCCGCATCTTCGGGCTCGCTGTATCTCTTGTGATTGTCCCAAATCCTTGCTATGCCGCTGCAATCGGACACCACATAGCCGTCAAAGCCCCATTCGTCACGCAGAATATCAGTAAGAAGCCGCCGGCTTTCGTGACAGGGCAGTCCGTTAATTGCGTTATATGCCGCCATGACCGCCTGAGGCTGTGCCTGCTGCACCGCCATTCTGAACGGCTCCAGATAATATGCGCGCAGCGACTTTTCGCTCATTTTTGCGTTGCAGGAAAAACGGTTATGCTCCTCGTTATTTGCCGTGAAATGCTTTGGTGTGGCAACTGCCTTGAGAAAATTATCGTCGTTTCCCTGTAAGCCTTTTATGAACGCGATACCGTTTTTTCCGGCAAGATAAGGGTCTTCGCCGTAGGTTTCGCCGGTTCTTCCCCAACGGGGGTCGCGTGCAAGGTTCAGATTTGGTGACCAGAAGGTGAGCAGACCGTTGTATCTGCCCTCAAGCTCCCTTTCGTCAAGTCCGTCGGCGCATTTGGTGTTATATCTTGCCCGTGCTTCATCCGAAATTGCGGACGCGATTTTATATAACAGCCCATCATCAAACATGGCACCGAGGGCTATTGCCTGCGGCAAGACGGTGAATTTGCCCGGTCTTATTATGCCGTGCAGTGCCTCGTTTCCGTGATAATACTTCGGTATGCCGAGACGGCTGTTTTCGGGTGAGGTTTCTATGATGATATTCAGCTTTTCTTCAAGCGTCATGCGTGAGAGCAGCTTTTGCACGCGTTCCTTTATCTCTTTTGTTATTTTCATATTATTTCACCAAAAATCTGAATATTGTTCTCAATATCATATTTATTTTCGGCAGAACGGCAGACTGTATTTTAACCGATGAAGGCATTTCACTTTTATCGGCGAACCACCATGTCGGACGCACCGTGAAATCGGGATTTTCGCCGTCAATTCGGATTCTGCCGCCCTCGTTTATAAATTCAATGCCGTAAGCACGCATATCCGCGCAAAGCTTTTCCGCTTCCTTTTCGGGGTCGTTTTTAATTGAGAACCAGTTATATTCACCAGAGAAGGTACCGCATTTGAAGAAGCGCCAGCTTATGCAAAGTCCCTCAAGGCGGCGCGCCTCGTCTGCGGTGAGGGTTCTGCTTTCAGCCGCTTTAATGATTTTGTCGAGAGCGCGTATTTCGACTCCCGTCAGTGAGGTGTTGTTTTCAAGACTTTCGCCGCCGTCCTGACAGGTCATGTGGCAGGTGCTGAAGGTCAGAAGGTTATAGCCTTTAACCTTCTTTTCAAATTCATTGATGAACTGCACAACATCCTTTCCGGCTTCTCCGTAATAAGCATCGCAAAATTCGGATATGTGCCTTTCAATGTCCGTGTCCGGGTTCCACAGCAGCTTTAACACGAGATAGGTTTTCAGCTCGTGAAATTCTCCGGGAACCATATTTTCTCCGGCACCGTTGTCAAAAACGGCAACAACATTGTTGTCGCGGAAATACTGATAACGCTTTTGCAGTGTGGTGATGTTCGGGAACAGGGCGTAATAATACTGAAAGTTTGTGCTGTAATTCCACATATAAATGTTGTCGGTAAGCTTTGACCAGCCCTGCATTGCTTTGTTGAACGCCTTGTTCTTTTTGCACGCCGGGTCGTCAAAATCGTGAAGCACACAGCCGTTTACGGGACACATACGGATTACAATTCCGTCCGCGATTTCAAGACCCTCGGGCGGTGTAAGGCTGTCCTGATACGCAAGAGTTTCAAATCTTGCGTCGGGATATTCCTCCCTTACCTTTTCGGCAACCTTGTTGACAAAATTTATCATTGACGCGGAATCGGTGTTTCCGTGCGCCTTGTTGAACGCTTTGCATTTGTCGCACTGACAGAAGGACATTCCGTCATTTTGCGAAACGCTGAAAATGTTGCTGTATGAAGCGAAAAAGTTTTCGGCATAGTTTACAACAAGGTTCAGAACATCCCCGTTTGAAAGGCAGGGCTGACGGTTCGGACTTCTGTTTCCGTTTTCGTCACAGCCGAAATATTCGGGGTGCTCGTCAAACATATCACGGGTGATTATCCATTGCAGGGTGTGCACGGAGTTTACGGCGTAATTTTCACCGCAGCCGCCCATATCGTCAGGCACATATGCCACAACGCCGTGAAGCTTGTGCGCCGAACAGAACTCCGTATATGCGGTTGAGAATGCCCAGTAGGTCTGCCTTAAACGGAAACAGGGGACATAGCTGTAATCAATGGGTTCAATGCAAAGGCGGTTTTTTTCGGGTATTACCGTTAAATCCTTTGTGAACCATCTGCAGCCGAGAGTGTCCTCAAGGAAGGTATAAACCGAATAAATTGCGCCGCTTTTTATTCCGCCTGTCAGAAACAGCTTTTTGCTTTCGGTCAGAATACGCACGCCGTCGTCTCCGTATCCGGCACGGTCTATGCCGATTTCGCCGTCGCGGTTCGTTACGCCGACAACGATTTCCTTTTCACATGGAGCGGTGTCGTCCGTTACAGTCGGAAAGTCCGCGCTGCATATTTTTTTCAGGTATTCGCAGAGGATACGCGCCGCATTTTTTTCCGCTGCGGATGCAGAAGAGGAAATGACGATGCAGGAATCTGTTTCGCCGTTTTCGGCAAGCACGATTTCTTCACCCGACACGGCAAAAGCAGGAGCGGCGCAGAAAATTGCAAGAAGAAGAGA
>JAKSQS010000214.1 GCA_024404055.1 Clostridia bacterium | reverse complement strand
TAATAAACTTCTTCAACAAGCTTTTCAAAATCAATCAGTACTGCGAATGCGGTGCAAGACACTGGTAAAAAAATACGGGGCGGATTTGCTTTTCCCTGCAAATCCGCCCAAAAATTATATACGGCTTATTTCTTTTTCACCAGCAGTGAATTATAATCTTTTCTTATCAGATTGGCTGTGGGCTTGACAAGGTCTGCGGGGCGGCTGTGCAATATATGCGCACCGTCCTTTTTCGTATACATGGCGGATGAGCCGCCGCCGTCCATGTTCAGCGCCCTGTCCGCTCCGTACGACTTCATAAGCAGGGCAAGGTCAACAAGAGAAGCTCCGTTTGAATAATCGGGTATTCTGCCGTCAACCACTAAAAGAATTACCGTGCCGTCCCTTCTGATTCCCGCGCAGGTTCTCGGATGAGGCGTGTAGGAAAACGGCTCAAGCGGCGCATAGTCAAATATTTCCCCGTCCTTAAGCACAAGCTGCATACCTGCCGCCGCATGGCTAAGACACGGCAGTATATCCGGGCTTTCTTTAAGACTTGTTATCACATGGCTGCCGTCTTTTTTCAGCGCGATAAACGGTCTGTCGCTGTTTGCGTTTGCAACAACTCTGCCGTTTTTTACGCACAGCCCGGAGGGGTGTCCGTCCCCGAACATATCAAAAAAGTCTGCGTTCACGGCGGAAACTATATTTATGCTGTTGTTTTCTGCGGCGTTTATCATTTCGGGTATGGTGGCTTTCACCCTGCGGCTTTTATATCCGTCACCGGGTGTGCCTATATAAAGCTCTGCCTTTTCGGGGTCAAATTCCGTGATAAAGGCGTGGACGGGCGCGCCATTTTTGTTTTCGTACAGGATATGACGGTAAATAACGCCTTCGCACACCTCCTCGCTCTCCCGGCTTATTTCCTTCAGGCGGTTGTCGTATTCATCCAAAAGCTTTTCCTTTTCGGCATATACGGGCATACCGTATGGAAAGCTGCGGCTGATTTTTATGCCGCGCTTATGCAGAATACGGGCACTGAACGAAAGGACGGTATCTTTTTTCAGCTCCCTGACGGGGACGGTGAAAACATGGGTTTTCCTGTCGTAAGGTTCTGCAAGATTAAATTCATCTGCATATAATTTGCTTTTTACGCGCAGAACGGCGCAAAATGACGGGCATTTCACTTCAACAACGATTTTCACGCTTTTTCCGATATACATAAAGCTCGTTTTTTCTATATATGACATGGCTGTTCCCCCTTTTTCACGATTTTACCACATAAAATGATTTTATTCAATCGGCGCGGCGTATTTCTTCTTGTAAAATGCATCGGATTATGGTAATATAGTACGCATCGGAGGGATGGATTTATGAATGTATACGACATTATACCGCGTCCGTGGGAAATAACGCTGACAGACGGATATTATGTACCGGATGGCGAGGGGCTCTACATAAAAATAAAAGACACCATGCGTGAAGATGAATATTCTCTTGAAATAAGCGAAAAAGGTGTTAAAATAAAAGCCGGCGGCGAGCAGGGCATATTTTATGCAAAAAAAACGCTGGAGCTGCTTTCGAGTGAAGGTAAAATGCAGAACTGTGTCATAAAGGATAAGCCGCGCTTTGCTTACAGGGGCTTTATGATAGACAGTGTGAGGCATATGCAGACGGTGGAGGAAATAAAGACCTATATTGAGGCGGCGGCACTGCTGAAATTCAATTATTTCCACTGGCATCTGACGGATGACCAGGGCTGGAGAATTGAAACGGAAAAATATCCGCTTCTAAATATGGTCGGTTCATACAGAAAAAGCTCCGATTTCGGCTCTGTACACACGGGCGAGCAGTACGGCGGCTTTTATACCAAGGATGAAATACGCGATATTGTCCGTTTCTGCCGGGAAAGATTTATCACCGTTGTTCCCGAGTTTGAGCTGCCGGGGCATTGCTCGGCGGCAATAGCCTCTTATCCGTACCTTTCGTGCACGGGCGAACAGATTGAGGTTGAAACGAGGCAGGGTGTATACAGAAACATCCTGTGTCCTTCCAAAGAGACAACATTTGAGTTTATCAGGGGTGTGCTTGACGAGATAACGGAGCTTTTCCCCGGTGAATATGTGCATATCGGCGGCGATGAAGCACCAAAGGACAGATGGAAGGAATGTCCGCACTGCCGGAGCAAGCTTGAGGAGTTGGGTCTGCGCGACTTTGAACAGCTTCAGGGCTTTCTGACAAACCGCGCCGCGCTTTATCTTGAATCGAAGGGCAAAACGGTTATTGTGTGGAACGAAAGCCTGAAATCGGGTATGCTGCGCAAAAAAACGGTAGTGCAGAACTGGATGGATAAGGATAAGCTTTGCGCCCCGTGGGTAAACGGCGGCGGAAAAATGATAGTCTCCGATTTTTATCATTATTATCTTGATTATCCCTACGGCATGACACCGCTGAACAAGACCCTGAGCTTTGAGCCGGTGATAAAAGGCATAAAGCCCGAATGTGAATCGGGTGTAATCGGCGTTGAGGCTCCGATATGGACGGAATACATAGATAATTTTGAGCATATGTGCTATATGTGCTTTCCGAGACTTGCCGCCGTTGCGCAGACGGCGTGGTCACACGAAAAGCCGAAGGCGGATGATTTTGCGGCACGGTGCAAAAGCCTGTGCGGAGTGCTTGAAAATATCGGTGTAAGCCCTGCTTCTTATGAAGAATGGAATCCCTCACCGCTGAAAAGGGCGGGACAGGTGGTTAAATTCTTCGCGGGAAACATAAACGGGGATGATGTGAAAAACTTCCTCGGAATAAATAAAAAGAAAGCAAAGGAACAGTAATGGTATCAGAAGAATTTCTCAATCTCAGGCGTGAGATTATAGCGCACGATTTCAAAAGAATGAATCCGATGCAGCTTAAGGCTGTTTTTCATACGGACGGTCCGCTGCTTATTCTTGCCGGGGCAGGCAGCGGAAAAACCACGGTTATCGTTAACAGAATAGCGAATCTGATAAAATACGGCAAGGCGTTCAATTCCTCACAGTGTGAGGGCGAGCCTACGGCGCATGACATAGAGGTTATGAAGGCGGTGCTTGCCGGACATGACGAAATGTACGGCGACATTGAAAGACTTATGAGCGTTGACCCGGTAAAGCCGTGGCAGATACTTGCGATTACATTCACCAACAAGGCGGCAGGGGAGCTCAAAGAAAGGCTGAAGCTTATGCTGGGCGACCCGGCGGAGGAAATATGGGCTTCCACCTTCCATTCCTGCTGCGCGAGGATTTTAAGAAAAGACGGTGCGCTTTTAGGCTACACGCCGCATTTCACGATATATGACACGGACGATTCCGGCAAGCTTATAAAGGAATGTCAGAAGCAGCTTAACATTACCGAACAGCAGCTTGCGTATAAATCAATCCTTTCGGAAATCAGCAAGGCAAAGGATAAAATGATGACCCCTGCCGAAATGCTTAAGGCGGCCGGTAGCGACATAAGAATGCAGAAAATCGCAAAGGTCTATGAGCTTTATCAGGATATGCTTGTCCGCGCCGATGCCATGGATTTTGACGACATA
>JAKSQS010000213.1 GCA_024404055.1 Clostridia bacterium | reverse complement strand
GCCGTGAATGTCATATTGAACCGGATTGGCTATTGGTTTATGAAAAAGATAACGGATTGCTTATTTTGATGTTAAACCGTGTCGCAAGTCATTCGGAATTGTTCAAATAGCTCCCTAAAAACATTCCAAATTACGATGAACCTAAAAACCAAACACGCCGAACAGACCTTTTCCACCTTCATTTTTTCAAATGAGAAAAGGTCTGTTTTACTGTGTGCTTTTTTATAATACGGTATTTAAAATTGGAAGAAAACGGTGATTTTCGGCGTTTTGCTCTTCACAAAATCAAGAAACTATGGTATACTTTTACTAGTAGGCTATTCTATACTACATATTCAGAATTATGTTGTACGGCTAAATTAAAAGCACTTAAAAATGTCAACGGTGCTTTTGAGCGGGCTTGAGGTGGTTACGGGCTTGACGCAGAAATGCGTAAGCGAGAATGCCGCCCCGGCAAGACTCATAAAACGACCCCGTCACCCGCTGCGAGACGGCACATTGACATTCCGCTTTGCGGACGGCACGGAAATCAAAGAATAAAAATCAGTTGATTCTTTATATCAGATATTAAGCGGACGAAATGCAGGATTGCAATTTGTCTGCTTTTCTGATATACTTACTGAGTAGACGGGGGGTTAAGGTTTCACCTCCCGGCAAAAATTCACCCCCTAAAAGGGCATTGTATGATAATTACGGTCATTTGCCAAAAAAACGCACTTTGTCTTGGTAGACAAAAGTGAGTTTTTTGAACAATGTGTTCCACTCCGCGGAATGTGATGCGCTAACCTGCGGTGGATGATATATGCCTACGGCATATAAATGAACGGATATTATCTCATATTTGAGTACAGAAATTAAAAAACGGAGCATGGACCGCAACGGAGAATTTTCCGCAGTTGCCGGGTGAAAAGATGATTATGATGAAAAATATGCAGTCAGACAAGCCGTACAGCCGTGCGGCAAGAATAACAGACAAAGCTTTGGGCAAGGCGCAGAGCGGATTTTTCCGTATGCTGACCTTTCTGATGAAGCAAAAGGATATACCGCTTTATGAAAACTATTCATCCGCTGCGTCCGATACATTTTTTAAAGGCTCGGACGGTATAAGAAACGGCAGCGGCTGGAGTGCGGGCTTTGCCTGCGCAAGCATTATTCCGGTGCTGTGGCGCTGTACAGCCGACGGGAAGCCCGACGAACACGGAATGTGCCTGAAAAATGCTTTTCCGACAGGCGGTTATCAGACCTTTGTTTCAAAGCTGTTCACAGAACAGAAAATGAACACGCTGATTTTATCCGATAATGCCCGTGAGGATGGCTTTCTCATTTTTATCAGTGTGGACGGTGCGGGAGTTTCATCGGGAACCTGCAAAAAAATGAGGGCGGCAATTGTTGAAGCACTTAAAAGCAGGGGAGTTAAGGCTGAAAGCATTCTCGGCTGCAACATTTCGGCAACGCACTGCCATGCGGCTCTTGACACGCTCGGAATGTCTGTCGGCGTACTTAAGAAAGACCGTTTTAAACCGTATGAAGAAAACGGGCGCAGTGTTCACCCGGAAATGGAGCTTACTCTTGCTTCACGCGCCGCTCAAACCGTTCTTGCCGCATTCGACCGTATGGAAAAAGGTGAGCTTTATTTCTTTGAAACGGGAAAAACCTCCGGCGTTAATGATAAGCTGAATTTCGGTGTGAAGGTTAAAAACACCTTTTCATGCCTTCTGTTTGAGGGGGAAAGCGGCGAAAAAACGCTGCTGACGAATATAGGGGCGCATCCCACATCATACGGTGCATGGCAAAAAAACAGCATGATGTGTGCGGATTATCCGTATTTTATGTCCCTTGCGCTCAGGCAGGAGGGGTATAATCTTGTGTTTACGCAAAGTGCGCAGGCATCAGTCAGCGGACCGTTTGTCAGCTTTGATGAATCGGATGAAAGATACATGGCGGCACAGCGGCTTGTTAAAGAGCGCCGCTTGTCAAAGCATGACTGGCAGCGGCTGTACGGTGCTCAATACGCGGAAAAATGGTATGACAGTCTTTCGCCGAGCCTTGAGGAGCATATGAAAAAAGGTGCAATGCTTGCGCAGTTTCTGATAAGTGAAATTGATAAATCAAACAGGGTTGCCCCCGTTTTGTCTGTCAGGAACACTGAAAGCCTTATTCCCCTTGATTTCGGAGTTATGGAGCTTGCCTGTACATCCGGTCTTTTAGGCACAAATGTTGTCAGAACACAGCTTTCACATTCCGGCTACGGTGTTATGGCGGAGACGAATTATATTGAAATAGGGGACGGGCTTGTTTTGCTGACGGCTCCGGGAGAGCTGTCACCTGCCATTGCTTTCGGCACAGACCCGAATTATACGGGGCACTCACTCTGGAACGGCAAAACCTCATGGAGCGGCAAAGAATGGCAATATGACAGCCTTGCCGATACGGTTTATAAAAAAACGGGCAAAAAGCTGATTTTACTCGGAATAACCAACAATGAGCTGGGATATATCTATCCTGATATATGCACCCCGTCGTCGCTTTTGGGCACGCTACTGTTTTACAGGGAAAATCCCGGAGATATGTCTAACTGTATGCTTTTGACCCCGGGTACTGTCTGCGGCTCATTTTTAACTGAGCAATATATAAAGCTTTTATCAGAATAAAAAAATGAGGGATTTCAGGCATATCCGCATTACGGATAACCTAAAAATCCCTTACTTTTTTGTTAATGAGAAAAAACGGATTATATTTATTTTTCAAAGAATTTTTTGAACATATATGTGAAATGACCGGCAAGTGCTTTATACCAGCTTAAAACGCTGCCGTTTCCGTTGATATTTATTGTGTCGAAGGCTGTAAAGTCCGCTGTCCAGTTAAACGCGCCGACAGCCTCTTCGTAAGTCCCTTTTGAAATGAATTTTATTTCGGAATAATCACTGTTGATAATTATTCTTGAACCGAAATTACTCTGATAGTCGCTCGGATAACGGTTATCATATAAAATCAATACATGGTTGCCGTTTTCATCCGTGTAAGCACCTGTCAGAAGTACAGTGTGACCCGAAGACACAAGAAGCTGACCGTCGTAATAGGTAAACATAACGATTTTACCGCTTTCAACAGTGTCAACAATGTTTTTAAACTGCTTTTTCGCGGCTTTCGGACTGTCTTTCAATACGATATTTTCGCAAAGAAAGCTGACCATTGCGCCGTACTGATAGTAATTTATCGCGCTGATAAGCTCCTTTGTCGGCTCAAGCTCAATCAGAGAACCGGCATCCTCACCGTATTTCAGCATATCAATATAACCGTAATGCTGCATGGCTGCTGTTGCCGACATACCGTAGCATGAGCCTCTGAAATCCCAGTCCGGATAATATGAAAAAACAATGGAGCCTATTACCGATACGGGGCTAATTGCATAGGTTCTGTACAGGTTTCTGACCATCATGTCGCGGTCTTCATCATTCATGTAATATTTCGCGTCTTCTTCATCATCCTTGTCAACATCAAAATAATAGGATGAATTTGAAAACAAATTATTGACTATCTCACTAGCGTCTGAAAA
>JAKSQS010000212.1 GCA_024404055.1 Clostridia bacterium | reverse complement strand
CCGTTGCCGCTTTTTCTGCACACGGGCATAACAACTTTTTTATCCGTATATATCCCGGTTTTTTCCTTTCCCGTACCTATGGGAAAGATATTGATACCGTAAGGCTTTGAGGAAAATTCCTGCGCGGCGAGGGTGACATCCTTAACACTGCCCTTATATATTCTGAAATTCCATATATAACGGCCGCTGTCAATTCTCGGAAGGTAACGGTCTTTGTTATAAAGCTCACGCTCCCCTATCGGGTGAAACAGGTATCCTGCCCCCCTCAAAAGCGTCAGCTCCAGCGCGTCGCCGGTATATATTCCGCCGTATACTCCGTCATTTATAACCGCGTGAACTGTTCCGTTACTTTCTGTGCCGAGCCATTTCTGATAACAAACCTCTTTGCCTATTTTATATTCGGTAACATACGGTCCGTCACCGCAAAGCCTTCCCGGCTGAACAGGAAGCCTTAAACGAACAAGGCAGTTTTTATCCGCAAATTCGACTGTAATCTTTAAATCCACATAGTCATAATCTTTATATATTTTGTACTCGGTAACCGCTTTGGTGTTTTTACACTCGGTAAATTCCTCAATAGCGGTATAGATTTCACCGTCTTCAATGATGTGACGGGAAGAGAGCTCTTCCGTTTTAAAATATTCTGCCGCCGATACAGCATCCATCGGCTTAAAATCCACAGGATTTTTTCCGAGAGAAACGGTATGCTCATCTTCGGACATTGCCCACGGGTCTGCGGTATCCTCATACATACGCAGACAAACGGGAGCTGCCAGTGCTTTTGAAGAGAGCAGCTTTTCAAGAGAAAAATCGTTCCTTTCTTTTTTTTGAACCGAAACGGTATGGGTAAACACGCTGAAACGCGTAAAGCTCATAGGCGCAAGTCTGCTGCTAAACATAATCCTTTTGCGCCAGTCGAGATTTATGGTGGAGTTATCTTTTATCTGCTGAACGGGAATTTCTTCGCCGTTTTGATAAACGCGCATTGCCGTAACCGTGTTTTCATCCCAGTTCTGGTCTGCAAGCGAAAATTCAGCTTCTACCGGGCAGGTCAGCTCATACGGATTCGGATTAAACACAAAAATCGGATATTCTCCTGTGTCAGCCGCTTTTTCTTCCATAGTCAGATGCATAAGTGCTCTCGTGCGTTCTTCCCTGAAGGTCTTTCGCGCACTTGCCAAAAGCTCGAGCCCTTCTCTTTCGCCGTCCTGAACAGACGAACCGGGAAGAATATCATGAAACTGCGCAAGAAGCAGCTTTTTTTCCGCTTCTTCAAGTGCCTTGTAATCCGGCTCAAAGCCGCCAAGCGAAGCGGCACTTATCATTTTTTCCGTTTCATAAATCAGATTTTCCGTCTGCCGGTTTGCCTGCTTGATTTTCATCATGGATGTATAGCAGCCGGGCATCGCCGGTACAAGCGATGTTTTAATTTCTCCCGAAATTTTTATATTGTCCGAAAAAAGCTTCTCGGGATATGAATGAAAAATCTCAGTACCGTTTATTCTGAGCTTCTCTATATCGAAAAGGTCTTTTCTTGACGGACCTCCCCCGTGATTTCCCACGCCCCACAAAACGGCATCCGTATCCTCAGCATTTTTTGCGTGGCTGATAATTTTTTCGGCAGCGTGACCCAAGCCCGAGCCGTAGCTGTCAACCCTGCAAACCGTGACACTGCTGCCGTCCGGTGCTTTCCATTTGAAAAACCTGCCGGGATAATCAAACACACTGTCCCACGGACGGTGAATAATATATCCGTCATATCCGCATTTTTTCATTATCTGTACTATGCCGACAGAATGACCGAAGGAGTCAAAATTACAGGCGACAGACGGCTCAACGCCGAATTTTTCTGAAAAAAATTTTCTTCCCGCCTTGATTTGTCTTACAAAAGACTCTCCGCACGGCAGATTACAGTCCGGCTGCAAATACCAGCCGCCGATTATTTTCCACTTTCCGTCCAGAACAAGCTTTTTTATTCTTTCAAACAGAGCGGGTGCGCATTTTTCAATTGCTTCATACAGCAGTGCTTCATTATGGCAGAAAATATAATCAAATTCGTCGCACAAATCCGCAGCGGTTCTGAATGTTGAAATTGCAGCCGAAATCCCCTCGTCCCATGTCCATTGCCATACCGGGTCGATGTGTGCATTGCAAATAAGATGCAGTTTTTTCATTTCAAACTTTCCCCTAAAAATGTACGGTGCTGCCGGTCAGGACAGCACCGGTATTTTATTTTTCAACAGCCTTTTCCGCTGCTCTGTTGCGCAGTATTTCACCGGCATTTACGGGTATACCGTCCTTTAATCCGACAGGCTTGTCAAAATCAAGTCCCCCGTCATATTCAGCAGGTATATATCCCTCTTTGGCAAGTGCGGCACGCTGCTTGAGCACTTCCATAACATATTCGTGCTGGTCAATATTGTAATCCCAGAAAAGCGGAGGTACAGTCATAAATATATAACCGATAAGGTCAATTACAAGCGGAATTACAAGGATACCGTTTCTTGCACTGTCAAGGAATAAAATGTCATACTGGTTATTAAAGCCGTTTTTAAGCAGAAGAAGCGGAATGATAAGACCTACAAGTGTGGTTATAGGACCTGTAAACCATCCGAAAACTCCCTGGAAGGATGTAAGCCGTTCTCCCGAACGGTACATCTGATAGTCTCCGAGGCGTATCGTCATATCAGAGTTTGCAATATCCGATGGAGTTGATATGAATGCGCAGACAAACACAGCGGCAAACATCAGCCAGCCGCAAAGCTTAAGGTTTCCGCCAAAGCAGACAAGGCAAAGAATCCACAGCAGCCTTTGAAGTCCGCTCATGGTAATTCCGAAAATTTTCAGCTTTTTATATGGGAATCTCTTAATGAAATACGGTGCGATAAATGTCGGAATTGTTCCCCTGAATGCGTAAAGCGTTGTAATGAGCGAATATTCAAGTCCGCTTAAGCGCAGCGTGTAAAGAAAGATAAACATGGAAACATCAAGCATACCGTTGCCCATGGAGTCGATAAGACTTGTGAGGGTGTTTATCCACAGATACTTGTTATGTATAACCTCTTTAACGCCGTACCAGAACGGTATTTCCTGTTTTTTCTCAATAGGAGGCTGGGGAATACGCTCCGTAATCTTATTGGCAAAGAACAGAGTACCGAGCGCTATCGGAATAAAAACAACGGGAAGAACAAATTTATAGAATTTAATGCTTTCAAATCCGCCGATAAACGAGGCAGCGGCACACACGGGAATAATGGCATCGAAAATATTTTTCAGCAGATGACTGAGCTTAACAGGATAAGTTCTTATCCATATACGCTCTGCGGAATTAGGGCTGATAAGGTCGCAGCAGCTTTCGATTTTACGCGAGAAATCATACACTCCGAACATTGAAAACAGGAAATAAGCCATCCAAAGTCTTGTATCCGTGCTGTTGATGTTATAAATCGGCAGCCAACCGAGACGGAACAGGAATATACATTTCTGTCCACCACCAGAACCACGCGCATACTTGAATCTGCCTTATTTCGCAATAAGCCCGCCGCGCCAGAAAATACCTCT
>JAKSQS010000211.1 GCA_024404055.1 Clostridia bacterium | reverse complement strand
GTGTAAACGACGGTCTGTTTCCGTGAGATATATCCGCGCACAGCGTAAACTGCGACACAACCAGTATTTCCCCCGAAACATCCGAAACAGAAAGATTCATTTTTCCGTTTTCATCGGTAAAAACACGAAGTGAGACAACCTTACGCGCAAGAAGCCGCATCTCATCGTCTGTGTCATTTTCCGCAACTCCGAGAAGAATCATATATCCCATACCCGTTTCGGCAATAAGTTTTCCGTCAACGCTTACACGCGCCTCACTGACGCGCTGTATAACTGCTTTCATTGTTCCCTGCGGCATTTTGCCGCGCCTTTCGTTTTATTGTACCGTTCTTTCAACGGAAAGAACACCGTCAAGCCTTTTCAGCTTTTCCATAACGCCGGACAGATGCTCGGAGCTGTTTACGGAAATTGTAAGATACATCACCGTGCGTATATCTGTGCTCTGCTTCATGCCCACCGAATGAATCATAACATGAAGATTTGCAAGCTGCCCGGAAATTCCGGCTAACATTCCCACCCTGTTCATGCAGGTAATACTTAAGGTTGCCCTGAAGCCCTCCGGCAGCTTGTCAGCCCAGTAAGCTTTAAGCCATCTTTCCGGCTCTGCACACCCGTCAATATTCTTCGGCACATTGGGGCAGTTCCTTTTATGAATTGACACGCCGTGCCCTCTTGTAATGAAGCCGATGATTTCATCGCCCGGCAGCGGGTCACAGCAATGTGAAAATTTAACAAGACAGTTATCAATACCTTCCACAATAACGCCGTCTGTAACCCTTGTCTTTTTTGCAACAGCTACAACAGCTTCCTCCTGTGCGCCGTTTCGTTCCTTTATATATTTTGAATAGTCATCCTTTATGCGCGGCATAAGCTTTGCTATGGAAAGTCCGCCGTAGCCTATCGTTGCATAAAGCTCCTCAGGATTTTTAAGATGCTGTCTTTCCGCGATTTTCTGAAGGAAATCAAGCATTTCCTTCTCATCAAGCCTTATACCGCTTCTTCTGAACTCTCTTTCGAGTTCGGTACGCCCCTCAACAATATTCTCGTCTCTGCGTTCCTTTTTGAACCAGTTGCGTATTTTCGCCCTTGCGGAGCTTGTCACCACGATTTTAAGCCAGTCGCGGCTGGGTCCTTTTCCCGGTTGAGAGGATGTGAGAATATCTATTATCTCACCGGTTTTCACTTCATAATCAAGTGAAACGATTCTTCCGTCAACCTTTGCCCCCGTCATTTTGTGACCGACCTGCGAATGTATTGCATAGGCAAAGTCGATAACAGTTGCACCCATGGGAAGATTTATAACATCGCCCTTCGGAGTAAATACATACACCTCGTCCGGCGCAAGGTCGCTTTTAATCGTTCTGACAATTTCCTCAACATCCTCGGCATCGTTGGAGCTTTCAAGAAGCTGTCTTATCCATGTCAGCCTTTCCTCGATTTTTGCCGTTGAGCCCTGTCCGAGCTTGTATTTCCAATGCGCCGCGATTCCGTATTCAGCCGTGCGGTGCATTTCCCATGTTCTTATCTGAACCTCAAACGGCGTGCCGTCGTTGCTTATAACGGTGGTATGCAATGACTGATACATATTCGGCTTCGGCGTTGAAATATAATCCTTGAAGCGTCCCGGTATAGGCTTATACATATCGTGTATAATGCCAAGACAGTTGTAGCAGTCAAAAACGGAATTTACTATAAGCCTTACAGCGTATATATCGTAAATTTCATCAAAATTCTTTCCCTGCATATAGACCTTGCGGAATATGCCGTGAACGCTTTTGATTCTGCCCTGTATTGTTACATCAGGCACATTTTTCTTTACTCTGCCCTCTATGCTTTCGATTATGTTATGCAGAAAATTATCGTGCTTTCCGTTAAGTGCGTCAAGCTTCTGCGAAATTTCGGCATAAGCCGTAGGGTCAAGATAACCTATGGCAAGATCCTCCAGCTCTTCCTTGAAGCTCCTTATTCCGAGACGGTGAGCTATACGCGCATATATTTCAAGTGTTTCCTTTGCTTTTTCCCTGCGCTTGAAATCGCTCATATATTGCAGGGTGCGCATATTATGAACTCTGTCCGCAAGCTTTATTATAATAACTCTGATGTCCCTTGACATGGCAAGAAACATTTTTCTGACATTTTCCGCCTGCTGTTCTTCTTTTGTTGAAAGCGGAATTTTTCCGAGCTTGGTAACACCGTCAACAAGCTCCGCAACATCAGTGCCGAAAAGGTCGTTAATCTGCTGCGCCGTAACGGGGGTATCCTCCACCACATCATGCAGAAGTGCCGCGCACAGCGACTGAAAGTCCATACCGGTATCGGCAAGAATGCAAGCCACTGCAACGGGATGTATAATATAAGGCTCACCGGAAAGCCTGAACTGCCCGTCATGCGCCTTATATGCATACTCATATGCCTTTTTAACACAAGAAAGCTCTTCGGGCATATAGGTATCTTTTATTTTTTCAAGCAATTGAGTAAACGCTTCAATATATTCAGCACTCATAAGCTCACACGCGGCGCGTCAGCCGTTTCCCCTCTGTTTATATTTTATACTCCTGCTATTCTTTTCAGCTTAAGCAGAAGTATTGAATTGTCAAGACTGTTTTTTACGGTAACCTGCGGCAAAACCGGGTTGCCGTCCTCATTTTTTTCAAGTATACCAAGTTCAAACAGTGCCTCGCACGCAATAAGCGTGCGGCAGACAGATGCCTTATCCTTACCCGTGTACATACAGATTTTATCCGGGTCAGCCTGCTTAACCTTCAAATCTCTGACAGTTTTATACACGGCGGACACAAAGCTCCTGTCGGGATAAGCTTCAAGTGCCTCCTGCTTTGTAATTTCGGCACCTCTCGTTATTTTCTCAAACAGCGCAACGCCGCTCAAAAACGCATCGTCATCCCTGCCCGCCGGACGAATACCTTTAATCTGAACGCTGACACTTGTCTCTCCCCTGAATTCATTTATTTCCGGTTTGACGGCAAGGTCAAGCACATCACCGGGCTCATACTGAAATTTATCCTCACCCATGCCGAAACGCAAAGCCGTAAACGAACAGCCTTTTTTTGTAAAGCCGAGACGAAGGTGCTTTCCGTTTCCTATCGGCTGAACCGATGTAAGCGTAACACCGTAAACGCCGACCGTAGGCTGCGGATTTCCGGCTCCGAATGGCTCAAGCACACTGAACGCTTCAACAGTTTTAACGGTCAATGCCTCCGCACGCAGCTTGCAGTCGATATTAAGCCTTGCAAACGGCATATCAACGCCGGAAGCATAACGGTTAATTTTTTCCCTGAAATCGGGTATATCAGCCGTTTTCAAAGAAAAGCCGACAGCAAGAGTATGCCCGCCGTAATGAGTAAGACAGTCCTTAACGATGCAAAGAGCATCATAAAGAGAAAAGCCTTCTATACTGCGTCCCGAGCCCTTTGCTTCATCTCCGTCACAGGAAATGATAAGACAGGGCTTTGCGTATTTTTCAACCATTCTTGCCGCAACGATTCCCACAACGCCGGCGTGCCAGCCCTCATTTTCTATTATTATGATTGGTTCTTTCACAAGAGAAGGT
>JAKSQS010000210.1 GCA_024404055.1 Clostridia bacterium | reverse complement strand
AAAATAATGCAAGCTGCTTGTTTCATAATTTTTTTCCTCTCAGTTAATTATTTCAAATGCTTCAAGCGGCACATCGCTGCTTTCAACGGCATATTCATGCTCTGCCTGTGTGGCAAAAATAATATCTCCGTCTGCTTCTTCAAAGCTGATTTTTTCGCCTGTTTCAAGGTCGCGGACGGATATTTTGTCTGAGAAAACATTCATAAACCGGCAGGGGTTGCCCTTAATGCTTCTGACTATGGCATATGCCGGCTTGCCGCCGCGAAATTCTGCGGAAACAAGAAATGCGCCGCGGGCACGAAGGGAGAAAAAGGCGGCATCGCCTATATCAACGGGATATGCGGGGAAAATACGGATAACTCCGCCCTGGGATTGCAGCAGCATTTCTGTTACAACCTCGCTTAAATACGCCGCGCCTTTATCTACAAAGAACGAATGCTGACCGTCCTCTGGCATTTCCGTTTCGTTGTAATAATCACAGGCATCACTGCGGTTAAGGTTACCGCCCTCCCTGCATTTGCCGATAAGCCGGAGTGCAAGACGGGCATAGTCTCTGTCACCCATGCGAAGCCGCGCTATGATGCCGAAGGACATATCCCACGGCATAGTGCGGCTGCTGACAAGCTTTTCAACAGATTTTTGCGCCGCCCTTCTCATTTGTTCACTGCCGCGCCACTTGTCAACCTCATCCGTCAGACAAATCGGGCTTAAATCCGTAACGGACGGTACGCCATAGCCTAAAGAAAGGTCGTCGGTGTCCTCCGCTGTTTTCCATGTGCCGTCCTGCCATGTTGCGTATTCCTTCGGCAGCGCGGCAGCATCCTCACGCCACAGGACTGAAAGCTCACTGTCAATGCCGAGAATTTCAGCCGCGTCAGCCGCGCGGGTGAGAATAAATCTGAAAAGGGTAAGGTCAATAAGCGAATTTGTCATAAACTCGTTGAGCAGTCCCGGACAGGCAACAAATTCCTGCGAACGGGACGGGACTATGTATTTTTCGCCGTTTTCATCGGTGAGAAGATAGTCGTGATAAAAAAGCGCCGCGTTTTTAAGAATGGGATAACCAACCGAGCGAAGAAAATCCTTATCGCCCGTGAAATCATAATAGTCCCACGCGTATTTCACCGTTTCACCGGTTGTGGAAATGTTCATCAGAGTGCCGTTGAGCGTTACGGTGGAGGAAATTACCGTGCCTGTGCCGGAAATGGCGTGGGGATATGCCGTACCGCGGCAGTTGTAAAAATCCTTTGTGAATTTTTTCAGCTTTTCCTCGCTGTCAAGGCAAAGCCTGAACCACGGCTCAAGCAGCTCCGCATGGTTTGTGGCAAGCAGACCGAGGTTTGTTTTAGTCTGCTCATAGGTCAGTATGTGGTGTCCCCAGTTTACATAGTTTGACTGATACCACGGGGCAACATACCCGGCGGCGAATTTGCCCGGTCTTCTTGCGCTCATGGCTTCATATATACCCCAGTACCACGGTGTGGAATATTCCTTTTTCGGCAGTCTTATCCATGAGCGGCAGACATCGTGGCTTGTCAGCTCATTGCAGTTGGAGGCAATGTGGACTGTGTTTCTCGCATAGGCCGCTTCAAGTCTCTTTTTTGCTTCCTTATAGGTGTCCTGAGCGTCATAGGTCGTTACAACGGTTAAAAGCAGGTCAAAATATCTGCCGAATTTACCGTTTCCGAGAACTGAATAGCCGATGTTGTTAAGCTCTGCGCCCTTCACCGCCGCCATAACCGTGTAATGAACATCCGGTGAGCTGTCCGGCGATTCTCCTGCGCGAAGGCGCATATTAAAGCCGAAATATTCACCGTCGGTGAAGCAGACGGGTGAATAATATTCGCTGATTTCTTTTTCGAGCCGCTTTGTTTCCTCTTCGTCATAAAATGGCTTTACCGGTGTTTCCATGGGGTCGCGTGTCAGCTCAAAGCGCACCGTGCCGAGAACAGGTCTTTTGCTCGACAGCGGAGCTTCCGCATGAATGAGCATAACCTCATCGGGCTTACTGATATTTGCGCTGACAAAATAATCCGTGTCGTTGACGCTGCCGTTAAGGTTGTAGAAGGAAAAATACTGCTTTGCCGTGGAGCCGGAAATATCAAGCTCCTCGCGTATGTTATAGCCGAAGCCGCCGCTTAAAAGGTGCAGCGTCAGCCTTGCGGCGGAGGTCTGAATGGGACTGTTCACCCTGCGGTTTGCCGCTTCAAACATATCGAGCTTTATGCTGTAATCGCCGCTTGCCGCCTTTTTTCTGACATTTTCAATGCCGCCGTCAGGATAGCAGGGCTGCGGCGCGTCGTAATCATCCCACCAAAGGTCGTTTTTTGCGATGTTGAAGGTCAGATTGTCAGGCAGACCGTGCATAACCGCACCGAAATCGCCGTTTCCCACGGGCATACCCGAACGGAAATCTCTCGCCGTTCCCTTGCGGGTGAAGGTGTGCTTTTTTGCCTCGTTTTTCCCGTTTGTGTTTATTCTCATTCTGCCCGGAACCATGGTCTCGCCGGGCATATGCGGCAATAAACCGCAGCAGGCATCTTTTCTTATTTTTCTGTTCATAATAACCTCCGGGTTAATTGTAATATGCAGTAATCAGTATCTTCCGATTTGTGCAAACGGAAGCTGTTCAAAGCCGTCGGGCGTATTTTTAAGAGTATAATTGCCGTTTGCCGCGTCTTCAAAAATATTGTCACGGTTTTTCAGCTTGTAAACCGTGTTGTCTGCAACAAGGCTGAAGCGGTTTGCGGAATCGGCAATGTTGCCGACCGTTCCGGGAATGTTTACGATGATATTCTTATTCACATTACTGTATGCTGGGTTCGGAACGAAATCGGGCGTTTCGGTATTGCCGAAATCATCGCTGAATTTCTGCATCTGCGGATAGGCTTTTTTCCATATATCGGTCTGCCACGGTGATTGATAAAGAAGCTGCCACATTCCGCCCTCCATATCCTTGTTACGGCTGTGTGCAAACCAGCCGTTGTTTACCACACCTTCACGGGCGCGGTCATCATAAGATATGCTTCTGTCGTTGCAGTTCACCACAATGTTATTATAAACGGCAAGATCTCTGCCGCCGCCAAGATGAAGAGCGATGCTCGGAATGTTCACAAGCAGGTTGCCGTAAATCGTCTGTCCCGAAAGAGCATCGTCCATATAGATACCGCACGGTCTGTGACCGTCCGAGCCGAGGTTATACACCGCGTTGTATCTGATAACCGTGCCGTAGAAATCCCAGCGTCTGCCTGCGTAAATTGCGCCTGCGTCATCGGTAAGCAGACAAACATCGTGAATATTGTTATATTCGATAACATGGTTATTGCCGCTGTAAGTAATTGCTTCGTGAGGGGAATCGTGCATTTCGTTATGGGAACAGATATTTCCCACTCCTCCGAGAGAGCACGCAGGCTGATAGGTCTGGGCAATCTCCGACCAATGGTGGATATAGTTGTTATCTGCTTTGTTGTTTCCGGGTGTAAGCGTTTCACGGTCTCCGCCGTTAAGATAGATGCCGCCCTTGCCGGTACGGGTTATCTCGTTTGCGTAAGCAAGATTATCATAGCCGTCAATATGTATTGCATCTCCTGCTACAT
>JAKSQS010000021.1 GCA_024404055.1 Clostridia bacterium | reverse complement strand
ACATCCTGCGGCATGGCAAGGCACACTGCGCCCGTTTCAGCCGGGTCGGTGAGCACGCGCATGGCGTTTATGCACGCTGTCATAAGCTGCTCGGGACGGTTGATTCTGTCCCAGTATTTGCACACTGCCTTAAACGCGTCATTTGCGGTGGTGGCGCAGGAATTTGTCTGCTCAATCTGCTGTAAAACGGGGTCTGGCTGACGGCAGGCAAAGGTGTCTCCGGGGAGAACAAGCAGCGGAATACGGTTTGCCGTTGCAGTTCCGCAGGCGGTGACCATGTTCAGTGCGCCGGGACCTATTGATGATGTGCAGGCAATAATCTGCCTTCTTTTTTTCTGCTTTGCAAAGGCTATGGCAGCGTGAGCCATGCCCTGTTCATTGTGACCCTGATAATAGGTGAGCGAGTGTCCGCCCTGTTCAAGTGCCTGACCGATACCCACCACGCAGCCGTGACCGAAAATGCCGAAAATGCCCTTGACAAATTTCTGCTCTTCGCCGTCAAAGCTTATGTACTGATTATCGAGGAATTTCACAAGAGCCTGAGCCATTGTAAGTTTCATATCAACAAATCCTTTCGGAAAAAATTTTTAATCAGCCGATTTCGGAAATTTTAACGGGTCTGTGCTCCGCAACGCTCTTCTTTGCGGCAAGAGCAACAAGAATGGAGTTAAGTCCGTCAAGTCCGGTTGTGGGCGTGGGCTTGTCGTTAAGAACGCAGTCAACGAACTGAATCATTTCGTCTCTGAACGACTGCATATATCTTTCAAGGAAGAAATAAAGGGGCTTATCCGTGCTGACCGCGTCCGCGTTCATAAGCGTTACATTGGTCTCGGTGTCGTTTGCCGCAACTGCCGCGCCGAGTGAGCCGAACGCTTCAACTCTCTGGTCGTAGCCGTATGCCGCACGGCGGCTGTTGTCGATAACGCCTATGGCGCCGGAGGCAAACTTAAGGGAGATAACAGCGCTGTCAACATCGCCTGCTTCACCGATAGCCGGGTCAACAAGGCAGGTTGCGTTTGCGTATACTTCTTCAACGGGGCTGCCTGCGATGAATGCCGCCATATCAAAATCGTGAATGGTCATATCAAGGAACATACCGCCGGACACTGCCGCATATTGAGCTGAGGGCGGCTCGGGGTCACGGGATGTGATTTTAACAAGCTCAAGCTTGCCGATTTTGCCCTCGTTGATAAGTGAGCGGATGTGTGAGAAATTGTGGTCGAAACGGCGGTTGAAGCCTACCTGAAGCTTAACGCCGGCTTTTTCAACGGCATCAATAACAGCCTGCACCTTTTCCGGTGTGAGGTCAACGGGCTTTTCGCAGAAAATGTGCTTGCCCGCTTCGGCTGCCTCAATAGCAATCTTTGAATGGGTATCGGATGAAGAGCAAACAAGAACAGCGTCGATTTCGGGGTCTGCAAGCATTGCCTTGTAGTCATCGTAAATCTTTTCAATGCCGTAGGTGTCAGCAAGCTCCTGAAGGTGCTCCTTGTATACATCGGTGATACCGAGTATTTTTGCCTGCGGTACGCTGTAAGCTATGGACTTCATATGTACCTTGCCGATACGGCCCGCGCCGATGATGCCGATGTTGAGTTTTTTCATTGTGTTTTTTCCTCCGCTTATTTTATTTATATTTAAAACATTATAACACAGAAAAAACGCACTTTCAACAAATGAAAGCGCGTTTGGTTTAAAAAATAAAGCGTTATTTTTGTCTATTTTTCATATTTGTTTTTCGTTGATAAACACTCTGAAAAGCGGAAGGCAGGCGGAAAAAAACTTTTTATACGCCTCGCAGTAATCCGCATCCCGTCTGCTTCTTTTGCAGCCTCCGGCGCGGCACAGCGGATAATAACGGCACGCCCTGCATTTTTCGGGCACGGCAAGGCTTTCTTTTATAAATTCCGTTGCTTTTTCGCAGTGAGCCAGCGCGTGAAAATCCGTTTCGTTTATATTTCCGAGCAGCCATGTGTCCGTGCAGTAAAAGTCGCACGGATAAACATTTCCGTTTCCCTCAACAACAAACTGGTGTGAGCAGTGACCGAGCATTCCGCATTGCTCCGGCTGCTGACCGAGATACAGCCGCACCCAGTTGTCGAAAAGGCGTATGCTTGTATAGCTTCCCCTTACGTAATCCTTAACATAAAGGTTGAAAAGCTTTATGAGAAACGCTGCATACTGCTGCGCAGTCATATACAGTCCGCCCTCTGCCTTTTCGCCGTTTATTTTTTCTGTGCTTACGCCCTCAAGCGGTCGCAGACAGGGGATAAACTGCAAATAGCGAAAGCCTTTTTTCTTAAAATAACGGTAAATTCTTTCAATATTGTCGGCACAGTAACCCGTAAGCACCGTCAGAATGTTAAAATCCACCTCATACTGCCGCAAAAGCTCCGCCTTTTCCGTTACTCTGCCGCAGGTGCCTTTTCCTGCCGCGTCAACGCGCAGCCGGTTATCTTCAATATCCCCGTCAAGGGAAAGTCCCACAAGAAAGCCGTTATCATGCAGAAGCTCTGCCCATTCATCGTCAAGCAGCAGACCGTTTGTCTGCATTCCGTAATAAACAGGGCTTTTTTTTCGGTTAAGACGGCTCACTTCACCGGTGAAATAGCGGAAAAAATCCTTTCCTGCCGTCAGCGGCTCACCGCCCTGAAAGGCGAAGCATACGCTTTCGCCGTCCGCAAAGGCGAGAGCTTTTTCAATAACAGCCTTTGCCGTTTCATGGCTCATAATGCCGAAATCCGGCACCTGCCTTGCAGACGATACATCGCTGTAAAAGCAGTATTTGCACCGCATGGAGCAGCGGCTTGACGCAGGCTTTATCATAACGGACAGAGGCGGCATTATTTCACACCTCTGCGGTTATCCGCAAAACCGTTTTGAACCGCTTTAAGTCTTTCGCTCATTTCTTTTGCAATGTTCGGATATACGCCGGAGCGGTTGTAGCTTTCGCCCTCATCATCGTTTAAAATGTGCAGCCAGTTCTTTCTGAACTTGTCAAAGAAAGCGGAATTGTCGTTCTGTATTCTGTCAAAATATTTGAAGCTTATGTATTTGTTGTTTTTGAGAATATCGTATTCTTTTTTAAGCTCTGTTTCCTTTTCCTTAAGCTGTGAAACGGGAACGGTGTACTGTATGGCTTTAACATCCTCGCGCTTCATATAAATAATCGGCGTATCGGAACCGTGAACGGGTATATCCTTTTTAATTACGGGGGTTATGGAAATACCGTCTGTAATTCTGTCTTCGGGCAGCCCGTTTATTCCGCACAGCTCAAGCACGGTGGGAAATACATCCACAAGGGTTGCAGACTGTTCTCTGACGGTCCCTGCTTTAAAATCGGGATTTTTGTCCCAGCGCATAAGGCACGGCACCTTTTGTCCGCCCTCATATGCAAGGTATTTGCCGCCGCGCAGTCCGCCCGTTGAGCCCTGGAGCGCGGGTCCGTTGTCGGAGGTGAATATAATCAGTGTGTTGTCAAGCGCACCGAGCCTGTCGAGGGTGTCGAACAGCTCACCGAGATATGCGTCAAACTCCGTTACACAGTCCGCATAGTCGCCCATGCCTGTGGCTCCCTTGTATTTGTCACCGACATATACCGGCGCGTGAGGCCACGGAGTGGCATAATATGCAAAGAATTTCTTTCCGCTTTTCACGGTGTCTGTCAGCCATTGACTGATTTCGCCGTGTATCCATTCGGTAGCCTTTGACTGGTCTTTAAGCTCGTCTGTGCCGTGAACGATTGTATATTCCCCGTTTTGCTCCTTCGCGTGGAACAGGGGAGTCATATCGTTCACACCGTATGCACCGTAGAAGTAATCAAAGCCCTGATTTGTCGGCAGATATTCGCCGTAATCACCAAGATGCCATTTGCCGAACGCGCCCGTGGCATAGCCGGCTGAACCCAGTGCCTCGGCAAGTGTAATTTCGTCACCGAGCATTCCGTCAATATTCGCGCCGGTCTGTACGCTGTTGAAAATTCTTGTGGAGCAGAAAACGGAGGTTGCGTCCGTAGTGGGATAAATAACATTGTCGGCATATCCTCTGTAAGGGTATCTGCCTGTCAGCGCGGCAAAGCGGGCTGGGGAGCACACGGAATAGCTTGAATAGAAATTATCAAACTGAATGCCGTTTTCGCCTATGGAGTCAATATTCGGCGTGTCATAAATACTGCCGTTGAGGGAAATGTCGCCCCAACCGAGGTCGTCCATGAGAATAAAAAGCACATTGGGCGCGTCTTCACCTGCGCTGTCCTTTATTTTGTCAAGATATTCGTCCTGTCCCTGCCAGAGCCTTACCGTGTTGGGCTTTGAGCGCAGGTTCATTGTCAGAACATAAAGCACGGAGGTGAGCATAAGCATAAGACTTAAAACGCCGGTGATTATTTTTTTCGCGGTATGCTTCATGCTTGCCTTTGCGGTAACAAGATATAACGCGAGAACCACCAAAAGGCTCGGCAAAGCTAAAACGATATTTCCGGCAAGCCTTGTCAGAATATTTCCGCTGCCGCAGAAAAGCGGATTATCCGCCGAGGAAAAGCCCGCAAGTCCGCTTATGAACGCGCCGAAGCCCGCGTCCGCGCCGAAAATAATATAATACAGCATAATGCCCGACAGTGCGGCAAGATAGCCGAGCACAGTCCACAGGTAAACGCGCTTTTTTATTATTACGCCGAGGAAAATCAGCAGTGACACAACACAGCAGAACGCAACGCACACAACGGCTGTGAAGTTCAGCCGCGTGATAAACATTGCCGCAAGCAGTGCCGCGCCGAGAACGAATACTGTCAGCGGCAAAATCTTTTTGCTTTTGTCAAAGGATACTTTTTCCATGATATTACCGTTCCTTCCGTTTCAGCTTACATACCGAGAATATACATTTTGAAAATATTTGTAAAAAGCGTAAAGAGTGTGGTGAAGAAATCGCCGATTTTCTTAAAGAAGCGTTCAAACGCGCTCAGGCTGTCGTCCGGGTCGTCATCCTCGGTGTAGCCGTCTACCGTGCTGCCTGCCGAGGTATCCTTCTGTATAGCGAATTTATCAACTATCCTGTAACTGTCGCCGTTTACGGAATATGCGGTGAAATAGAGTATGCCGCCTTCAATTTCCACGGCAGAGAACATCTGCGCGGTTGAATTGTAAAGCTTCTGTGCTCTGGGGAAATATTCATCGGTGAGGCGAACATCCTTGGTCGGATAAACCTTTACGCCCGAGGTGCCGGAAATGACATACGATGTGCCGGTGGGCGTAATCTGCGTTTTGTAGATATTGCCGCCGTGCGCGAGGTATTTGTATTCGGTGTAGGCGACCTTATTGCCGTCAAGCGAATAGGTGCGAAGATATGTATGGTCATGTCCCTGAAGCACAAGGTCAATGCCGAGGTCGGGAAGAAGTGAGCCGAGCTGATCGCGAAACGCGCATACATCCTTGTCGTCATAATGTGAGCCGTTGCTGTAAGGCGCCTTGTGCAGCGCGACTATCTTCCACTGTGCATCGGAGCTTTTCGCGGTCTGCTTAAGCCAGTTAATCTGCTCTTCATTCAGCGCGTTGTCATCATTCAGGTCGTTGGTGTTGAGAACCATAACGAGGACATTATTATATGTATAAGAATAATATACGCCGCTTGCGGTGTTCTGCTCTGGAACATTCGGAAGCATGAAGTTGCTGACGGTTGTATAATCGTCATTCTGCTCATGGTTTCCCGTTGCGGGCATGAGATATGTACTGCCGAGATTTGCGGCTGCCGTGTCAAACATCCACTGCCACTGATTAAGGTTCATGCCGCTGTCAACGAAATCGCCCGTGCCCATGATAAACGCCGCTTCGGGATAAAGCTCAAAGGCGGTTTTAACCGTGTTCGCCCAGCCTCTTGTATACTGCTCCTCGGTCTGACTTTGCGGGTCTGACATATGGAAGAATGTAACCCTGTCGCCGCCGTCTGCGGTTTTAAGCGTGCAGACCTCACTCCACCAGTTTCTTGCGGCATTACCTACACGGTAGTAATATGTGCCGCCCTTTTCGAGCCCCGAAAGCTTCACATAATGCCTGTAAAGCTTCACATTGTAATTTATAAAGCCTATAATGCCTATGTCGATGCCGGGAAAGCTTCTTACAACAGGCTCTTCACTCTTTTCAATCGTGAACGGTGCGCTGACGGTGGGAATGCCGGTGAAGTCCTCCGCCGTAAGCTCACTGTCGGAGCGGATTATTTCTATATCGGTGTCGGGCAGTGAATATTTTGAAAACCAGCTTATATTTGCCTGTGTGCCGGAATCGTCACCGACAGTCCGGCTCATAAGCGTGGGAATACGGTAGTTTGCTTTGCTTGCTTCAACCTCAACGGGCTCTTCGCTGTATGTTACTGCCGTGTCGCCCTTTTCCTGCGGTACAAAATCAGAGGAAAAGTCCTGAAGCACATATGCCGCAAGGCAGCCGATAGACTCAAACTGACTGTCCGTCAGATATTCCTGCATAAGCAGCTTGTCAACTATGTCAAACAGGCTTGTGTAGGGGAGAACGCCGAATTCAAACACTGTGTCAACAAGGTTCTGATAGCTCATGTTTCCGCGCAGAAAGCTGTTAAGCGCAAAATTAAGCTTCTTTGCCTCATACGCGCCGAGCTTTGTATCGTTGAACAGCTTGTCAAGCCTTATTTCGAGCTTTGAAAGCAGAGCCTTGTCAAGCACATCGTCGAATACAAAATCGACAAGAATATTGAAAAGCTCCTTGATAATCGCGCCGTCCTCGCTGCGCAGGTTAACAATAACATCCTGCATGAAAAGGTCGGGGTCATTTTCGTCAAATATATTTTCGTTGCCCGTATACCAGTAATTCATGGCGGAAAGCACCGCGTCACCGAAGGTGCCGCCCTTCGTTTCGTCACCGAAATGCAGGGTGTCGATGAATTTTGTGCAGGGAATGTCAGACACCTTTATGCTGCATATCTCGCGTACTCTCGGGTCAATGATGGCATAAAGCGTTTCAGGGTCTTTGATATAAAGGTCTTCAAGCTGACCGAGAAGGTCTTCAATGAACCACATCAGATTGTCAACGGTGAAAAGTCTGTAACCGCCGATGTAAATGCCTTCGCCGATATACGGCTCAAGAAAGCCCTGTATTATCTGCTCAAGGTCTATATCCATGGTCTTGAGAAATTCAAGCACGCCGCCGGCTTCGGTTATCTGACGGCAGTATTTTCCGAGATAGCTTTTAACAATACCCATGAGAAAATCCGCACAGCTTGCGTAGCCGCTTTCGCTGATTGCGCCGCCGAAGCAAATGGCAAATGAATCCGTGCCGAAATCGCTGTATGTAACGCCGCCGGACACCACGGGCTGCGCCTCGTCCACCTTAATATCATTAAATGTAAGAGAGGTAACACCGTTTTCATCGGTTACCGCGTTCACTTCTCTGTATGTGTTGGGATAACCCGTGAGAGAAGCAGTCTCACAGTCGTAAATAACATTTCCGTTGTCGGAAACAACTCGGGAAATATCGGTTGTATGAAGATGACCCGTGAATGAGAAGTTTATTCCCATATCGGCAAGCTGCTCTGCCGCCTGCTGATAATCGTCAAGCACAAACGCAAAGGTAATGGTGGGCTCAACCTTCATGTGCGCCGCCGTACTGTGGTGACACATGATTATCGGCTCTTCACCTATGGAGGCGGCATATTCAGCTCTTTCCCTTATCCAGTTCATCAGTCCCTCGGTTATACAGCCGTCGGTCTGCGCCTTCGCCGGATTCACCGCATCATATTTTGCCGTGTCTGCGGAAATAAGATAGAAGCCGTCTCCGAGGTCTGCCGAATATGAAAGCATACCCTGTGTTGTGCCGTCTTCGGGAACATAAAAAGAGTCTGCAAGGTCATAGCCGAGTTCGGCATATACCTCCTTGAACTCTGCCGCCGTTATGGCACGGGCGGGCTTTTTCGTGCCTGTTTCAAAGGAACAGGCATCCTGATTGTTAATGTCGTGGTTGCCGGGAGTAACGAAAACCTGAATGCCCGTTTCGTTTTCAAAATCCTCAAGCATGGCGGCAAGGGTCGTATGACCCATGTATTCGCTGTCCTTTGTCAGGTCGCCGGGGATAAGCAGATATTTTGTGCCCTGCTGTTCGGCTCTTGCGGCAACGGTGGCAAGACCCGTGCGTATCAACTGCTCGGACTGGGTGTACTCCTTCGCGTCAAGATGGCAGAAGTCGCGCCATTCCTGCGTGTCTGTGTAAAGGCATTCGGGGTAAATATGCGTGTCGCTGATGACGGAAAAATTGAGCTGTGCCGCAGGTTTTACCGCTTTTTTCTCCGGCTCGGCATATACTGCACACTGCATAACGCATAGCAGCATACATACCGACAGAATTACCGAAAGCGCGCGTCTGAATTTTTTCATCGAATTTTCCTCCGTTTTTGTAAATTTATGTTAATATGTAATGCCTTTTTTTGTCAGATATTCCTCAAATGTAAGTCCTGTGCCGTGCATTTCCTTTGCGGCCTCAAGCCCTACATATCTCCAGTGCCACGGCTCACGCACCACGCCGGTTATATCGTGTGAATCTCTCGGGTAACGCTCAATAAAGCCGTATCTCCACGCATTGGCACTCAGCCATGCATATTCCGCAGTCGTATCAAAATCATATTCCGTGCATATTATATCCACCGCAAGCCCGAGATTATGCTCGCTGCCGCCCGGAGCCATAATAACCTCCACTGTATTTTCAATTGCCTGAGCTCTGCCGAAGCCCTGACTTTGCCACTGCGCTATGCGGTTTACAAAGTTACCGTACTGCGTATCATAGCTGCGGTATGCGGAATACGGTACAAGGTAATACCCATCCTTTTCGGCGGCGTGAAACATATTCTCATACGGCTTTGCGGCAACTCTGTTGAGCGAACAGCCGTAACCGTATCCATCGAGAATCGGCACAATATCCGGCTTATAATCCTTACTTACGCGGATTTCGCGCCGCACAATAACGCGGCTGTACCATTTCTTCCCGTAATCCTCAGGCACAATTTCTCTGTATTTTTCCCCGTTTTCATCCGTACGGTACACGGCGGTATCGTTATCGGACGGGAGGGTTGTTGCATTGACGGAGTTTGTTTTCTTTTTGGCGGAAGCTTCTTTTTTTTCCGTTTCCTCCGATTTTGTTGTTGTTGATTTGTTCGTTTTTTTTGACGGTGCCTTTGCCGTCGTATCCTCGCCCGTCTTTGTCTTCGATCAAGCCGTTGCTGCCACCGCCTTCGCTGTTGTGCTTTCACCCTCACCGAACGCTTCAAAATTATGGGACGAGCCCGGCTCAAACACGCCGGTAATTCTGCCGGCTGTAATAAATGCCAACACAAACACACATAAAAAAATAACAGTTCTTACAATAACGGCTTTACGCTTTGACATATTTTTAACTCACGCGAACCACGCGCAAACATCCTTTCGGTAAAAATTATACCCTAACATTATACTACCGTTTTCGGCATTTTACAACATTTTTTCTTTACATTTTCTGCTTTTTGTGATAAACCGGCACTGTGGAGCGAATTTTATTCTCATATTCCTCAAGGTCATAGGAATAACCTCCTTTCGTTCTTCGATTTCCGCTCGCTTTGCTCTTTTTCGGCTGTGCGCCGCCTGTGCAGTTCTGATATTCATCCCATTTTGTCAGCGTGATGACGGAATATCTTCGCGTTGTGCTGACGGTGATTTCTCCCGCCCTTTTCAGCTTTTCCATGGCGGTTCTTAACTGCTGCGGAGAAAGCGAGGTTTTTTCCGACAGCGTTCTTATACTGGTCAGCACGCTCCCCCTGGAAACATGGACGGAATTTACCGTCTTATCCTCCCACTGTGCATACAAAAGTAAGCAGATATAAAGTCTGGAGGTGTTTATATCGCAGTACCAGTCCTTCTGTGTTATGCTTCTGTAAAGCTTGACAAAGCCGGTTCTGTCTTGATTGTTCATCAATAAATCTCCTTTTTTATAGCGTGACACGAATAAATAAAAAAAAAAAAAAAGGGAGATTGTCAGTTCAGCACCGCCGTTTTTGCCTGACAGGGAGTAATTTTCCGTGATTTTTCTTTTTCCTCCCCGCGCGCACGCGCGCAATGTGTTTCTTTAATTCTTTGTTCTTATTCTTATTTTTCTTGTATGTTGTTGCTTAAACGCGCATGAGTGTGTTGCTTTTTCGGGGTATTTATGCTGTTTGTGTGTTGGCGTTTCTGCTGTGTTCCCGTTTTTTTCGTTGATATTGCAGGAGCTTTGCCGTCTGAACACTGTGTTGCGGTTTGTGCTGATTTTCGGGGGCATAAGGCGGCTGAGTGTGTTGAAAAGTGTGTTGTAAGACAACTTTTTTGAATGTCGCCTTGTTCTGCGTAGTACCTTGTAACGCTTAAAACTTTATTTCCACTGGATAAAGGTGAAAGCGTTACAAGGTAGTAGGGGACGATATGTCCTCCTGAAAATATTTATCTCGTCAGCTTTTTTATCCACTTATACCTGTTGACCTTAACGGCGGCGACGAAGCATTTTGTTATCTGGTCGGATTTAAGGATGAAAAATGTTGCCGCGATTGGCCATTTGAAAACGAATGCGGAAAGCGCGGAGAGCGGCAGCACCATAAACCACATAAACACTATGTCGTTGAACAGCACAAACGAGGTATCTCCGCCGCCGGAGACGATGCCGCACAGACAGGGCATTTCATAAGCCGAACCGACGACTGTCACGGCGAGGATAATAATAAATGCGGATGAAAGCCGACGCGTTTCATCCGATATATCGTAAAAGCTTAAAATCGGATTTTTCATAACGAGCAGAACGGCACATGAAATAAGACCGATGACGAGATACATTTTTTGCAGCCTTTTGGTGTAAACCTTTACACGGGGAATGTCATTTTCACCCACGGTTTTGCCTATAAGCACGCCGGAGGCGTTGCCGGACGAGGTATACAGCACGCTGACAACCTGGAAAATGGGGGAGGCGACGGCGTTTGCGCCTATCGCGGCAGAGCCGAGCCTGCCGATGATTGCGGTTTGCAGTGCCATGGCAATGCCCCATGAAAAGCCGGAGCCCATAAGCGGTGAGCCCGCTTTAAGAAAATCTCTGAAATAGATTTTTTCGACCTTGAATATATCCGCAAGGCGGAAACATATTTTTTTGTCAATGACGAGCACATAGACCGTCACTGCGATAAGCTCAACTATTCTTGAAGCAAGCGTTGCATAAGCCGCGCCGACTGCGCCAAGCTCCGGAAAACCGAATTTGCCGAAAATCAGCACATAATTGAGCGATATGTTGACTACAAGTGCCATAACAGAGGTATAAAACCCGATTTTCACGCTTTCAACACTTCGCATCAGCGCAGTGAGCACAAAGCTTACAGAAAAAATAATATATGAAAAGCCCATAATCCGAGTATAACCGGCAGCGGCGTTTATAATATCCGTTTCGTCAGACAACAGACCTAAAATTCCCGTCGGTGCCGATATTATAATCACTGAAAGCACCGCGCTTATGACAACTGCCGACCAGAAGCAGGCGGTGAACACCTTTTTTATGGGCTCTGTTTTCTTTTCGCCCCAGTACTGTGAAGCGATGACAACAAGTCCGTTTGCCGCGCCGTTGATAACGCATTGCAATAAAAACTGTATCTGATTTGCAAGGCTGACACCGCTCATTGCCGCCTCGTTATAAGAGCCGAGCATCATGCTGTCTGCAAGATTTACGCTGAAAACGATAAGATTTTGCAGCGCGACAACGGCAAACAGGCTGAAAAAGGTTTTGTAGAAATATGTATCTGTTTTTCTTTTCATTTTCTCACCCGATAAAAACTTTTTTACCATTATAATACAATATTATCATTTTTCAATATAAAAAAAGCCGAAAGTATATACTTCCGGCAATTTTTGTCATTTATTGTATTTTCTGATGATTTTAAGCGTTGTGGTTTTGGGAAATTCCGTGTCTCTTATCAGAATTTTCTGTATGCGCTTAAACTCGGCAAGGCTTTTGTTGATTTTTTCTATATCCGCTTCAAGCTGCGTTTCGCAGTCCGGGAATTTATCCCTATCAAGATAAAACTCGGCATAAATTTTTTCGTTGCTGTCGTAAACGAGAACCTCTTTGACATATTCAAGCTCATACAGCTTATCCTCAATTTCCTCCGGGGAAACATTTTTGCCGTTTGAAAGAATGATAAGGTTCTTTATTCTGCCCTTGAAGAACAGATAACCCTCGCGGTCTATGTAACCTAAGTCGCCTGTTTTGAACCATTCGCCGTCAAACACGGATTTCGTTGCCTGCTCGTCGTTATAATAGCCGAGCATAACATTCTGACCCTTTACATAGATTTCACCCACGCCCTCATCGTCCGGGTCGTTGATTTTAACCTCGTTGCAGTCCAGCACAAGACCGACACTGCCTAAGCGGTAGTTATATCTTCTCGAACAGGTTATGCAGGGCGAGCACTCCGTCAGTCCGTAGCCCGTGATGATCTGTATGCCGATGTCGTGCATAAATTCTTCAATTTCCGGGTTGAGGTGCGCTCCGCCGCAGAGAATATAATTGAGGTTTCCGCCCAGAGACTCATGTATTTCATGGAAAATTTCACGCCTTGCGTCATAACCGCTGAGCATGAAATTGCGGCTCATTTCTATGCCGCTCATCAGCTCGTCATAGCTTCCGTTACGCTTTGCCGTGGCAATTATGTTATGATAAATCATTTCGACAACCATGGGAACGGCTGCAAACTGATAGGGCTTGTATTTCTTTATGTCGTTATATACATGGCGGATGTTTGTGCATATATAGCCCCATTCGCTCCTTATAAGACTTGCGAAAAGACCCGTGACCCACGCATAGGTGTGGTTGAGCGGGAGAAAGCCGATACCGTTTTTGCCGGTTATCGCGTGCAGTGACGCCGTAACATCGGATGCAATGTTTCTGTTTGAAAGCATAACGCCCTTTGTTTTTCCCGTTGTGCCCGAGGTGTAAACGATACATACAAGGTCGTCCGGCGTAACTGTTGTATCAAGATATTCATCAAGATACTTTTTGTCGGCGGCTGCGCCCTTTTCAAGTATTTCATCCATTTCGTCTATTGGGAAATACCACTTTATCGTCATACCGGCGGTGCTTTTTACGGTGTTTATTTTTTCCTCGTTGTCCTTGCTGTAAAATACCGCATCACATTCGCAGTCGAGAAATTCACCGGCTATTTCTTCACCGGTAAGACGGGCATCCATGGGTACAACAACGCTGCCGTTTACCGCAATGGCATAATAAATCGCGTTCCACATATAGCAGTTTTCGCTTAAAATGGCAACCTTCATGCCCTTGACAATGCCTAAAGAGCGCATATATGCACCGATTTTGCATTCGTCCTCATAAACCTCATTGAAGGTCTTTTCAAACTGAGTGCCTTTTTTGCCCTCCCATATAAACTGCCGCTTGTCGCCGCCTCTTTTCGCACCGTCAAGAATCATGTCCCTGACGGTTTCATAAAGAGGAAAATCATCATAAAATTCTCTTAACATAATTTACCTTTTCCTGTTTTATTATTCAATGCCGAAAAGCACCGCAAGGTCCTTAACGGTAACGCAGGCGCGAATATTCACCTTGTCCGCCTTCATGCCGCGTTCTCTTGATAAATCCTCGGTGATGCACACAAGGTCAAATGAGGTCAGTCCGCAGTCCGCCTTCAGTGCGGAATCCGGGGTTATTTCTTCATCGGGTTCAACATATTCCAGTATTTTTTCAATTAAGCCTTCCATAATATCTCCTTATTTATCAAGCTTTATTTCTTCAAGAATTTCACCTATTGTTATCTGCGGATTGTCAATGCCCATTTCGATGGCCTTTATCATCTTTTCGTAAAGCACCTTGAGGTCTTCAAGAGAATCCTCAAAAATTCTGTATTCAAAGATAAATTCAAGTCCGTTGTCGGAGGGACGGTGCTTGACTGTCAGATAAAGGTTCTGACACGAATAGTCGTTATTGTACCATTCACCCTTTACGGTGGCGCGAATTTCATCATTTTCGGCAGGTGTGTCAACGGGTGAGTGATAAGAAAAGCTCAATGTGTCGTAGGTCTGGCTTAACGACTTCATTTTCATTGCCGTGTGCTTGATGTGATACATCTTGAGTGTGTGGAAATCGCAGTGGTGGAAAATTTCCTGCTCTTCGTCGTCAAGTATGCCTGCCGCCTGTTCAAAGGTGGTGTCCGGGCTGATGATGGAACGCAGGGTGAAGAACAGCATACGGATGCCGCCGGATGTTTTGGCAACAAGGTTGCTCCTGCGGTTTATCATGAATTTGAAGGAAACATCCTCCTGATTTTCGTTGAATGCGGAAAGCGCGGTGCGAAGACCGAGCATAAGCACACAGGGAATGGTCATTCCCGTTTTTTTGCAGACCTCAGCGATTTTATTCGTCTGTTCTGCGGAAAGCTCGTTATAGAAGGTGCGTGACTCGGGGTGCTCACCCTCAAACATTTCAACATATCTTAAATCCGGGTTGCCGGTTTCTTTTCTTGCCTTGAAAAGACGGTTATCAAGCAGATAGTCATTATAAATGGGCTCGGTTTCCTTGGAATAGCGCTCCATCCAATATTTTGTGTCTTCCTTTTCACGGTCTGAATTGAGATAAGCAAGCTCACCCTTAACCGCTTCAATGTATGAGCGCATCGGCTTCGGATAGGGGAAGCCGCACTTTTTGTGCAGATAGATAGCCATAACATCGGAAATAAACATTTTTGATGAATAGCCGTCAAACGCAAGGTGCTGGAAACGGACATACAAGCCGTTCAGTCCGTCCGCAAGGTGCATTATTTTTATAACATGGAGAGGCTTTTCGATAAAATCGGTGGGAATTTTTGACCATTCCTTGATGATTTTATATGATTCCTCATAAGATATATCGCTCATGTCGCAGTCTTCAATTTCAATTTCCGCCTTGTCGGCAAGATACTGAACAAGTCCGTACTGCTGGTCGGGTGAGAAACGCAGACGCATTGTGTCGCAGCGCTCCACCGCTTCTTCAATTGCCTGCCTGAGAAGGTCTTCTCTGAAATCGTCCTTCCAGTACTGTCCTGTGCCGATGTTTAATACTGCAGGGTTTTTGCCGTAGGTGTTGAATATCCAGTACATAAGGCTCTGCGCCTGTGTGAGAGGATATGCCTCAACAACCTGTCCGTTTTGAAGCTCTTTTTCAATCATTTCTTTTTTTCGTGTCAATATTTGACAGCCTTTCTTATTATTTTTCCGCTTGAGGTTTTTTCAAACGGGCTGTTGCGCAGTTTTATTTTTCCGACCTCTCTGTCCGTGCTGCCGGAAAGATTGGTTTTGTTTACGATGACGGCTATTTCCTTTTCAATATCCGTTATCCCGTTTGCCGCCGCATATTCTGTATCGGGATAAAACTCTGCGGTTATCACATCGTTTTCGCCGTATACCATAACCTCTTTGATAAGGGGAATATCGGTAAACCTTTTTTCTATTTCCTCCGGCGATACATTTTCGCCGTTTGAAAGAATGATAACATTTTTCAGCCTGCCCGTGATATAAAGCTGACGGTCGGGAGCCACTCTGCCCATGTCGCCGGTTTTAAACCAGCCGTCCTCGGTGAACACCTTTGCCGTTTCCTCCGGCTTTTTATAATAGCCCATCATAACGGAGGGGCTTTTCACCTGTATTTCGCCGTCCTGTATGCGAATGTCGCATATGCTTATCACCGCGCCTGCGGAGTCCGGGTCTGTTTTACCGTTGGGTACGGCTATTCTCGGTCCCGTTTCCGTCATGCCGTAGCCCTGCCGCAGGTTGATGCCCATTTCGTCAAATTCTCTGCCTGTGGAGGGGTTAAGGTACGCGCCGGATGCGATAATATTTGTTATCCTGTCTCCGAATACTCTTTCTGCCGCCTGCCTTGCGGTAAGGTCGGGATTTCTTTTTCTGACAATACGGATTTTTTTCAGAAGACCCTCAATGACCATCGGCACCATTCTTACAACCGTCGGACGAAAACGCAGCAGGTTTTCACCGATGTTTGAAAGCTCACCGTTCAGGCACAGGGTAACGCCGTCAAGCATATTTTTCAGATAGTCACAGGAAAAACAGAAAATATGGTGCATAGGCAGCGTGTTCAGTGCCACATTTTCTCCCTCATAGGACATTTCCTTAAACAGAATGTTGGAAACGATGTTTCTGTTTGAAAGCATTACGCCCTTTTTATCACCCGTTGTGCCGGAGGTGTAAATGATTACAGCGCATTTTTCCGCATCCTCTGCCGGAAGCTCACTGCCTTCAAAGCTGAACGCAAGCGGGTCTTTTTCATAATTTACGGTAATATATTTCCTGCCGTTGATTTTTTCAATTTCCTCAGCAAGCGGCATAAGCTCAGCCGCACAAACGATAACCTCACTGTCTGAATCCTTGACGAGAGCCGCCGTGTCCTGCGCATCCGCATTCGGGTCAAGCGGAACGGCTGTCATGCCGGCTGCCATAACGCCGTTGAGAGCACACAGATATTTATAGCTTGTTTTGCCGATAACGGATATATGAGTGCGTGCCGGAATGAAGCTGCACAGATAACCGGCAAAGGAGAGACTGTCGTTTTTCATGCGCAGAAAGCTGCGCTGTTCGATTTCGCCGTTTTCAACATATTTTATGCACGGCCTTTCGCAGTATCTTTCAGCCGTGTAAACCAGCAATTGGCGTAAGGTTCTGAGTTCTTGCTTATCTAAAGTCATTTTAACCTCCCGACACACTGCATTTATATGTAGCTTATTTATTATAATACAAAAAGCAGGTATTGCAATAGTACAGATAAATAATGTGTAAAAATTTATAATAATTGTTAAAAAATTGTTTTTTTAATGCTTTTGGCAAAGATATACCCTGCAATCAAAATCACAGCGGTCATCATCTGCAAAAACGGCATAGGGCGTTATTTCTCTGCCGGCAAGCCCGTCGGGCAGGGGATAGAAATATGTGAGATATTTTTCGCAGTCCATGACCCTGTGCTCCCACATATTCGCTTTGTAATCCGGGGCTCTTTCGGGACAGCCGTACAGCTTTCCGTCAATTTTTACGCCGCAGAAGGCAAGCTCGTTACCGTGCTCACCGTCAAGAGCCACGGCAAGATAAGAGCCGGTTTTATATTCGGGCAGGGTGAATGTGCCGTGCTTTTCCACCTCGACCCTCTTTTTTGAATAATGCGCCTGCATATTGTTTGCGTGAGGCTTTGCCGGAGTGACATCCTTCCCGTTTTTTATAAGCCTTACGGCATATATCCTGTCCATGGGACAGGCGATTCTGACAAATCTCAATGTGTCGTTCAGCGGATAAGACACGGTTATTTTTCTGCCCGGCAGCTCATATACCGTATGCACGGTAAAGCGCACGATACGGGCGGCGTATTCCCTTTCACAAACGGTTTTAACAGCTCCGCCTGCCTTCCAGCCGCCGTAGGAGCATGAATATTCGGCTCTGACGGGGATATTCTGTATATTTACTTCTCTTGTATTTTTGTCCGCGCTGAAAAATTCGATTTCAAGGCTGTCGGCATTTATTTCTTCACCGAAGTCAATTCGCAGACAGCCGCCCTTTTCGCGCAGGTCTTCGCCTCTGTAATTTCCGGACTGAGCGTCAAAAAATGTGCTTTCGTTTCCGTCAAACATATTTTTTGCTTCACAGCCCCTTAAAATATATGTTTCCTGTTTGAAAAACGCGTCACGCGCCGCCTTAACCTCTTTGATTTTTGTGTCGCCGGAGCGGCGCAGTGTTCTTGCCTCCAGCGCATCGTTATCGGCGGCAACAACAGCCGCTTCATAAAGCTCCTCGCCGTTTTCGGGGAAATGCTCCGTTGTGTCAAGCATACCGAGATAAACAGGCTCTTTCTGCTTTATATCCGTTTTTTCGGCATTCATAAAGAAGGTCTTTTTGCCCTTTGTCAGTTTTTCGACCGCTCCGCCGTCAGCTTTAACTATTTTAACCTCAACGGGCTCTCCGTCCGCGTTTTCCCTGATAACAGTGTATTCACAGCCCGTCAGCACACTGTCAGCCTCGCTTTTCACGGCACATTCGATAAGACGGGCGCGCCACGCGGGCAGCTCAAGCTCAACCTCATCGCCGTAAGTGTATTCACCTATAAGGCTTTCATACGGATGACGGGAAATGACGAGTATATTTTCTTTTGTGTCAAGACCGATGCTTTCGTCAAGCCGGATTTTAATTTTAACGGACTGCCATGAGTCGTTGCCCGTGCAGATAAACCGTTTTGTTTTTGTGCCTCTTGACACGGCATTCGCGCCGTAAGAGCTGTCAAGCGTAATGCCGTTTACAAGCAGTGCGGCGTTATGCTTATGAAGATTATATATTCTCGCAAGCACCGGGAGCTCGTCATCACGCAGCAGCCACGGGTTGCCGTAGGTCTCGGGAGCCAGAATAAGCGAACGGTTGAACGCCTGATAAATCAGCTCGTCTTCAAAATAATCAACGGCGGAGCTTATGCATACCCCGTGATCTTCACTGAGCCTTTCAAGACCCGGCACATGACCGCGGTGAAACATAAAGCTTCTGTGGTGCATACAGGTACAGTCGTTTCCGGCAAGCACATCAACATAGGTTTCCATGCCGTTCCATAAAAATGTGGTTACATATTCCTCCGCCTCATACAGCTCAAGGCGGTGATTGAGCACAATAAGGTCGGGAGAGTATTTGCGGCATTCCTTAAGCATATCGCGGAAAAGCTCCGCCTTTTCACGGCGCAGAGTGCCGCACACTCCGTCCAGCTTGAACTCGGCAAAATGATAGTCACGGCACAGATGCACAAAGAAATCAAATCTTTCTTTTTCGGTTTTTTCGTTGTCACCGTAGCCGTCGGGACTGCCCCACAAGCCGAACCGTATTCCGAGCTCACGCGCTCTCTCAACAACATTTTTGTAGCCCTCCGGGTACTGCGAAATAAATTTTTCGCTGTCAACGCTGCCGTAGCCCTCGCTTGCACCGTCAAAATTTCCGGCATCCCATGCGTATATTTTTATTTCCATGCCGTATTCCCTTTTCAGCATGGCGAAGAAATCAAGATTTATGAGCGTCTGTGCCTCGGTTGAGCCCTCGTTTGTATTGTTTATCCATGAAAAATACTGCGGTACGGACGGCGTTGAATTGTCCGCACCGGCTTTGTCTGCCGTCTTTATCATTGTGAATAATCTCCTTACGCACATAATAAAGCTATTTTAACATTATTTTAGCCTAAAATTCAACATAAATTTTGTGCATAATAGGCTGATTGACTTTTGAACATATGGGGATTATAATATAAGTGAACGCATTGTTCAATAATCAAACACACTGTTTATTGAAAATTACTGAACAAATTACCGTAATTTGCTCAAAACGGAGACAAAAACGATGAAAACGGATACAAGAGTTAAAATAACAAGGACGATTTTTCATAACGCATTGCTTGATATTCTCAGGGAAAAGCCCATTCATTCCGTCACCGTGACGGAGCTTTGCCAAAAGGCGGAGCTTAACCGAGGTACATTTTATGCCTATTACGGCATACCCGATGATGTGCTTGCGGAAATTGAGGACAAATTTATCAATGACTGCAATGACATTTTTGCGAAAAAGCCGGGCGGTGATGTATATGATTTTCTGCCTGCTGTTTATACATATGTAAAGGATAATATAGAAACGCTGAAAATCCTTATCGGAGAAAACAGCTCGCCGCGTTTTCGCCAACGAATAAAGCAGGATACATACCGTAAAACGCTCAAACGCTGGCATGAGAATTATCCGAATATCAGGGATAACGATTTTGAGTTTGTTTTTGACACGGTATATACGGGCGGCGCGCAAAACCTTGTAAAATGGATTGAGGGATATTATGATTTCGGTCTTAAGGAGCTTGTCAGAAGAAGTAATGTGATTATTTCATACTGTGTGGACGCTCTCGAAAAAATGAACGAAAAAAATAAAAACCAATAAGGAGAAGGATGCTATGGATTTTTTAAGGACACTGATTTCAATATTCATGGCGGTGTTTGTGCCGCTTTCGTCACTTGTTTGCTTCAGGCAGACACCGAAGGGTGAAAATTACACACAGTATGAATGGAGCGAAAAGCTTGAAAGGCAGGCACGGGATATGGTTAAAAGCGGATATGACATTTATGTAAGTGCAGACGGAAACGATGAAAACGACGGCTCCTTTGCTACACCTGTTAAAAGCATTGCGGCGGCAAAGCAAAAGGCAAAAGATAACCGCGCAAAAACGGATGAACCGTTTACCGTTTGGCTGCGCGGCGGTGATTACAGGCTGTATTCGCCCGTTATTTTTGATGCCTCCGATGCGGAGAATGTGACATACAGAGCTTATGAAAACGAAAAGGTGAGCTTCAATGCCGAATATGATATAACCGGCTGGAGCGAAACCGAGGTAAACGGAGTGAAGGCGTTTGTGTGCGATGTACCGGGTGAGCTGGATTTCAACACGCTGATTAAGGATGATAAGGTGCTTAAAGCCACAAGATACCCGGAAAGCGGTTATCTCACTGTTGAAAAATCCGACCACTCCGACGGCTTGTTTGACGAAAGCGACAGACCGTGGGACTATACATACGGTGACATGGCAATTGTATATCCCGAAGACTGCGCTCTTGAGCAGCTCACGCTGAATGAAAATACTGTCGTGCGCGTGCTGCACTACTGGTGCGCTGACACAAGCTTTTTCGCGCGTCTCGATAAGCAGCAGAACAAGCTTTTTGTTACAAAGCCGTATACAATGAAGGTTGAAAAGGGGGACAGGTTCTTCCTTGAAAATGTGTTTGAGCTGCTTAACACCCCCGGCGAATGGTTTTTTGACAAGGAAAACAGCCGCGTTTATTATGTTCCCGGGGAGGGCGAAACAGCTGACACACTTGTGCTTAAGGCGTGCGTTAACACACAGCTTATCAATATGGAAAACGCGCACGGCATAACATTTGAAGATATTACATTCAAAAACACCGACTGGTGTTATCCGGCGCTTGACCCGGAAAACTCGCTTGCCCGTGCCGGACTCAAGCATCCGCAGGCGGAGTTTGACAGCGAGGGCGCGGTGAGAGTCAGCGCGTCTGACGGTATTTCTTTCATTAACTGCGACTTTCTCAATATCGGCAATACCGCGATAAAATTTGACCGCATGGTGAAAAACTCCACGGTGGAAAAGTGCCGCTTCAATGAAATAGGCGCGAACTGCGTTTATATTCACGGCTATAACGCGACGGAAAAAGAAAGGATCACCGAAAACATCCGCGTTGTCAACAACCGCATTGAGGGCTACGGCAGAGTTTTTGCGGACGCGATAGGCGTGCTCGTCACCCACGCGAGAAACTGTGAAATATCCCATAACGAAATAAGCGACGGATATTATACAGCGATTTCCGTCGGCTGGGTATGGGGTTACAGCTATTCCGTGACCTGCAACAACAAGATAACGGATAACCTGATTTACGATATAGGACAGGGCTGGCTTTCCGACATGGGCGGAATATATACGCTCGGTATTCAGCCCGGCACGGTCATTTCCGGCAATACCATACATAATGTGGCGGCAGACCCCGGCGAGGGCGGCTACGGCGGCTGGGGTGTTTATCTTGACGAGGGCTCGTCATATATCACGGTTAAAAACAATCTTGCATATGACTGCGGCTCACAGGGGCTTCACCAGCACTACGGAAAGGACAACACCGTTACAAACAACATTTTTGCCATGAACCGTCTCGGACAGGTGAGAAGCTCCAGAAAAGAGGAGCACACGGCGTTTTATCTGACAGGCAACATCATCGCCGGAGACAGTGCCATGATAACCAACATCGAATGCGGAAAAATCAACGACAAGGGCAACCTTTACTGGGACTATAAGAACGGGGAAAATGTTTTGAGCTCCAAAAACGAGGATTTGAGCTTTGACAACCGTGCATATGCTCCGTATATGAAAACGGCGGGATATTATAAATCGGCAGTGTTTGAAAATCCGCTGTTTAAGGATGCACACGGCTTTGATTTCAACCTTGCGGCAAACTCGCCGGCAATTGAAAAAATCGGCTTCGTCCCGTGGGATTACACACAGGCGGGAACGGACTGGAAAGCGTAAGACAGCGGTACTTTGTGCCACCTGAAACTTTACGGTACTTGTAGGGTGCGTTGCCCTCAACGCACCGAACCTGAATGTCTGAACCGTGTCGGATTTTGTTGTAATACATTCCTGATAAATGTGTCAAAAAGCGAATGTTTTAGGGCCGGACGCTGTGGGGGTCG
>JAKSQS010000209.1 GCA_024404055.1 Clostridia bacterium | reverse complement strand
CTTGTAAAATGTCCCCAGTGCGGAGCTTATACCGTACCGCATAAGGTTTGCGGAAGCTGCGGCTATTACAAGGGCAGACAGGTCGTTGCAAAGGACGAAGACTAATCTAAGTCCTGTGACCTTTGATGGAACTCAAGGCAGAGGCGGTAAACCGGCTCTGCCTTTAAACTTTTAATTTGGGGTGGAAGTATGTCTGTAACTATTACCGGCGTTAAGCCGCATTCGCACGCCGCGTGGCACAGAATACACCCGGGGGACAGGCTTTTAAGCGTAAATGCGCATGAAATATGTGATGTGCTTGATTACCGCTTTTATATTACGGAAAAGCGCGTGGAGCTTAAATTAGAAACCCGGGACGGCAGACAACGCACCGTTGTTATGCATAAAAAGGAAACCGACGATACGGGTCTTGTTTTTTCAACATATCTTATGGACGGTCAGCAGCAGTGCAAAAACAAATGTATTTTCTGTTTTATTGACCAGATGCCTCCCGGAATGAGAAAGAGTCTGTATTTCAAGGATGACGATTCGCGCCTGTCTTTCCTTTTCGGTAACTATATTACGCTGACGGGACTTTCCGAAAGGGAAGCACAGCGCATAATTGATATGCATATCAGCCCTGTGAATATATCCGTTCATACGGTAAATCCCGATTTGCGTGTTGAAATGATGAAAAACCCGAAAGCGGGCGAAAGCCTGTATTATCTGAAAAAATTTGCGGCTGCCGGTATTTCCATGAATACACAGCTTGTTCTATGTCCCGGCATAAACGACGGGAAGGAGCTTGAAAGAAGCCTTGAAGAGCTGTCAAAGCTTTATCCTGCGGTGCAGAGCATTGCGGCAGTGCCGGTGGGACTTACCAAATACCGCGACGGACTTTATCCGCTTGAGCCGTATAATAAGCAGACTGCTTCACAGGTGCTTGACACGGTGAATCGGTTCGGAGAGAAATTCTTAAAAGAAAACGGCACAAGGCTTGCGTATGCGGCGGATGAATTTTACATCAAAGCCGAAAGAGAAATACCGGGTTATGATTATTATGAGGAATTTGCCCAGCTTGAAAACGGCGTAGGTATGTGGGCTCTGCTTGAAAATCAGTTCAATGCGGAGCTTGAAGGGCTTGAAGGCGTGACACTGAACAGAACGGTGAGTGCCGTTACGGGTGAAGCGGCGTATCCGCTTATAAATAAGCTGTGCGGCAAGGCGGAAGAAAAATATAACGGACTTAAAATAAACCTGTATAAAATAAAAAATGAATTTTTCGGTGACAGCGTAACGGTGACGGGACTTATCACCGGCGGCGATATAATAAATCAGCTTAAAGGAAAGCCGCTGGGCGAGAAGCTGATTATTCCCGAGGTTATGCTAAAAAGCGGTGAAAACATTTTTCTTGATGATATTTCTACGGAAGATATTGAAAAGGAACTTAATATAAAGGTGTGTATTCAGCCCAAAGGGGCTCATGCCATGCTGGAGGCACTGACAGGTATGCACCTTGACTTTATCTGTAAATGAAAGGGAGTGACAGCAAATGAAATCAGTTGTTGCCATAGTCGGAAGACCCAATGTGGGAAAGTCCACGCTTTTTAATAAGCTGTGCGGACAGAGGCTTCCCATTGTTGACGATACGCCCGGCGTGACCCGTGACCGTATTTTCGGTGACTGCGAATGGCTCGGGAAAAATTTCCTGCTTGTTGATACGGGCGGTATAGAACCCGATTCATCGGATATAATACTTTCACAGATGCGCCGTCAGGCGGAGCTTGCCATTGACAGCGCGCAGTGCATTGTTTTTGTAACCGATGTCAGAACGGGCATAACCGCGTCTGACAGAGAAGTTGCGGCAATGCTTCAAAAAAGCGGAAAGCCCGTGGTTCTCTGCGTGAATAAATGCGATACGGTGGGTGAGCCGCCGCTTGAATTTTATGAGTTTTATAATCTCGGGCTGGGCGACCCGATAGCCGTATCCTCCGTTCACGGACACGGAACGGGCGATTTGCTTGACGAGGTGCTGAAATATATTGATGACGGCGATGAAAACGAGGATGACGACGGCGTTATCAAGGTTGCTGTAATCGGCAAGCCCAATGTCGGCAAAAGCTCACTTGTTAATGCTGTTTGCGGAGAGGAAAGAGTAATCGTATCAAATATTGCGGGCACAACAAGGGACGCAACTGACACCTTTGTTTCCAATGAGCACGGCGATTATCTGCTGATTGATACGGCAGGCTTAAGAAGAAAAAGCAGGGTTGACGACCAAATTGAGAAATACAGCATTATCCGTGCGAAAATGGCGGTCGAAAGAGCTACGGTCTGTGTTATTATGATTGACGCAACGGAGGGCTTTACCGAGCAGGATTCAAAGGTTGCCGGAATAGCTCACGAGCAGGGCAAGGCGTGTATAATTGCCGTAAACAAGTGGGATGCGCTTGAAAAAGACACAAAAACCATGGATAATTTCAGAAAGAAGCTGATGAACGATTTTTCGTTTATGAGCTACGCGCCCATTATTTTCATTTCCGCAAAGACTGGACAGAGAATAGAGCGGCTTTTTGAGCTTATCAACTTTGTTGACGGACAGAACGCCATGAGAATTTCAACGGGAAAGCTCAATGATGTTCTGGCAGACGCAACGGCAAGGGTGCAGCCGCCGACGGATAAGGGCAGGAGACTTAAAATTTATTACATGACGCAGGCATCCACGCGTCCGCCGACATTTGTTGCGTTTGTAAATAATAAAGAGCTGTTTCATTACAGCTATCAGCGTTATATCGACAATCAGATTCGTGAGGTTTTCGGGCTTGAGGGTACGCCCACAAGGCTGATTATCAGAGAACGGGATCATAATAAAGGGTGAGCTTTATGGATAATGCGGATATAGCAAGAATTTATGAGTTAAGGCAAATAATTGAATATCATAACAAACGCTATTATGAAAACGATTCCCCGGAAATTGAAGATTTTGAATATGACCGGCTTATGCATGAGCTTATCGCGCTTGAAAAGCAGTATCCGCAGTATGACGATATTACCTCACCGTCTCACAGAGTGGGCGGCAGGGCAGACGCGCAGTTTTCTCCCGTTACGCATAAGGTTGTTATGGAAAGTCTTCAGGATGCGTTCTCCGAGGAGGATATACGCGATTTTGACCGGCGGGTGAAGTCGGTGGTTTCAAACCCGGTTTATGTGGTTGAACCGAAAATTGACGGACTTTCCGTGTCGGTGGAATATGTGAACGGAAGGCTGGTCAGAGGCTCAACGAGAGGCGACGGAGTGACGGGCGAGGATGTTACGGATAATCTGTTGACGGTACGCAGTATTCCGCACACCATAAATGAAAAGCTCCCCATGCTTGAAGTCAGGGGAGAAGCGTATATGTCACATGATGTGTTTTTCTCACTTGTCGCCGAGCAGGAGCTAAACGGTGACAAGCCCTTCAAAAATCCGAGAAACGCTGCCGCGGGTTCGTTAAGACAGAAGGATTCAAAAATAACCGCCGAAAGAAAGCTTGATATGTTTGCGTTCAACATTCAGCAGATGGAGGGGCACGAAGCGGGCAGTCACCGCGAATCGCTTGATTATCTCGGCAGTCTCGGCTTTGCTACGGTTCCGTTTTATA
>JAKSQS010000208.1 GCA_024404055.1 Clostridia bacterium | reverse complement strand
CAAACAACATTCGATATAAAATTCACCGTGTACGGCGGGACGATGTGGGCATCGTCCCCTACGGTAAACCGAAAACCGTCGGTCTTTTACCCCAAAAGTATACTTTTCATTTCGGAATATTCTTTAGCTATGTTTTTTCTGCGCCTGCTGTTTCCGGCAACCTCAACCGGAAAGCATCTTTCCGTTATCCGGTCGTAAATTCTGCCTGTGTCGGCATCCGGGGGATTGATAAGCTGCTCTGTTGTCAGATTTGTTGTGACAATCATGGGCAGCTTTGCTTCATACCTGCTGTTGATAATGTCAAAAAGCTGTTCCTTCATATATTCCGATTTTCTTTCCGTGCCGAGGTCGTCCAGAATAAGCAGCTTATATGTTGAATTGAGCCCGTCAAGATATTTCTGCTTATCGTTCGCGCTGAATAATGCCTTTGACAGCTTGCTGACGGAGCTTGCAAGCACGGGATAGCCTTTTTCCATAAGCGCGTTTGCAATTTCGTATGCGGCATAGGTTTTGCCTGTTCCGATATTTCCGTAAAAAATAATACCTTTGCCCTGCCTGCAAAAAATGCTGAAATTATCAACATATCTTTTGCAGATTTTTGTCAGCCTTTTGTTGCTCATATCATCGTTTTCAAAGGTGCAGTTGATACCGTCCGTACCGGCAAAGCAAGCCCTGCGCAGCCTGTCAAGCGCAGCTTGCTGCCGTCTTTTTTTATATTCCGCTTCCTCGGCTGCAATCGCTTCTTCTTTGCATTTGCAAATGCACATAACGGTAAATTCGCCGTACGGTGTCTGTATTCTGCATTGCTTCGGTGTATGGCATTTGCCGCAGATAAGCAGTCCGTTTTCGCCTGAATAGTCGCCTTTTTCAGCCTTGTTATATTCAGAGGCGTTATTCATGGTGTCTGTTAACAGATTTTTCAGGTTCATTTAATTTCCTCCCTAAATCAAGCCGTTAAGGGTCAAGCCGTCATTGAAGCAGCCTGTGGGTTTTTCTTTTTCTTTTGCTTTTTCCTTTTCGCTGCTTGCCCAGCTCCGTATGGTTGCAAGGTGGTTTTTGTATGCTTTTCCGCTTGAAGCCATGTATGATGACAGCCGTTCTATCCGTGTAGACCAGTCAGAAGGAAATTCCGTTTTCAGCCTTTGCAGGTCTTCATCCGATAACAGCACATTTTTATATTCTCCGTATTTACGGCGCGTGAGCTTTTCGCTTTTCACGCTGACCGCAATATCTTTCTCTGTCTTTTTCTCTGTATCTTTCTCTATCTTTTTCTCTATCTCTATCTCTTTCTCTATCTCTTTCTCTTTCTCTATCTCTGTGCGGCATTTTTGTTGCACCGGCGCGGCACTCGTGCGGCATTGCCGCGTTTCACTGTTGCAGCTTTGCGGCACTGCTGTTTCATTTGTGTTACACTGCTGCGCTTTTCTGCGTTCACGGCTTTCTCTTGACCTTCTTGTTGCTGCGCTTTCGCTGCCTGTGCAATCCAGTGCCTCGGGGAAAAAGAATGATATATTGTCCTCAGTCTGCACAAGACCGACGGAAAAAAGGAAGTCAAGCGTTGCGTTCACATCGTCAACAGCTTCGTCCAGCTCAAGCGCAAGCTCCTCGGCAAAGCTGTTTTCAAGGTGTATAAATTCGATTACGCCGCCGCTTTGAATTGCTGTAAGTAAAATTTTGAGATATATTACTATGCAGGTGTCGCCCCGTTCTGACTTTCTCAGCTTTTTCATTACCTTGTCGCTGAAAAAATCGTTACAAAGCCTCAACCAATAATATTTCTTTTCCTGTGTCATGTTTTTATTCCTCCGTTAAAAATTATTCAAGAATATTAAAGCACATTCGGAAGGGAAATTACAGTTCAGCACGGGGGGATTTAGTTTTTAGTTTTTAGTTTTTAGTTTCGAGTTTTTAGTTTATAGTTTTTAGTTTATAGTTTTTAGTTTCGAGTTTATAGTTTTTAGTTTCGAGTTAAACTGTACCCATAAAAACGGACAGTGTGATTTTAGGGATTTGAGATAACGTCCCTGAAAAACGGACAGAAAAAGGAACTCAAAACCCCGAAAAACGTACAGTGGAAAAAAGTCCGAATTTATGGTAAAATGTATCCGGTCAAGTAGGAAAGGTCGGATACAACATGAAAAGATACCCTTTGTCAAAAGAATTTGTCGAGGAACTGAGCAAGCACAAATGTATTGAGCGTGCAACAGAATGGAATGTAATCTTTACCGAGGAATTCAAGCGGCATGCCTATGACGAATATTACAGAGGCAAAAGCACAAGAGAAATATTCACAGAAGCAGGGCTGAATGCGGAAAAACTCGGCAGAAAACGGCTCGAAAATTTCCGTTGTTCTGTGATGAACGGTGCGGATAAAGAGACCGGATTTGCAGACAAGAGAAAAGACAAAAGCAAGCAGGCACCGCAAAGCACCGAGGCACAAATGGCGAAGCGAATACGGGAGTTGGAACATCGTATAACCTATCTTGAACAGGAGAATGACTTTTTAAAAAAAATTCGATCGGTGGAAGAGGCTTACGGTGGGAAAGCGGGCGGTGCGAAGTGATAACATCGTCAAAGTTTGAGATAATACACAATGCGACTTGCCGGGATAACAATTGTTTGAGTATTTCAAAGATGTGTGAGCTTGCCGAGGTTTCACGTTCGGGATATTACGAATGGCTGTCATCGGCAGATGCAAGAAAAGAACGAGAAGAAGCCGACAAGGCAGACTTTGAGAAAATACTGGAAGCGTATAAATACAGAGGATATGCAAAAGGTGCAAGAAGCATATATATGAGGCTACTGCACGAGAAAATCCGAATGAACATCAAGAAAATACGCCGACTAATGCGAAAATACGGGTTAAAATGCCCGTACAGAGGACCCAATCCATACAGGCAAATGGCAAAAGCATTAAGAACAAATACCGTATTTCCGAATGTTGTAGACAGACAATTTCTTGCCGGAGGGGTAAGAAAAGTACTGCTTACAGACATAACCTACATCTTTTACGATACGGGAGTTTGTTACCTTTCAACGATACTTGACGCATTTACAAGAGAAATACTCGCTTACGAACTCAGCACAAATTTACAGGTTGGATTTGTTCTTAAAACAGTGGAAAAGCTTGTCTCGGAGCACGGCTGCACGCTTGATGATACAACAATCGTACACAGTGACCAAGGTTGTCACTATACAAGCAAAGCATTTATTAAAGCTCTGAGCGACTATAATTTTATTCAATCAATGTCACGCAAAGGGAACTGCTGGGATAATGCACCGCAGGAAAGCTTTTTCGGACATATGAAAGATGAAATCAAGTATGAAATCGCTATGATGAAGACATACGATAAGGTCAAAGCTAAAATAGATGATTGGATAGACTATTACAATAACGACAGATACCAATGGGATTTGGTTAAACTTTCACCGAAAGAGTATTACCGTTATGTAACTACAGGCATTTATCCTTTGGAAAATGTATAAATTTTCGGATCGCGGGGGCTCTGCCCCCATACCCCCGAGGTTTAACGCTTTTGTTTCCGGGAGACAAAAAAGAGACAGTGCACACTCGGTACCTGTCTCCCGTAAATCCGATCCGGCGCTCAGGTCGCTCCTCAGCGTTGCCCTATCCTCCGAATCGGTAAA
>JAKSQS010000207.1 GCA_024404055.1 Clostridia bacterium | reverse complement strand
TGAGCAGCGCGGCAACCACCGCGTTCTGCTCATACATAGTTACATCGTAGCCTGCGGCGGCAAGCAGAACGGAATCCTCACCCATGCCTGCCGTGGCGTCCACCGCTTTCGGAAACGGCTGCTTCGTTTTAGTGATATGTACCAGCATTTCATGCTGTAATCTGCCCTCCGTCAGCCGGTGGAGCATCTGCTCAAAATCGCCGCGAAAGGAAAGACCGTACCCGGTCAGTGTTACGCCGTTCGCATCGTAAAGCAGCGTAAGCTCATCACCGGGGTTATCGGAAAGAGCTGCGCCCGTGCGCCTTGAAAAGGACTCGGCAGCATCCCTCTGTCCGCCCTTTCCGACGCATACAACAAGATTTTCAAAATGACTGTTCATAGCTATGCCTCCGTTTGCCGGAATATAATACCGCTTAATTGTGCGGCACTTTCAGTCCATAACACGGGTACAGTTTATCATAATACCGTCCGGTGTAATGTCTATTATGCCGTAATATCCGTCTCTTATGCTGCCCGGGTTCATTATATGCATTCCGTCCTCATAAAAGCTTTCAGCGCAGTGTGTATGCCCGTACAGCACTATGTCCGCTTTCATTTCAAGTGCTCTGTATATTAAATTGTCGAGCGAATACTTCACTCCCTCGGCATATCCGTGGGTTATATATATTTTTTTACCGTTTACCATCCGTATTTCATATGCCGGAAGCGATGAAGCGAAATCACAGTTGCCCTTCACCTTAATAAAGCTCCTGTCTTTGAAATACGCCTCAATCTGACCTATATCATATTCTCCGTCCCCGAGAAAAATAATCTGCTTCGCCTCCGGGTGCATCTCCACGGTCTTTATCATTCTGTAAGTATCTCCGTGACTGTCCGAAAAAACAATTATCCTCATTCATATTACCGCCTTTCGCCGCATAACATATACAGAATTATATATTACAACAGATTGGACTGATTTTCAATGGATAACAACCCGAAAATAAGCAAAGAACAGCTTGAAGCACTGCTGAAAAAGGTTTCATCCTCGGGTGAGCCCAAAACCGATATAAACGAATTTGCCGAAAAGAACCTCACGCCGGAGCAGAACCGGGCACTTTCAAAAGCACTGCAAAACCCGGAGCTTATCAAAACACTTCTTGCTTCACCGCAGGCAAAGGCATTTATGAAAAAAATACTCGGTGATAACTGATGGATATGGATTCACTTGCATCTGTTCTCGGCTCGTTAAGTGACGAGGATATAAGCTCACTGAAAAGCATTGCACAATCGTTTATGGCGGAAGAAAAAAACGGGGAGGACGACCCGCAAAATGAAGACGGCACAGACACGCAGACGCTCGGAAAAATCATGTCTTTAATGGGCTCGCTTAATTCCGGCAGCGATGAAAGAACCGCGCTCATACGCTCACTTAAGCCTTTTTTAAGCGAAGAACGAAGAAAAAAAGCGGACGAGGCCGCAAGAATGATGAAAATGCTTGAGCTGCTGCCCGCAATGAAGGATATACTCGGCATTTTTTAGGAGGGATTATTACGGCTGACGGTTACTCTTATAACGACATAATGCAAATGCAGGAGCAGGCAATACGGCGTGCGCGCGAAATGCAGCAAAAGGCGCGTATAACCATACAGGAAGCAGAGGTTACGGATATACCGGAGCCGCCGCCTCAGCCCGAAAGCATTCCGGATGAACCGCCCGAAAATCGTGTACCGCGCAAAGCTCAGCCTCGCAACCGCTTTTCCGGCTTTTATTCCATGCTGCAAAGACTGCCCGCAGACGATGATATGACGGTTATCCTGCCGATTATTATGATGCTTTTAAAGGAGGGCGCAGATGAAAAGCTGATTCTCGCCCTGCTTTATATTATGAGCTGAGAATAATTTAAACCATTGACAAACACTTCTCTTTCATTATAATAATAGATACAGAAAGGAAGGGGTTATTATGGTTTATAAATATATTACACGCGGAACCTGTTCAAAATCAATCACGGTGGAGCTTGAAGACGGTATAGTAAAAAATGTGCAGTTTGAGGGCGGCTGTAACGGAAACACACAGGGCGTAAGCGCACTCGTCAGAGGCATGAACGCACAGCAAGTAATTTCAACACTTAAGGGCATTCGGTGCGGCTTCAAAAACACATCCTGTCCCGACCAGCTTGCCACTGCGCTTGAACAGGCATTGAAAAAAGAATGAGTGTTGCTATTATCCCGAAGCCCGTTTTTATGCAGCTTGAGGAAGGCTCAACAGGCTTCACGCTGCATAACGGCTGTACGCTCAAAGACGAAACAAATACAGACGGTATATTTGATGACCTGTGCTTTTTTCTCGGTGAAAAATTCGGTTATGTTCCGCTGGGCGGCTCGGAAGACGGAATTTTTCTCTTCTTTTCTGACAAACCGATAAAGTCAGAGGGCTATGAAATAGACTGCCGTGACGGCAAAATAAACATAACTGCGGCATCTGCCGCAGGGCTTTTTTATGCCCTGCAAACGGTAAAACAGCTTTTAAATCACAATACATCCGTCCCCTGTCTCATCATAAAGGACGAACCCCGTTTTTCACAAAGGGGCTTTATGCTTGATGTTTCGCGGCATTTTTTCACTGTGGAATGTGTTAAGCTGTTTATTGATGCCATGGCAATTCATAAGCTTAACCGTCTGCACCTGCACCTGACTGATGACCAGGGCTGGCGTTTTTACAGTGAAAGCTTTCCGCTGCTCACACTGATAGGCAGTGAAAGACCGTTTACCGCGCTTGACCGCATACCGCACAGGGGCTTTTTCTCAACCGATGATATTAAAGAAATTGTTAAATACGCACATTCAAAATATATCATGGTCATACCGGAAATTGATATTCCCGGGCACTGTGCCGCCGCCCTCACTGCAATGCCATCGCTTTCCTGCGCAGAAAAAGCGGCAGAGGTCAGCACATCCTTCGGCGTTAAAAGCTATTGCCTTTGCATGGGAAAGGACGAAACATACGGTTTTGCCCGTCGGCTTACAGAAGAGCTGATACAGCTTTTCCCGGACGGAGAAATTCATCTCGGCTTCAACGATATTCCGTTTGACGAAATAAGCCGCTGTCCCGTCTGCCGCCGCAGAATGGAAGAAAACGGTCTTTCGGATGCCCGTCAGCTTGCGCGTCACTTTTTTGATGAAATCACATCAGGATATGATGATATAAAATTTACCGTATGGAAAAACGGCAGACAGGAAAACCGCACGGGCTTTATTGACAGCTCCGCACCGTATAATATAGGTGCGGATTACAGCGAAAACAGCCTGAAAAATTGTTACAGTTATTCGCCGAATCAAAAAGCCGACGGAGCGGAGGCACTGCTGTTCAGCGAATATATTTCCACATTTGAAAAAGCCGGGTATCTCATGTTTCCGCGCCTTGCTGCTGTAAGCGAAAACGCATGGACGAAAGAAGAAAACAAAGATTATTCCGCTTTTTTAAATGCTCTACCGGGATATTATTCATTGCTCCGGCTTTACGGACTGCCGTATGCCGACAAAAAACAGGCAAATCCCGCTTTTTTTAAAAAAACGGGACTCAAAATTTACAGTGATATTATCAGAAAGCTTTCGGAAAGTAATAAATAAATTTGATATTTTTAACGGGGCTGTGACACAACAGCCCGAAAGAAAAAGCGAGTCGAAGCACTAAAAAGTAG
>JAKSQS010000206.1 GCA_024404055.1 Clostridia bacterium | reverse complement strand
GCCCGGAAGCATGGCAAGTGTGTCCTTTATAGAGCCCATGCGCTTCACCTGGTCAAGCTGGTCAAGCAGGTCGTTGAGGTCGAATTTATTTTTTCTCAGCTTCTTTTCAAGCTCAAGTGCCTTTTTCTCGTCAAGCTTCTGCTCCGCCTTTTCAATAAGGGAAAGCATATCGCCCATGCCGAGTATTCTTGATGCCATTCTGTCCGGATGGAAAACATCAAGGTCGCCTAACTTTTCGCCCATACCGATAAACTTGATGGGCTTGCCCGTTACCGCTCTCGCGCTTAACGCCGCGCCGCCTCTCGTGTCACCGTCCAGCTTTGTAAGAATCATACCGTCTATTCCAAGTGCCTCATCAAACGACGAAGCGACATTTACCGCGTCCTGACCTGTCATGGAGTCCACAACAAGAAGGATTTCATGCGGATGAACCGTGCTCTTGATTCTTTTCAGCTCATCCATAAGCTGCTCGTCAATATGAAGACGGCCTGCGGTATCAAGCATAACATAATCATAGCCCTGATCCTTTGCAAGCTTAACAGCCTCGTTGGCAATTTCTATCGGGTCGCCCTGTCCCATTTCAAACACGGGAACGCCCGCCTTTTCACCTATAACCTGAAGCTGCTTGATAGCTGCCGGTCTGTAAACATCGCAGGCTGCAAGCAGCGGTCTGTGTCCCTGATTTTTCAGCATAAGACCGAGCTTTGCCGCATGGGTGGTTTTACCTGAGCCCTGCAAGCCGCACATCATAACCACCGTCGGCGGATGATTTGCAACGGCAAGCCTCGTTTTCGTGCCGCCCATGAGCTCGGTAAGCTCTTCATTTACTATTTTAATAACCATCTGAGACGGAGTAAGACTTTCCATAACATCCGCGCCGATAGCGCGTTCAGTTACCTTCTGTGTAAAATCCTTTGCAACCTTATAGTTTACATCGGCTTCAAGAAGGGCAAGTCTGACCTCTCTCATTGCCATTCTGACATCGGCGTCCGTAAGTGCGCCCTTACTTTTAAGTCGCTTAAAAGCGGCTTCAAGCTTTTCGGAAAGACCTTCAAATGCCATACCGTGCTTTCCTTTCTTAATTTATTACCGGCTTAACAGCTCCGCGACAAACCGTATTCTTGCCACGGCATCGTTTATTTCTCTTGAAAAATATGTGCTTGTGTTTATCTCGCTTATTTTATCGGCAAGGGAATTTATTTCCTGAGCGCCTTTTTTTATCTCCTCAAACTTACTGATAAGCCCGAGGTGACTGTCCATTTCGTAAAGCTGCGCCTCCGCACGCTTTATGGCGTCCCTGACCCCCTGCCGGGTAATGCCTTCATTTTCCGCTATCTCCGCCAGCGAAAGGTCATCATTATAATAATAGCTTATGAAATCCCGCTGTTTTTCGGTGAGCATATCGCCGTATATATCAAAAAGTATGGTAACATCAATATTTTTTGCCATGGGATCTCAAAAGCAGCTCCTCTCTGAAGAAAATAAGCAGGTGTAAAGATATTTACCTTTACAGCCTGCTTATTATACTTAAAAATTTGTGTTATGTCAATAGGAAAATAAAATATTTATTTTTCGGCTTTTACATCGAACCAGAACACCACTCCGCCTTCGGCGTTATACACTCCGTATTCGCAGCCGTGCATTTCCTGTATGGAGCTGACAAACGAAAGTCCCAGACCGAAATGCCCCTTTTCTCTTGAATGAGCCTTGTCAGCACGGTAAAAGCCTATCCATATTTTATCAATATCACGGCTTTCAATGTGACTGCCGGAATTGAAAACGGATATTCTGTAAAAATCTCCGCGCCTGTCGCAGTATATTTTTATTTCCTTTTTGCCGCCCGCATAGCTTATCGCGTTTGAAATATAATTTCCGAAAACAATGTCAAGCAGCGTTACATCGCCCGTACACATGAAATTTTGCGGCACTCCGTCGGCAGACACGGTTATCCCCGCCTCCGTAAACAGCGGAGCAAAGGAACGCAGCTGCCGCCTTATATGCTCGCCGCCGTCAAATTTTTCCATATTCGGCTTCATGCCGGCGGAAAGACGGGATACCTCAAGCATACGGATGATAAGGTTATTCATTTTTTCCGCTTCGCTGATAATCACATCGCAGTATTCCTCTGAGCTTTCACGGTCGTTTATGCCCACCTTGATGCCCTCTGCATAGCCCTGAATAATTGCTATCGGGGTTTTCAGCTCATGCGACGCATTGGCGATAAATTCGCGGCGTATCTGCTCCGTTTCCCTTTCCTTCAATATGTCAAGCTCAAGCTGCGCATTCTTTTCCTTAAGCTCATCAAGCGCGGTTGAAAGAGCATAGGATAGATAGTTGATGTTGCGGCTCAGCTCCTTCATCTCGCTTATATTGCTTGACGGACAGGTTTCGGAAAAATCCAGCTTCGCAATATTTTTCGTCACCTCTCCTATCCTTATTATAGGGATAATAAAGGAATTGTAATAAAGATACACCGTTACTGTGGAAATCAGAATAAAAACGAAAATGGCGATCCAAATAAACTGCTCAACATTTTCCGTTTCCTTTTCAAGAACATCAAGGGAGTTATAAATCACCACGGAATAGTCCGCGTTCAAATCCGTGCCGTACACAAGATAACGCGCCGTTCCGTAATACTCCTGCCTTTCCTCGAAGAAGCTGCCGTCCCCGCTTTTTTCGTCCTTGTGCATCAGCACGCGCATGATACGGGGTTTCAGCATCATCTCATCGTCAACTGCAACATCGTTGCCGCCCTCAAGCATGGACGCGTTATCCCTTGAGGTATAAATCAGCTCGTCATCAGCGTTATATATTTCTATATAAAAGCTGTGGGAGGATTCAAGAGATGAAATCTGCGAATAATACGAATCATTTTTCAGATTGTACCGGGCAACCGTTCCCGCCGCCTCGCGCATTTCTTTTTTTTCAATATATGTAAGGGATTTTTCCACAGTACCCGTCCACATAAGGCATATAACGGCAAAAACCGTTAAGCAGAATACCGCGATCAGAATACGCACTCGCGCACGACGGTTGTTGACCCGGTCGTAAACATTCGTAACCTTTGACATCAGTCTTCCTCAATTTTATAGCCTATTCCGTATACTGTTTTCAGATGCGCATTGCCCCACTCGCCGAGCTTTGTGCGAAGCCGCGCAACATGGGAGTCTATTGTTCTCATGTCACCCACATAGTCATAGCCCCATATGCTGTCAAGAAGCTGTTCACGGCTGAACACCCTGCCGGGGTTTTCCATAAGCTTCTGCAAAATGCTGTATTCCTTAAGCGTAAGGTCAAGCGGCTTTCCGTCAAGGCGCACCTCATGCGCATCGGCTAAAATAACAAGGTTATCGCTGTCCTGCACCGCGCCCGAAAAATATCCCTCCGTTCTGCGAAGCAGGGCATGAACCCTTTTCATAAGCACCGACGGGCTGAACGGCTTTGTAACATAGTCATCCGCCCCGGACTCATAGCCCATAAGCTCGTCAAATTCCTGGCTTCGTGCCGTAAGCATGATTACGGGAACGGTTGAGCTTTCGCGTATTTTGCGGCAGACCTCCCAGCCGTTAAGCCCGTTCATCATTATATCAAGCAGTATCAGCACAACCTCATCCCTGTTTTTTTCAAACAGCTCAAGTGCCTGTTCTCCGTCCTCGGCTTCAACGGGCGTAAAGCCCTCCGCCTTAAGAAAATCGGAAACGAGCTTGCGTATACGCGCCTCATCATCGGCAATAATTATTTTTTGCATATAGTCCCTCCGATTTCATATTTTTTTCATTGTAACACTTTTCAGTGCCGTTCGCAATGTATTAAAATGAATTTTTCTTTAATTCGCGTTATTCGGTTATCACGGGAGCCGAAATAAGC
>JAKSQS010000205.1 GCA_024404055.1 Clostridia bacterium | reverse complement strand
AAACAGCAACCGACGATAAATCCTCTCTGCCGATATTGTTTACTTTTCCGTTTATGAGCATCTGGTGTGAGCTCACCCACACACTTCCGGGATTATATGAAAAAGTTATATCATATGCCGGAGCAAGCGTCCATGTTCCTTTCTTATCCATGAGAAATGAAATGTTTTTTACATGGTCATCAAAATTTCGTGCGAGCTCATTAAATATCATCCGACGATAAAATTCGACCATTTCGGAATAAGTCAGATTCATTTTGCGCATTACCGCAAATGCTTCTTCGTAAGAATTTGTTCTCGGATTATTGAAATCCATATGCGCTATTGCACCGAGACTTTGCATATGGAGCTTTTCGCCGCATTTCCTGTCAAACCGTTTAGTCATAAAATGCGAAACACCGTTTTCTTTGTGTAATCGGCATTCACTCATTTGTATGCCGGCTGCCTTTGCCATAAGATAATACGCATACTCAACCTTTGTGTATTCAGGCTTATCCGCAGAAGCGTCTTTATCTCTGTTGTTTTTGATGTTTCCGAATTTTAACAGCCAATATTCAAAGTCGTGGTCGGTTTCAATCTGACCTGATTTTATTTCATTGGTTTTCGGGTTCCACGCGATCAGAGTTTTGGCTCTTGCGCCGCCTACTGAAGAACCCGATTCAATAAGATTAGCTATAAGGTTACTGTCTGCCGAAACACTGAGTTTTTTCTTGTTTGACAATATTTCTTCGGCAAGTGAAGCCAATGCGTCAATATCCGCATTTCCGTCCGAAACAGGAAGTAACTGTGCAGGCATATATTCAAGAGCGCCCATTCCTCTTTTGCCGGTATAACACAGTTTTTCGATGGCAGACAGCTCTTCTCCGCTTTTGCCTATGCCTTCAAGATACCTGTTTATAACAGCCGTACCGAACTTATCCGGCAGCGAATCAGCCACAAGTCCGGGCAGACCGTGAAATGTTGCTTCGGAAAGAGTCGGGAAAGAATATGTCGCATTTGACAGCGGCATTTTCACAGGTGATAATTCTATTCCGCTTGAAAGAAAATCACTGTCATACTGAAAACCGACTGTTGAATTATCAAATTTATGAAGATACCCGACTACGGTTCCCCACAGAACCACCTTTACATCGTTAACACCTGACATTTCCGTTATCCTTTCTTACGATCCTCGCCCCACACCCAATCCGGCTTCTGTACAGCTTTCGGCTTGCTTGCCCGTTTCCTTTTTGGCTTGTTTTCGTAATACGCTTTGAAGTCGTCTTCAACATCAGGTATCATAAAGCCGAGATTATCAATCAGATTAAAAGCCCGCATTATCTTTATTATATTTGAAAACTTTGTATCACTTCCGTTTTCAATGCGTTCAAGTGTGCTTGAAGATATGCCGCATTCGGATGCCAAATCGCTCTGTGTGAGATTAAGTCTCACCCTGTATTCCTTTATTTCTTTTCCAAAGGATGAAATAATATTACTGTCAGTATAATCATTGCTGTATTTCATATAACGCCTCAAAATAACTTATCATATTTGCATATTTATTGTAGCATTTCAATTATAATATGTCAAGTTTGAATAATTATACTTTGTTTCATCAAATTAAAACGGTCAGCTCACCCGGCTCAAAATCGCCGCTCCGTTTTCTTTTAACCATCTGTCCCATTTGTGATAATCCGGGAAATATTTCAGCACCTCAGCGTAAAACGCCGGGGAATGGTTCATCTGCTTAAGATGGCACAGCTCATGCACCACCACACTGTCTATAACCTGCGGCGGAGCAAGCATCAGCAGGCAGTTGAAATTCAGGTTTTGCTTGCCCGAGCAGCTCCCCCATTTTGTTTTCTGACTTCTGATGGCTATCCTGCCGTATTCAACGCCCATGATTGCGGCATAATGGTTTACCCTGTGCGGTATATATTCCGCTGCCTGCTTTTTGAGTATTTTCAGCTCATTTTCGCCTATAATCGGAAAATTCTCCGCCCTGTCAAGCCTTTTTTGCAGCTTTTCGGTGTTTTTTATTATCCAGTCCTCATGCTCTTCAACAAATTTCTTTATCTGTCTGCCGCTCGCGTTTTTCGGCGCTCTGACGATAACTCCGCTTTCCTTTATTTCAATCGCCATTGACCTTCTGTCACTTTTAATTATCTGATATTCAATTTTCATAAGCCGAGAATATGCCTCGCAACATGAATACCGCTTGCGGAGGCGTGGGACAGAGAGTGGGTAACGCCGGAGCAGTCGCCTATAACATAAAGTCCGTCATGTACGGTTTGCAGGTTTTCATCAATTTCAACCTCCATGTTATAGAACTTCACCTCAACACCGTAAAGCAGCGTATCGGCGTTTGCCGTTCCGGGCGCGATTTTGTCAAGCGCGTAAATCATCTCAATTATACCGTCGAGTATTCTTTTCGGTATAACAAGGCTCAAATCCCCGGGAGTTGCCGAAAGCGTGGGTCTGACATATCCGCCCTCAATGCGGTGCGCGTTGCTGCGTCTGCCGTGAATAAGGTCCCCGAAGCGCTGAACGATAACTCCGCCGCCGAGCATATTTGAAAGCCGCGCTATGCTTTCGCCGTAACCGTTGCTGTCCTTGAAGGGTTCTGAAAAATGCTTGCTTACAAGCAGAGCAAAGTTCGTATTTTCCGTATGCAGCACCGGGTTTTCATAGCTGTGACCGTTAACGGTGACAATGCCGTTTGTGTTTTCGTTTACAACAACGCCGTGAGGGTTCATACAGAAGGTTCTCACAAGGTCTTCAAACTGCTTTGTTCTGTATACGATTTTGCTTTCGTAAAGCTCATCCGTCAGATGTGAAAACACCTCATAAGGCAGCTCCACGCGCACGCCGATGTCAACCCTGTTTGACTTTGTGGGTATTTCCATATCCGTGCAAACGGTTTCCATCCATTTGCTGCCGCTTCTGCCTACGGAAATAACGCATTTTTCGCAGGTGTATTTTTCATCCCCCGCGCAGACGGTGTAGCCGTTTTCCGCTTTTATTACGGATGTGATTTCCTTTCCGAAAAAGAAAGTAATACTTTTTGAAAGCTCATTATACAGATTTTCGAGAACCACATAGTTTATGTCCGTTCCGAGGTGCCTCACCTGCGCTTCAAGCAGCCGCAGGTCGTTCTCAAAGCATTTTTTCTTTATGGCTGAATTGGCGGTGGAATAAAGCTTTGTACCCGCGCCGCCGTATTTCAGGTTTATCTCGTCAACATACTGCATAAGCTCAATTGCCCTTGCCTTGCCTATGCGCTCATAAAGTGTTCCGCCGAATTCGTTTGTAATATTATATTTTCCGTCCGAAAACGCACCCGCGCCGCCGAAGCCGCTCATAATAGCGCACGACGGACAGCCTATACAGCTCTTTATTTTATTTCCGTCTATCGGGCACTTCCTTTTCGCAAGCGGATTGCCCTGCTCAAACATACCGATTTTAATTCCGCTGTTGTTTTTTATCAGCTCATACGCCGTAAAAATTCCTCCGGGACCCGCACCTACAATAATAACATCAAAATCCATACCGTACACTCCATTATACAAAAAACAGGCTCACGGCGTTTGTTGAAAAAACGCGCCGTAAGGGCGGTTTCATTTAGGGATTATTCCTAAGTGAAACCGCCCAAACCTTTTGCGTTCTAATGATACCACCCTACGAAATTTTTGTCAAGAAGAAAACATTTAATTTATTGACAAAATAATTGGTAATAATAATTTCATTTTAATATTGCCAAGTTTATTTATTACTGTCAAATTCGGGTTATTCGGTTTCAAAGGCTATAAACGGAACTGTCATTTCTTCTGCTGTCAGACCTGCGTGAACGCCGATAAATTCACGCTCTTCACGCTTTATATAAATTGATTTTT
>JAKSQS010000204.1 GCA_024404055.1 Clostridia bacterium | reverse complement strand
AGTCTGCCATATCGGTGAGTATTGCCTCTGCCAGACGGGGAAGCGCGGTTTTTGTTTTTGCCCTTGCGATAATTTCGTTTTTGTCGTTGATAATGCCTACGGCGATATTTGTTCCGCCGAGGTCTACTCCTGCTTTATACATTTTATTTTATTCCTTTCAGAAATTTTTTAAGAATTAAAAGCTGTCCCATGTTTTGATTTCTTCGTCGCTAACCTCAAGGTCATCACTCATACCGAGATTTTTCATAAGCTCCTTTGCGGCATTATAGCCCATCTTTTTCTGTCGGTTGTTCATCGCCGCAACCTCAATTATAATGGCAAGATTTCGTCCCGGCTTTACGGGAACGGTTGTCATCGGAATGTCAATACCGAGAATATTCATATATTCGCTTTCAAGCCCCATGCGGTCATAAACCTTATCCACATCCCACGGCTCAAGCTTGACAATCATATCAATTTTTTCGGCAAGCTTAACGGCACCCATACCGAATATGCGCCTTGCGTTAATTATTCCGATACCGCGAGGCTCAATAAAATGCCGTATATTATCCGGAGCGGAGCCTACAAGTGTTTTTGCTCCGGTCTTTTTAATTTCAACCGCGTCATCCGCAACAAGTCTGTGTCCTCTCTTGATAAGCTCAACCGCCGTTTCACTTTTACCGACACCGCTGTCACCGAGAATCAGCACACCTTCGCCGTATACCTCAACGAAAACGCCGTGCCTTGTTATTCTTTCGGCAAGCTCAACATTCAGATACGCAATCGTTGTTGCCATACTGCGCGAGGTTGTGTCTGTTGTGGCAAGAAGCGGAACCTCATATATTTTCGCGTATTCGCGTATTTCGGCAGGACATTCAAGTCCCCTTGAAATAACGACCGCAGCCGGACACAGGCTCATAAATCTTTCAATACGCTCAATTCTCACAGATTGCTCTTTGGAATTAAGATACTCTATTTCCGTTCTGCCGAGAAAATTTATTCGAGTATTGTCAAAATAGTTGTCATATCCCGAAAAAATAAGTCCGGGACGGTTTATATCCGGTGATGTTATGTAAATCCCGGAAGCGTCACAGGGAAGATAAATCGGCTTAAAATCATTATCCTTAATCAGCTTCGCGAGAGAAACAGAATATTTGGCTGCCACGGCATACAACTCCATTCTAAATGTACATACCTATATAGTATAATACAAAAAATTAAATATGCCAACAGTTTTATAAAAAATTTTTTAATTTATTGCTTCATCGTTGAACCATATCCCCTCGGCGTATTCTCTCACCGCTCTGTCTGATGAAAAATATGCAGAGGATGCCGTATTCATCAGGGACATACTCCAGTAACGGTTTTTATCTGAATATATTTCCATGGCTTTCAGTCTTGCGTTTGTGTAATCGGTCAAATCCTTGAGAATCATATATCTGTCTTCTTTCAGAAGAGAATCATACAGTGCGTTAAGCTCACCGTCGGGGTTAATCTGCGGATTTTTGAGTGTGTCAACCGCTCTTTTTATTCTTGCGTCCGAATTATATAATTTTTCCGGCTCATAGCTTAACTTTTCCTTTTCATATTCATCCTGCGCCATGCCGAAAATTATGCAGTTTTCTTTTCCGGCATACTGTGCTATTTCAACATTCGCGCCGTCAAATGTGCCTATTGTCACAGCACCGTTCATCATAAATTTCATATTTCCCGTACCGCTTGCCTCTGTTGTAACAAGCGAAATCTGTTCGGAAAAATCAGCGGCGGGTATTATTTTTTGAGCATAAGACACATCATAGTTTTCAAGAAATACAAGCTTAAGCTTTTTTGAAATTTCACTGTCTGAATTTATCAGTTCGGCAAGGGCGTTTATATACTGTATTATCAGCTTCGCACTTTTATATGATGCTGCGGCTTTTCCGCCAATAAAGAATGTTACAGGCGGAACATCCTTCATCAGCCCGGATTTCATCATAAAATATATATCGGCTATGCTTAATGCATTCATAAGCTGACGCTTATATTCGTGAATCCTTTTCACCTGTACAAAGAAAATACTATCCGCGTCAACCTGCTTGCCTTCTTTGAGAAAAACATATTCGGAAAGTCTCTTTTTGTTTTCATATCTGAGCGAACAAAGCTTTCTGAAAACCGCGCTGTCTGCGGAAAACCTTTTCAGGCTGTTAAGCGCGGAAATATTTTCAATGCAGTTTTCGCCTGTAAGCGTGTTCAGATATGATGTCAGAGCAGGATTTGAAACCGCAAGCCACCGCCTTTGAGTTATACCGTTGGTTTTGTTGCTGAATTTTTTCGGACTGATATAATGCCACTGCTTCATAAGGTCGTTTTTTAAAATATTTGTATGAATATTTGCAACACCGTTCACCGAAAAGCAGCAGAAAACACACAGCCTTGCCATATGAATAAAGCCGTTTTCGATTATTTTCATACCTTCGGTATTAGTTCCGGAGTTTTTAAACGCTTCAACAAGCTTATTGTTGATGTGGTTAATTATTTCATATATTTCCGGCAGTATTTTTTTATAAAGCTCTGCGTCCCATTTTTCAAGTGCTTCACCCATTACCGTGTGATTGGTATATGCAAAAACCTTTCCCGCAAGCTCAAATGCATCGTCGAACGAAAGACCTTTTTCGCAAAGGATACGGATAAATTCGGGTATTGCAACAGCAGGATGCGTATCGTTAAGCTGTATTACGGTGTAGCTGTTGATTTCTTTAAGGTTTTTACCGCTGTTTGTTATTTCCGTGATAATATTCTGCAAAGCGGCACTGCAAAGAAAATACTGCTGCTTTATCCGCAGCTTTTTGCCCTCATCTGTTGAGTCATCGGGATATAAAAGGGCACAAACTGCATTGGCATCGCAGCTGTTTTTATATGCTTCAAACGGCTTTTCGGCATTGAAAGCGGAAAAATCGAACGGTTCACTCTTTGTTTCTGCTTCGTACAGCCTTAAACGGTTTATTGTTTTTCCGTCTGTTCCCGGAATATAATAATCATACGGGACGGCAAATAAAGAAATGTCCGAAAATTTTACTGTCACTTTTTCACTTTCGTTTCTGATACCGAAGGAATCGGTAAACCGCTGCCAGTTGTCGCAATGCTCAACCTGTTTTCCGTTTTTTATTTGCTGTCTGAAAAGTCCGTATTTATACCTTATACCGTATCCGTCGAGCGGAATGTTCATACACGCGGCAGAATCAAGATAACACGCGGCAAGTCTGCCGAGTCCGCCGTTGCCCAGAGCCGGGTCGTCAATAGTTTCAAAATCGGAAAGCCGTCTTGAAAATCCTTTAAGAATTTCATCAACGGCATCCGTTAAACCGAGATTATATAAATCACTTTCCAAAAATTTTCCGGTCAGAAATTCTGCCGAAAAATAAGCGGCTCTTTTTTTAGGCTTCGGATTTTGCTTTTTTAACTCACTGCATATTCCGTTAACCGCCTTTGCGCAAGCACTGTAAAGCTCCGGTACGGTACAGCTTTCAACTGAATTTACCGTATCACATTTAATACTGTTTAAAAATAACTGCCGGAATTTTTCTTTCATAATATCACCTTTTAAATTTTATTTTCCTGTCTTATTATTGCTCGCTGTTTTATTTACAGCACATACAAATATTGACAACAGGCTGTTACGGTGATAGAATTTAATATAAAGAATAAATCAGGAGTAAAAACATGGAAAAAACAGCAAAATTTTCAAAGGTAAGTCTTACACAGTTTTCAAATGACTGGAAAAGTCTCTATCCCGACCTTTCGGATGTTATGATAGAAGAAATGTATAATTCCGTCAAGCTTCCCAAACGCGCAACGGCAGGGTCTGCCGGATATGATTTTTTCACTCCTTTGCCGCTTCTGCTGTTGCCGGATGCAGAAATAACCATTCCTACG
>JAKSQS010000203.1 GCA_024404055.1 Clostridia bacterium | reverse complement strand
TTTCAGAGTCTGATCGAAAGCATTGACAAATACGGTCTGCTCTCCCCGATAACCGTTATACCGCATAAAACCAAAGGCGGCTTTTATGAAGTCATATCGGGAGTTCGTAGGCTTGAGGCTTGCAAAAGGCTCGGTTATACGAATATATCGTGTATGGTGTGCGACAGAATGGCAAGGGATGAAGCACTCATTTTTATGGTGGACTCAAACCTATGCAGCCGTGATACAATTCTGCCGAGTGAGAAAGCGGCTGCGTATAAAATCAAACTTGAGGCAATGAAAAGGCAGGGTTACAGAGCGGATTTGGAGGAAAATCCAACTTCTGACCAAGTTGGGCAGAAGTCGGAAACCTCGGTGCAGAAAATTGCCGATGAATGTTCAGACAGCAAAACACAGATACAGAGATATATCCGTCTGAATGAGCTTGAGAAACCCCTGATTGATATGGTAGATGAAGGCAGAATAGCTTTTACTCCCGCCGTTGAGCTGTCATATCTGACGAAAGACGAACAGACAGACCTCATTGAAACCATACAGAGTGAGGAAGCTACACCGTCTCTTGCACAGGCACAGAGGATGAGAAAACTTTCCGAAAACGGCGAACTCGATATGGACAGAATATTCTCAATTCTGACGGAAGTCAAGGGTAACCAAAAAGAAAGCATCTCCGTTCCGACAGATACTTTCAGCAAATATGTCAAGGGAGACCGTTCACCCAAAAAGTACAGGGAATTTGTGATGAAAGCAATCGACTACTATTGCCGCCATCTTGAAAGGCAGAAAGGTCAGGAAAGATAATAGGGGGAAAATAGAAATGAAAATTATTTTTATAATACGAAAAATCTTTATATCGTTTAAACACATTTTATATGACAATTCTGCAGAAACGGAATTGCCTATTGAACTGTTTGACAGGCTGGTAAAATATATTGCTTCTGATATAAGGAACTTTTTTGCAAGTGAACAAGGAAAAACTTATTATGAACAATGGCTGAAAGAACATCCTAAAGACAGAACATAAAAGAAACGGCGGTAAGGTGTAAGCCTTATCGCCGTTATCTATCCTCAGATGAACACCAGTACGGCAAAACCGCCGTTAAAAAATATGGTGTTCGCCCAAGATTCATTTGGTGGAGATGGCGGTAGTCGAAACCGCGTCCGAAAATCCGTCCGCGCGACTTTCTACGAGCGTAGTCTGTCTTTTAGGATTCCCCTCACGGTGCGCCGGCAAACAGGCTCACCGTTACGGTAGCCCCTCATTCATGACACAGTACGGGGCCTGTACTCGTGTTCACGTTCACTGCTAATCGACGCCCTGACCTCCTGCCGCAGTACTCAGGAGCGGACGGACTGCGTTAAGCAGCCTTTAAAGCTTTAGTATTGTCGTTTAATTTTTAAAATGCGGATTTTATAGCGATCCCGCACCGCTGCTCGCTTATCACGGTTCTGAATCCCCGTCGAAATCCTTTCATCCCCATATATAAACTCCTTGGAGCTTTTGATAATTTAATACTCCCTTTGCCGCATGGAACGCTCTATATCTCTTTTCGCGTCCCGTCTTGCCTCGCTTTCTCTCTTGTCATAGGTCTTTTTTCCCTTACACAAACCTATTTCAAGCTTTGCTCTGCCGTTGACAAAATATACAGACAGCGGCACAAGCGTCAGCCCCTGCTGGCTTACCTCAGCAAAAAGCCTGTTTATTTCCCTCTTGTGCATCAACAGTCTTCTGACGCGCAGAGGGTCGCGGTTGAAAATATTTCCCTGCTCATACGGGCTGATGTGCATACCGTTAACGAATATCTCACCCTTTTCAATGCTGCACCAGGAGTCCTTTAAATTCAGCTTTCCCTGCCGTATGGATTTGACCTCCGTACCGAAAAGCTCAATGCCAGCCTCATATTTCTCAAGTATGAAATAGTCGTGCTCGGCTTTTCTGTTTTTTGCCACTCTCGGTATATCGTCCTTTTTACCTGCCAAAGCCGTCACACTCCTTTCATAACTTTAAAGCAGTCTTCTGCCCTCAAGTGCCCTTGTAAGCGTAATTTCATCCGCATATTCAAGCTCCGCGCCCACGGGTATACCGTAAGCAAGCCTTGAAACACTCACTCCGAGAGGCTTTATCAGCCTTGAAATATACATAGCGGTGGCTTCACCCTCCACAGTCGGGTTCGTCGCCATAATAACCTCCTGTACGCTGCCGTCACAGCGGCGCACAAGCTCTTTTATCGTTATATCCTCCGGCGTTACGCCGCCCATGGGCGAAATAGCACCGTGAAGCACATGGTAAGTGCCGTTGTACTCCCCTGTCCGCTCAATCGCCATAACATCCCTCGGGTCTTCGACCACACAGATAATCTGTCCGTCCCGTCTGCCGGATGAACAAATAGGACAAAGCTCCCCGTCCGTAAGATTACAGCAGATTTTGCAGCGGTGAATTTTTTCATGTGCCTGAACAATGGCATCCGCACAACCGTTTGCCTCTTTCTCGGAAAGACCCAGCACATAGAAAGCCAGTCTCTGCGCACTCTTATGCCCGATGCCGGGCATACGCTCAAACTGCTCAACAAGTCTGCTTAACGCAGCAACATTATAGTCTGACATCAGAACGGCAGTCCGAGTCCGGGAGGAAGACCGAGCCCGCCCTGTACGGATTCCATTGCCTTATTCATCGCTTCCTCTGATTTGCGCATAGCTTCGTTTACAGCAGCGATAATCATATCGCTTAACATTTCAGTGTCATCCGGGTCAACAACCTCGGGATTTATATTTATGCTTTTTACCTCATGCGCGCCGGAAACAACGACCTCAACCACTCCGCCGCCTGCAGTGGCTGTGAAATCCGTAGCCTCAACATCCGCCTGTGCCTTTTCCATGGCTGCCTGCATATCCTGCAACTTTTTCATCATATTTCCGCCGCCCTGCTGTGCGCCCGGTATTCTTGCTTTCATAATATTATTGTCCTTTCAGTTATTTTTATTCGATAACGGTCAGCTTTGTATCCGTTTCACTTACTTTTTTTATCAGTTCGTCAAGTGAATCCTTCTTTTTTACGGTGTTTTCGCTGCGCTTGAAAATGCTCAGCTTAAACAAACTGCCCGTAACATTCATTATCGCTGTTCTCAAATCAGCCGCATTGTTGTCTTTCTTTATAAAAGACGGCAGTGCCGGGTTCTTGCTGTTTATAAGTATTTTATTTTCGCTTTCTCTGATAAATGCGGTTGAATCGGCAAGTATGCCCCAAAGCGGTCTGTTGATTTCGCCAAGCTCGGTAAGCACCTCCTGCCAGCTGTCAAATTCTGCCAGTGACGGTGCGACAGGTGACTGTTCTGCCGACTTTTGCTCACTGCATTCCTGCTGTGCGTCATCACACTGCGGCTCGTCTGCGCTCTCGTTTCCCTTGTCTGTTTCTTCTTCCCGTTCTTCCGATTCATCCGTATGAGACACGGGACGCATCTCCGAGACGCGAGCGCCGTTTTTCAGCGCATTTTCAACTATGGAAAGCCGCCTTACAACAGCCTTCATGTCCGTGCTTAACGACGGCGAGCAAAGCCTTATCAGTGCCATTTCCATTTCAATCCGGCGGTTTACACCCTTTTTGATGTTAAGCATGGTTTCCTGCAATAAATCTATGGCATACAGCACGCTTTCAAGTGTAAGCTCAGATGCTTGCGCGCCGTACTGTGCAAGCTCCTGCTCCGTGCAGATAACAAGCTCCGCCGGGGAATGAACGGTTTTGACTATCATCAGGTTTCTGAAATGATTTCTACGCTCCGAACAAAGGCTTTCCATGTCCCATGTTATGGCAATAGCGTCCGCTTCCCTCATTCTCCCAGAAAGCTACAGCCCATATCAGCAAATTCTTCTCCTCATCAGTGATACCGTCGTAAAAAATATCAAAAGAC
>JAKSQS010000202.1 GCA_024404055.1 Clostridia bacterium | reverse complement strand
CCAGTTCCACACGGCAAAGCCGTCATGGTTGCCGGTGACGGGAGCGATTGTTGTGTTGAGGTTAAGCTCTGAAAACGCCTCATCGTAAAAATCCCATTCCTCATTGGTGCTGTCGTTGGTGAAGTCGCCGCAGTTTGCAACAAATTCGGCATCGGGACAGGTGTCAAACGCAGCGTTCAGTGTTGCGGCGGCCTTTTTAAAGTTTTCAAGTGAGCCTGCCTGAACATCCGCTATTTCGATGAAGGAGAAGCTGTCATCACCGTCATCGGTGACAAAGCTGCCAAGGTCACTGAAAACATTTCCGTCACCAACGCCGTATGTATAACGCCTGCCGGGGAGAAGACCCTTTACAGTGACCTTATGCATATACGCGCCTTCCCACTGCGCCTCGGTCACATTGCTTACATCCGCATCGAATTTTTCACCGTCAAGATAAATTTCAACAACTGAGCCGGTTTTTGCGCCGGTGTACCAGCACAGACCCTTCTGCGTGCCGGTATCGCCGTTTATGCTGACGGAAATTCTGTAAGGCGTATTTTCCGTTTCCTGAGCGAAAACTGCCGGAAGCACCGCCGTGACAATCATAAGAACGCTTAAAATTATTGCCGTAATTTTCTTTGCCATATCCTCATACCTCACTGACTTAAATATGCATAAATAATAACATTATATAAAATAAAAGTCAATGATTTTAATTGACAATGAACATCCGTGCTGTTATAATGACATTTATGATATAGCGATTATGAAAAAAGAGGCAAATGGCGTGAAAATAATTATTGTCGGGGCAGGCCGCCTGGGATATTTTATTGCCGGTGAGCTGTCAAACGAAAAGCATGATATTACCGTTATTGACCGCGACAAGAAAAGAATGGTCGATATTTCAAACAATCTTGATGTTATTACCATGCCGGGCAACGGGGTGAGCTGTGAGCTGCTTAAGGAGGCGGACGCGGCGCACACCGATTTGCTTATTGCCGTGACTAATTCGGATGAAACGAATATCCTTGCCTGTATTGCGGCAAGAAAAGCGGGAATCAAGCGGACTGTTGCAAGGGTAAGAAACAGCGAATATTTTGAGCTTGCCATGCTGCTTAAGGAAGAAATCGGCTTAAGTATGCTTATCAATCCCGAGGAAATGACGGCAAGTGAAATTTCCCGTATTCTGCGTTTCCCGGCTGCGTCCAAGGTTGAACCGTTTGCAAACGGCAAGGCTGAATCGGTGGAATTTCGTATCAGTGCCGGCAGTCCTCTTGACGGACTTAAATTAAGCAGCTTTCACAGCAAAATGACCGATAAGGTGCTGGTGTGCGCCGTTTCAAGAAACGGCAGCGTTTCCATACCTCGGGGAGATTTTACCCTTATGGCAGGGGACAGGCTTAACATTATCGGCGGTTACAGGGATATAAACAGCTTTCTCAAAAAGAACAAGGCATCCGGCAGAAATGTGAAAACCGTTCTTGTCTGCGGCGGCGGCACAATTGCGTTTTATCTTGCAAAGCAGCTTTCCAACACGGGAATAAAGCTGAAAATAATAGAGAAAAACGAAAGAGTCTGCGCAAAATTGAAAACGGCATTTCCGAAAACGGAGATGGTTTTTGCGGACGGAACAAAGCCCGATGTGCTTTCCGAGGAGGGACTGGCGGACTCGGACGCTTTTGTTGCCGTCATGGGTGACGATGAGGACAATGCCATAACCTCTCTTTTCGCTTCCTCCGTCGGCGTCAGCAAGGTAATTACGAAAATAAAGGAAAGCGGAATTATCAAAATGCTTTCGGACGCAAACCTTGACAGCGTTTTACAGCCGGCAAGCATTGCCACGCAGAATATTGTGCGTTTTGTCCGTTCCATACAGAATGCTTATGACAGCAGTGTTGAAACGCTTTATTATATGTTTGAGGGAAAGGTTGAAACCCTTGAATTTCGTGTCAGCGATGGGTTTGAGGGCTTTGATATACCGATTAAAGAGCTTCGTGTTTCCAAGGACGCGCTTATTGCCGCGATCATAAGAAACGGGAGCTGTATTGTTCCCGGCGGTGATGATGTTATCGTCAGGGGAGACAAGGTTATTGTTACTACGGTCAAGCCGGGTGTTCGCAGGCTTGACGATGTGGTGGAGGTTCGTTTATGAATTACAGAATGGTCGCTTATTCTGTCGGACGGATCACCGCCATGGCATCTGCGCTTATGCTTCTGCCGCTTTTTGTCGCACTGTATTACGATGAGAGCATAAAGGGCTTTCTTATCGCCATAGCCGTCGGAGCGGTTCTTTCGGCGCTTGCCGTGCTTTTTTCAAAGCCGAAAAACAGGCAGATTTTTTCAAAGGAAGGCTTTGTTACCGTTTCTCTTTCATGGATTATCATTTCCCTTATCGGTGCGATACCGTTCACCGTTGAGGGTGAGATACCGAGTTATATTGATGCCATATTTGAAACCGTTTCCGGCTTTACGACCACAGGCGCTTCAATTCTCGAAAATGTGGAGGCACTTTCAAGGGGACTGCTTTTCTGGCGCAGCTTTACTCACTGGCTGGGCGGCATGGGCATTATCGTGCTTATGCTTGCGGTGTTCCCGTTAAGCAACAAATATTCCATGTATATTATGAAGGCGGAGGTTCCGGGTCCCGTGAAAGGCAAGCTTGTGCCGAAAATGCAGGATTCCTCCGTGATACTTTATATGATATATGTTGCACTGACCGCGTTTGAAATTATTTTTCTGCTCATAGGAAAAATGCCGCTTTATGATGCTATTCTTCATTCCTTCGGCACAGCCGGAACGGGCGGCTTCGGGATAAAAAGTCTTTCCGTGGGATATTATAACAGCGCGTACATAGATATTGTTATCGGCATATTCATGGCGTTGTTCGGCGTGAATTTTAATATGTATTTTCTTCTGCTTATGAAAAAATACAAGACGGTGATTAAAAATGAGGAGCTTTTGTGGTATATCGGCATAATAGCTTTTTCCACCGTCACCATTGCTGTGAACATCAAGTCACTTTACGGCAGCTTTTTCACATCGCTGCGTTATTCGTTTTTTCAGGTGTCATCAATTGTTACCACCACGGGCTTTTCCACGGCGGATTTCAACCGGTGGCCGGAATACAGCAAGATGCTGCTTGTGCTGCTGATGTTTATAGGCGGCTGTGCGGGCAGTACGGGAGGCGGCATAAAGGTTGCAAGAATAATTATGATGAAAAACACCGCAAAATCAGAGGTAAAGCATATGCTGCGCCCCCGTTCGTACAATCAGACAAAGCTTAACGGAGAGGTGCTTGACAAGCAGACGATACACGGCACACTTGTGTTTTTCCTGCTGTATATTTTTATCATTCTGATTTCCTGCTTTTTGCTCTCTCTTGAAAATTTTGACGCGGTAACAACTGTTACGGGCGTTATCGCCTGTGTGTCGAATATCGGTCCCGGACTGTCCCTTGTCGGACCTATGGGCAGCTTTGCGATTTTTTCGCCTGCGGCAAAGCTTTTGCTTTCGTTTTGTATGCTGCTGGGCAGGCTTGAGATATTCCCGGTGCTGCTGCTGTTTTCACCGTATACATGGAAAAAGTCCAGCCGCTTTTAACCTCCGGGGCGTCTCCTTCCGCGCAGAACGAAAAACAAAATATATGTACGGATTTGAGACAGCTTTTCGCAAGGTGCTTTCTGAATGAAAGGTATTCATATAAATTTAAGTGTAAATTCCTTGCTTTTCTAACCACTTTTTCGCCCTCGGCATACCTTGGTATTGCCTTCGGGACGAAGAAAACGGTTTCTGCATCGAAATGAGCCGCCCCGGGCCGTCTCCTTCCGCGCAGAACGAAAAGCAAAATATATGTACGGATTTGAGACAGCTTTTCGCAAGGTGCTTTCTGAATGAAAGGTATTCATATAAATTTAAGTGTAAATTCCTTGCTTTTCTAACC
>JAKSQS010000201.1 GCA_024404055.1 Clostridia bacterium | reverse complement strand
CGAAGGACCGCTGACAAAGGATCTTGTTGAAATAGCAGGTGTGGACTTTAAAATAACAACCGTAATATCAATAGCGGCTGTAATGATTATAATTGCACTTTGTCTTAAATCGTTCTCTCTGCCGTTTGTTCTCGTTCTTTCAATTGAGCTTGCAATTATGATAAACGAGGGACTGACAGTTATCACAGGCTCGAAGGTCCCGTTTATTGCTCCTGCGGTAATCGGCTGTGTGCAGCTTGGCGCAACTGTTGACTATGCGATTTTACTTACAAACCGTTACAAGCAAGAGCTTGCAAACGGCTTTAACCGGCGAAAAGCAATGCTGATTGCTGCCAATGCTTCCGATTACTCTATTTTCAAAAGTGTACTCGTTTTCTTTTCTGCAACATTCAGCGTTTACCTTATATCCGATGTAGATATTGTAAAAGATTTATGTATGCTACTTGCAAGAGGAAGCGTTATAAGCGGTCTTATCATTATTTTCCTGATGACTCCTCTGCTTGTTACCTTGCAAAAGGCGATTACAGGCTCAACCATTGATTTTGAAAGAAAAATCGTCAGTAAAGGAGAGATAAAGCAATGAAATACAAAAAAATTACTATTGCACTGCTTATTACGGTTATTGCCGTAACGGCAATCGGTGCGGTATTCATTATAAAAAGCTCTGATAACGGCATAGCATCCTTTTTCCCTACTAAAAAAGAGGATGTTCAGACACAGACGCAAAAATTTACCGCCGTACCGTCAAGGGTCAGCAAATCCGAAACGGTCTATGCAATACTTGACGCGGCGGGCGGAGTTAAAAATATAACTGTATCCGACAGAATAACAACAGATATACCTAACTGTGCCGTAAGAGATAAAACAAACCTTACTGATATAAAACAGATAAGCTCTCCTATTGCCTTTGACACCGACAAAAACGGCATTGTTTGGCACATGGGCTCTACTGAATTTATTTATAACGGGAAATGCGAAAAAGCTCTTCCGGTTTCCGTAAGTATAAAATATTATCTTAACGGCGAACAAATGCAGCCGGAGGAAATATACGGCAAAGCAGGCAGTGTAAACATTAAAATAAAGCTGAAAAACAACGAAAAAAGAAAAATAAGTGTTGCAGGCTTAAGCTCTGCCGTATACAGTCCGTTTGCCGTTGCGGGCGGAATGATACTTACAGGCGGAAAATATACGGATGTAAGTATAGATAACGGCAAGGTATTAAGCGACGCAAGCAAAGATATTATCTTTATGGTCGGTTTTCCCGGACTGAACGAAAGCCTTAACCTTAACGCGCTCGGCATAAATGATTTGAGCTTTCCTGATGAATTTAATATTAAATTAACATCTTCATCATTTGAAGCATCGAATTTCTATTTTGCCGTTATTCCGCTTTCCGTGCTTGATGCAAGCTTTGCTTTGCCGGAATCTCTGAGCAATGCGCTTGACGGTGTATCCGCTCTTTCCGATATTCAGTCGAAGCTCGCGGCGATTGATATTGACTCACTTATGAAAATATTTTCTTCGGAATCTGGCAACAATATCAACGACCTTGTTTCATCTCTTTCCGGCGCAGTTAATTTATTTAAAAGCAACAGCGCACTTCTGGATGTACTTGAAAAATATCTGACTGCGGATAATATTGCTGCGCTCAAAAGCTTTCTCACTGCCGTACAGCAGGCAGACCTTGCAAACAACTCCGCACTTGTAAACAGTGCGGCATCATTACTCGGAATAGGCGACCTGCTTACCGAATTTAAAAATATCGAACCGCTTCTTTCAGCAATGCTTTCTGAGCTCAACCAGCCTCAGGTTCAGACGGCAATTGATAATCTGCCGTCAACACTTGCACAAATCAAGTCACTTCAATCCGTACTTGACGCAAACGGCGAATCACTTGATGCGTTCGTGCAATTTTTAGAATCTGACAGCTTCAACGCACTTTTAGGTCTAATGTCAACCTATAATGAAAACAAAAGCCTGTTTTCCGCCATAACAGCCTCCTCACAGGATTTGTCTCAAATAGTTCCGTACCTTGAAAAATGGTTTAGTCTTGCAAAAGACTATACACTTTATACTGTTGCACCCGAAAATGCCGAAACAGAGGTAATGTTTATTTACAGAACACAATCCCCTGTTATACAATGAAAAGGGGGATATTATGTCATACAAGCTTATTGACCTTCACATTCATACGGATAATTCGCCGGACGGGCATCACTCGCCAATGTTTATGTGCGAAGAAGCGGTTTCAAAAGGTGTACGCGCTGTTGCTTTTACAGACCACTACGACCTTACGGTTGACTTTGAAAAATTCCGTTATGACAAACGGGCAGAGCATTCATTTTTTGAGGTTGAAAAAGCAAGAAACGCATTTGCAGGTAAAATTCTCGTGCTGAAAGGAATTGAATTAGGTGAGGCACTGCACGACCTGCCTAAAACAGTACCGATTCTGAATGCGGGTTATGATATAATTCTCGGCAGTCTTCATAATCTGAAAAACAAGCCAGACTTTATTGCGCTTGATTATGAAAGCATTGATATATATGAATATCTTGATGAATATTTCGACGAGCTTATTAAGCTGTCATTATGGCATGGCGTTGATGTTATTACGCACATGACCTGTCCGCTGCGCTATATTACAGGACGGCACGGCATACCTGTTGATATAGAAAGATACAGCGGTAAGATAGACATCGTGCTTAAAAATATTATAGATACGGGAAAAGCACTTGAAGTAAACACCTCGGAGCTATTCGGCGTTCTCGGTAAAACCATGCCGGATGAAAAAATCATAAAAAGATACCGTGAGCTCGGCGGAAAGCTGATTACCGTCGGAAGTGACGCACACTATGCCGCCGACATCGGAAAAGGCATCCCGGAGGCTATTGACATAATATCACGCTGCGGGTTTGACAAGCTGACCTTCTTTATGAAAAGAGAGCCTATGCAGATTGATATTTAATCCGATTTTTTGTTTCTGATTTTTTCTATCCATTCAACAACCTTAAATCTGATTTCATATTTCGGGCTTGAGTTTAATACATCAAGCCCTTTTTCATTCAGTATTTCCTCTGGTGTAATTTCGCCGGTGCAGCCGGGAAGACACAGCGGCGGAAACATAACGCACCACCAGTTATGCCCCCTGCCCTCGCCTATAATAATCTCCAGTGCCTCATATTTACCGGCAGGCAGAGTAAAACCGTCATATACTCTTGTGTTGAAATTATCGCTGCATAAACGGATTTTCACATCGTCACGGCATCCGTATTTCTCAAGGGTATCACGCGCCGTACAGACGAGAATATCCTTGTTTTCGGCTATTTTTTGTTTTGCCTGAAAAAGCGTATCAGAACCTGAAAATATTTCTCTCCCCTTTTCAAGAACTGCGTCGCGTACCTTAAGCTTCATTTTCTGATCATATTCGCTGTCTGACGCAGCAATGATATGAAGCCGCAAAACATTTTCTTTTATATTTTCACATCCCGATTCAAAGCCGCACATACAGATTATAAGTGCAATAACAACGCCTGCCGCCACCGATATATCAAACAGCTTTTTTCTGTTCACAAAATACACCCCTTTTGTTTTTTCAACAAAAGTATTGGCATATTATGGTATTTTAATCATTTGAAAAAATTTTAAGCTTTTGTGAAAAAAAGTAAAAATAAGGCTTGACAAACCGTTATTTGTAATGTATAATAGACAACGCTTCAAGGCGATACGCGGCTATGGCTCAGGAGGTAGAGCGCATCCTTGGTAAGGATGAGGTCACCAGTTCGACTCTGGTTAGCAGCTCCAAAAACGACGCATTCTGTGCGTCGTTTTTTGTTTACAAATTGACAATGAAATTTTGGTATGCTATCATATACCCCAACCTCTACACAAAATTACCACATACGGAAAAGAATTACCGAAAAATCA
>JAKSQS010000200.1 GCA_024404055.1 Clostridia bacterium | reverse complement strand
AACAAGAACAAGAATAAATAACGCAATCGCTATATCACAGAAATAAAGCGGATGATTGGCATTGATAAATTTTGAGCCCTGACCCGACAGAACAAATACAAGACGGGGTAAAGAGGTTATCAGACAAAGCAAAGCAGCCGGAAAGCCGAAGCCCTTCAAGCGCCATCTGTTGCCCTTGTTATATACACCGGATGCTATCTGCGCAAAGGATATAAAGAACATAAGCATAAATGAAATCATTATAAGCTCCAGCACAAGGTCCGAAACATTCTGAAAGCTTATCTGCCGGACAAAACGCCTTATCATTCGCATAATTCCCCAGCCGACGGGCATAAGCGCAAATATTTTTCTGTTCTCATATTTTTTGCTGCCCTTACCGAAGCTGACGGCAAGAATAATAAAATAAACGGCGCACGGAATTGCAAGCACAGCCTGAATAAAGGTCGGAAGTGCTCCCGTTTTCATCACTGCCGCAATGCCGGTGATATTACCCGTACCGAGTCCCTCGGAATTTAGTGCCGCCGCTGTAGCTATTGAATGGAAGAAGTCAATTACAAAGCCTGCCGCGCAGACGATACTCGCCGCGCAAAGTGGCTTTTTCACTTCACACGGAAATTCATCCGGCAGCCTTTCTTTTCCGAGATAAGAGATAAAAGCAATGGCAAAACAGCTTACCGCAATAACGGCATATAATGCCGATACGGTAAAGTTTCTGCTTTTGAAAAATCCTGTTTCACCGTCTATTAAAAATATAAGCTGATAAAAGCGGATAATAAGTGTAATTACCGCCGCGCCGCAGAAAACAGCCGGTACTGTTTTACCGCCTATGCTGGCTGAATTTTTTATTTTCATATCAAATCTCCTTAAAACCTTTCATCCGAAGGGATGTATTGCTGCATTGACCTGTAATTTTCAATGCGTTCATCAAGAGGAATATATTCCTTGGGTACTGCAATATTCTTATATGCCGGCCTTATTATTCTGCCGCCTGTCAGCAGCTCTTCAATTCTGTGTGCCGACCAGCCGGCAATTCTTGCCGCGGCAAATATAGGTGTAAACAAATCCTCGGGTATACCGAGCATATTGTATACAAATCCGGAATACAGGTCAACATTCGCGCACATACGCTTGCCGATTCCCTTTTCCTGCTTAAAAATCTCGGGAGTAAGTCTTTCAACAAGCGCGATCGACTTAAATTCGTCCTCTCTTCCGCAAAGCCTTGAAAACTTTTCCGCCTCCCGTTTGAGAACAACGGCGCGTGGGTCTGAAACGGTATAAACGGCATGGCCCATACCGTATATAAGTCCGCTGCCGTCCCCTGCCTGCCTGTTAATAACTTTTTTCAGGAAGTCCGCAACCTGCCCCTCATCTGTAATATCCGAAACACTTTCCTGCATAAAACGCAGCATCTGACAAACCTTTGCGTTTGCGCCGCCGTGTCTGGGTCCTTTAAGCGAACCTATTGCAGCGGAAATCGCGGAATATGTATCCGTACCGCTTGATGTCAGCACGCGGGTGGCAAAGGTGGAGTTGTTGCCGCCGCCGTGCTCCGCATGAAGCATCAGACAGGTATCAAGCAGCATTGCCTCTTCATGCGTGAAGGATTTATCGGAACGGATAAACCGCAATATGGTTTCAGCCGTACCGTAATTTTTGTTGTTCGGATGGAAGTACATACTTTTTCCGTATATTTTGCGCCGCTTCACCTGATATGAATAGCTTATAAGAACGGGCATCTGCGCAATGAGCTGTATGCACTGTCTGAGAACATTCTGCAAGGATATTTCATCCGGGTTCTTATCGTATGAATACATGGAAAGTATGCACATGGAAAGCTTGTTCATTATATCCGCCGAAACATTTTTCATAATTTCATCTTCAATAAATGTGTCCGGCAAATCACGGCATTCAGCAAGAATTGAACGGAACGCTTCAAGCTGACCGCTTGTGGGCAGAGTACCGAAAACAAGCAGATGCGTCAGCTCTTCAAAACCGAATCTGTCCTCTTTACGGCAGCTATCAATTATATCGTTAATGTTAATTCCTCTGAATTTCAGCACGCCCTCTTTGGGTACGCGCTCACCGTCCTCCATATAATATCCGTCAACAGAGCATATTCTTGTAAGTCCCGCCATAACGCCGGTTCCGTCGGCATTGCGAAGTCCTCTTTTAACGCCGTATTTCCAGAAAAAATCATTATCAATATGGTTCTTTTTTTCGAGCCTTTCACATAAGCTTGAAAGATCCTTTTCCGCTATCGGGTTTATATAATCCTGCATCGGAACACCTCTATTCCGCTAAAGTACACATTTATATTATTCTATAACATATATAAAATAATGTCAATATTATGCATAAACTTTTATATATTACCGGGGAGAAATATGAAAAAATATTTTATCACTGCCTGCGCCGTCACATTATCGCTGATTTTATCACCTGTAATTTCCGTCAACACACTGCGTTATATTCAGACTAAAAGTGAAATGCAATATGTTGAATATACTGCACGGGACGGAGAAAAAATAACGGTTGAGCTGAACAGCTTTATTGCCGGTTCGGTTGCATCGGTTATGCCCGGGAAATATGAGCCGGAAGCATTAAAGGCGCAGGCGGTCTGCATCCGTACATATCTTTTTTATCTAAAAAGCCGAAACGAAGCGGTTACATATGAAAAAATATCATACAACAGCGACGAAACCGATGAAAAAATAACGGAATGTGTAAACAGCACCTCGGGCGTTCAGGTTTATTACAAAGACAGTCCCGCAATGACGCTTTCACACGCATTAAATAACGGCAAGACCACGGCAATGGAAGGCTTCCCCTATCTTACCGAGGTTGAAAGCTCCGGAGATTTACTATCCCCGGATGAATCTGAAGAAAAAGCTTTTCACGGCATGAGCAGGTACGGAGCAGATTTCATGGCGAGGCAGGGCGCGGATTTTAAGGAGATTATTCTGCATTATTTCCCCGGAACAAAAATTATATCAGAATAATATGTAAAATATTTGATTCCCCCCTTTATTTTAAAAAAAGCATATGTTATAATAGAATTCAAAAAATTTTGCGGGGGATTGATAATATGGTTTGGCATCTTGCAATCGACTTCGGTGCCTCAAGCGGAAGACATATTCTCGGCGGCATTGAAAACGGAAAGCTTCTTACGCAGGAAATATACAGATTTGACAACAAATATATCAATAAAAACGGTACCCTGTGCTGGGACACCGAAAAGCTTTTTTCCGAAATAATCAACGGTCTTAAAAAATGCGGCGAATGCGGTAAAATTCCGCAGACCGTTGCAATTGACACATGGGGTGTTGATTTTGCGCTTCTTGATGCGGATGACAGACTGTGCGGCGACACAGTAAGCTATCGTGACGGCAGAACAGAGGGTATTCAGGACGAGGTTCACGCCATATTGGACGAGCAGACCCTGTTTGAACGCACGGGAATACAGTCTCACACATTCAACACCCTTTACCAGCTTTACGCGCTGAAAAAACAGCAGCCGGAGGTACTGCAAAAAGCAAAAACGCTGCTTTTCCTGCCTGATTATTTTGCATATCTGCTCACGGGTAAAAAATACTGTGAACGGACAATTGCCTCAACCTCTGAAATGATAAATCTGAAAACAGGAACATGGGACGGTGAAATCCTCGATGCGCTCGGCATAAAAAAAGATATTCTCCTCCCTGTTTCACCGTCATGCACCGTTGTTGGAAGGGTTAAGCCGGAAATAGAAGAAAAAATCGGCTTTGCGCCAACGGTTATACTTGCGGCATCACACGATACGGGAAGTGCCGTTGTTTCGGTGGTTTCACCCGAAAAAAATAAAATGTATATCAGCTCCGGCACATGGTCGCTTATGGGCATTGAATCTGATATACCGTTCACCTCCTGCAAATGCAGGGAGGACGGATTTTCAAACGAGGGC
>JAKSQS010000020.1 GCA_024404055.1 Clostridia bacterium | reverse complement strand
GCTTTATACACTGCTTGACAAGCTGATGAAAATTTCGCTTGCCGGCGCGATTATTGATGTTATCCCGTGGTTCTTCTATGACCTTACCGAGGCAAAACAGAAGTCTGTTATCCGCATTATCAGAATCCGCAGTGCGGTTGAAGACAGAAATGAGGGAGTAGTAACTGACGAGCTGTACTGTGAAGCGTGTGAGGCTGTTATGGCGGCGGATGAATATTTCGGGAAAGAAAAACTGCCGCTGCCGGACAGAAAATCCGCAGACAAAAAGCGGAAAAAGGAAATAGCGGCATATAATGAAGAAATTGAAATTGCCGGGCTTGTAAATGAGGAGCTGCACCGCTTTGAAACGCCGTTCGGTCTTGCATTCAGGGCTTCTTGTGTGAAAATTTACGAAAGCGGAAAAAACGGCTTTTGCAACAGATATGATGATATACTTGCCGGGGCGAGGGCACTGCCGCAGGGTGAAACGAAGCAGGAGCGCAACTGCCGCATAAATGCCGTAAGAAATGCGAAGTCGGTGAAAAAGTCTTCCGCGCTTATAAAAAAATATTATCCCGACGGGGATATTTCGTTCAGCGTGTCGGGCTTTGAAGCGGCGTTTGATATGCCGGAGGACACAAAGGAGGAAAGAAAGGCAAAACGCGCCGCGATAAAGAAAGCAAAGGCGGAGCGCAACATATACGCACGGGTTATGAAGCCGTATCTTTTTGCCGGAAGAAACGCGGTGCTTGCGGCTGAATATGACAATATAAACGGCTTTATTTCGGATTATGACGAGGTGAACGAAAGGCTTGAGCAAAGCCGCGAAAGACAGCGCATCGAGGCGCAGGAAAAGGCGCAAAGGCGCAGAGAAGAAACAAAGAAAAGGATAAAGAAATAAAATGGAATATATTCAGAACACGGAATGTACAAAATGGCAGTTTGAGTGTATACCCGAGTTTAAGGGCGGCAGCATGAGCCCGGTTTTTGCGGACTGCGGAACGGGAAAGGGTGAGTGCACGGAAAATACGGCGGAGCACTCCTTTATGCACACTTTTTTTGAAGCATCCGCCTGTGAGGTTAAAGAATATGCCCGTATGCTTAAAGAAAACGGGATGAAGCTGGTTTTTGAAAACAGTGTTGACGGAAATCTGTTTTATCAGTTCATCTGCGGTGAGGGCTTGCTGTATCTTTCATATCTCAAAGGCAGCCGCATATTGCGTATAATGCTTGACAGATGCGAAGGCGCATCTGCGGCGAAATTCGGCTCTGACGAATATGAAGAAATAAGAAATGACACGCTTATTTCCCAGTATTCCCTGCATTATGACGACATGATAAAGGGCACCACCTGCGACTGCGGCATGAACTATGTTTTGCGCCTTCATGATAACAGCGTTGTGATTATTGACGGCGGTGAAATGGAGCAGTCTACCGATATTGCCGTTTGCGATTTTATGAAATATCTGCATGAAATTACCGATACGCCGCAAAACGGAGTAATCCGCGTTTCAATGTGGCTTTGCACCCATGCGCATAACGACCACTGCGATTTTATGTCAAAAATAATCCGATTTTACGGTGATGAAATCGTAATTGAACGGGCGGCGTTCAATTTTCCGCACCCGGATAATGTGAGACATTCACCGTCTGTTGCCATGGCGAAAAGCCGTCTTTTTGAAAAATATCCGTCTGCACAGTATATAAAGCTCCATGCCGGAATGAATTTCAATATTGCCAATGCCCGTTTTGATATTCTTTTGTCTGCCGAGGACACCGTAGCACTTGACAGTGAGGAGCTTCTGCCGTGCACAAACGCAACCTCGATTATTTTTTCGGTAACGGCGGACGGAGTTAAAACGATTTTTCTTGCGGACTGCTGCAGCGACGACGCGGATGTGCTTGTTGAAAATTACACGAGGCAGACGCTGAAATGCAATATCGTGCAGGCGGCGCACCACGGCATAAATGAGATTTACAATGCGTATGAGGCAATCAGTGCCGAAGCGGTTATGCTGCCGCAGTGCGAAAAGAATATGCATAAGCGTTTTCAGCCGGTTTACGACTGCCTGTGTGAAAAATACGGAGAGAAAAATATATACTTTGCCCATGACGCAACCTATATATTTACTGCCGAAAACGGAAAATACAGTATAACAGACAGGGCGCACACAGGCTCGGCGTATGACGGCTCGGAGTGGTGAAAAATGAATAAAAGCAATGTTATTAAAGGCAATCTCTGCGCATTATATTCAACCCTTGTGTGGGGAACTACATTCATAGTTACAAAAAATCTGATGGGAAGCTTCAATGCTGCCGAAATTCTGTTTACAAGGTTCGTTGTCGCGTTCATTGTGCTCATGTTCATCAGGCTGATAAAGGGAAAGGAAGAGCTTCCGGCAGAAAAAAATAAAAAAGACGAGCTTTTGCTTGCCTTGTGCGGACTGACGGGCTTGTTTCTTTACGGCACGCTGGAAATTATTTCAATGAAATATACATATGCATCGAACACAAGCACAATAGTTTCCACAAACCCGTTTTTTATCGCTTTGTTTGCCATCCTGTTTTTGAAAGAGGAAAAGCCGAGAGTGAATTTCTTCGGCGGCTTTGTTATCGCCATATCGGGCGTTGCGCTCATAAGCTTTAACGGCTCGGCAAAATTCGGGCTGAACCCCTTTGGTGATTTTCTCGCCCTGCTTTGCGCCGTGGCTTGGGGTGTATATACGACACTCATTAAAAAGCTTTCAAACAAGGGATATTCAACGACATATGTTACAAGGCATACATATTTGTGGGGCTGTGTTGTTATGGCACTTGCGCTGCCGTTTTTCGGTATAAATACGGATTTTACGAGATTTACCGATACAAAATCGCTTTTAAGTCTGCTGTTTCTCGGCGTAATCGCTTCATGCACCTGTTTTCTCACATGGAATTACGCAACGAGAGCCATAGGACCGGTAAATTCGGGAATTTATATTTATGCCATACCCGTTGTAACAATTGTTTTCGCGGCAATTGTGCTGCACGAAAGCGTTAATATTTTATCATTTGCGGGCATTGCGCTCGTTGTTGCAGGTACTGTAATTTCATCAATAAGAAAGGGCGATGGTAAAAATGAAAGAGCATGAAATAGCCGTATGCGGAGTTCCGTTCGACACGGCTGAAGAAAAAGAGGCACTGCGTAAGCTGAAGGAGCACGGGGCAACCTCGGTGCAGATTTATGTTCACTGGTGCAAGGTTGAGCCGGAAAAGCGCGGCGAATTTGACTGGAGCTACTATGACAGGCAGGTTAAGCTGATACAGGACGCAGGGCGTAAATGGGTTGTGTTTCTTATTGTCGGCCCTGCTTACAGCACCCCGGAGTGGTTCAAAAAAGAGGGCGGTCCCTGCGGCATGGTGTGCCTTGAGCACGGCGTTGCCGGTGAAATAGAGTCTATATGGAATCCGCTTTGGCGTCAGGAGGTGACAAGGCTGCTTGAAGCCTTCGCTGCGCACTATGTTCCGTGGAATGTGATTGAATCCGTTCAGCCCGGCATTTCAGGTGACTACGGCGAGGCAATTTATCCTGCAATAGGCAGTCACCCCGGTGTATATCATACGCATTACGGCTATTGGTGCATGGACAAATATGCTCTTGCTTCATTCCGCCGCACCTTGCAGGAAAAATACGGAGATATTGCGGCACTCAACAAGGCGTGGAGAGCCTTTTATAAAGACTTTGAGGAAATTGTTCCGTTTAAACGCCACAAAGCACCGTCGCGCACCGCGCAGTTTGATTTTATGATGTGGTATAAGGCATCCATGACGGACTATGACGAATTCTGGATGAGAGAATGTCAGCGGATTTTTAAGGGCATTCCCGTATATATGTGCACGGGCGGAGATGAGGAGCCGTATCTCGGCGCGGACTTTGCCGAGCAGGCGAGAGCGAGCGCAAAATACGGCGGCGGCATACGCCTGACTAACGAGGGCAACGATTTTTACGAGAATTATGACGATACGGTTCACTGTGTAACCTCATGCAAATATTACGGCGCGTATATGGGACTTGAGCCCGTGGGACCGATGAAGCCATACGGCGTGACGGCGCGTACATTCGGCTCTGCCGCATACGGAAACAGGCAGATTTTCCATTATTACGGAAACCTGTTTGACAGCGGTGACGCAGGCGCAAAAAGAATGCAGAAATACCTTGATATTATAGGCGAAAGGGAAACGAAAGAAAATGTTGCCGTTTTCCTGCCGCTTGATATGACATGGCTTGAAGGTTCAGAGGTTCCGGGAAATATAAGACAGGCGTTGAATTTTGTCAGACGGCAGTATGAAACGGCTGTTATCAGCGAAACGCTTGTGGAGGACGGCATACTTGACGGCATAAAGGTGCTTATTATGCTCGGCGTTAAATATACGAGGGCAGGTGTGCTGAAAAAAATCGCGGAATGGGTGAAAAACGGCGGCACGCTTATCACTGATGAACGCTGCACCGATATAGAGGGCGAATTTGTGGCAGAATTTGACGAGGCACTCGGCTTTACCTCCGACAGCCTTTATTACGGCGGCATAACGGACTTTAAGCCCACCGTACCGCCGTGGGGCAGAGAATTTTGCGAAAAAGACGGCTGCTGCAACAAGATAGGCTGGGGCAGGCTGTCACCCGATGCAAAATCTCTGCTGACAACTATTCCGAGACCGTCTTATACGGATAAGGCGGAAGTGGATTATTTAAGCTGTGCGTTTTACCGTGGGTACGGAAAGGGAATGGGTGTTTATTACTGCGCTCCGCTTGACCTTACGCCGCGCACAGACCCGCTTTTCGGTGAATATCACATTTATGAGCATATTTTAAGCGATTTGCTGCGTGAATTTGCGTCTGTCAGTGCTCTCGGCACAAAGGCGGATGAAATAGCAAGAGCAAGGTTTGACGGAAAAATGATGGTGTTAAAGCACGACGAAATTTCATTTATTGACGAAGAATAATCGGGAGAAAACATTATGCAGCATCCATATCTGTTTTTTTCAAAGGCTGATGCCCGGCTTTTCAGTGAAAAGATGAAAACGGACGCGGCTTTAAAAGAAAAATATGAAAAAACCGTTTCGGAATGCGAAAAATATCTCGGTGAAGAATTTATCACCGAAGAGCAGGCGAACGGCAGAAATACGCAGTCACAGCACGCTGATTTCGGCTCGATTAACGGACAGGCGAGTCGCATGGGCTATGTGCTGGGCGCAAAATATATTATTGACGGCGATGCGCGCTGTGCCGAAAAGCTGAAAAAGCTGGTATTGCATTACATATCGTTTGAGCGGTGGTTTGCCCACAGCTATGAAATTCGCATTCCCGTACCGTGGCACGCTGATTTATGCTCTGTCGGTATTACCCTTGCTCTTGCGAAGATTTACGATATTATTTTCGATTATCTGACGGAGGATGAAAGAAAAAGCATTGCCGGCGGTATACTCGAAAAAGGCGTTATGCCTGCTTTGGGTGACTGGGCACTGCCCGAAAAGCGTATACACGCCCTTGATTCCATGGGTCATAACTGGTGGGCTGTGTGCATCGCAGAGGCGGCAACGGCTTTCCTTGCGGTATCGGACTATGTTCCCGAAAGGGAAAAGAAGTATGTGCTTGACTGCGTTGACAGGGCTCTTGCGGATTATATGACCTATAAGGGCAACAGGCTTTTCAATAAGCTCGGTAATTTTGATGATGCGGGTTTTTTCTATGAAAGCGTAGGCTACAATAATTTCGGGACAGGCACTCTTCTTGAATATCTGTGGTGTAATGAGCGGTATTTCGGTGAAAACCGCGTTATCCGTTGTGCAATTCCCGACGGACTTTGTACTGCCGTGATGAAAATGGCATATCCGTATACAAGGAACGGGAAAACATTTTATGAATTTCTGCCCTTCGGAGACCATTCACCGGGGAAAGAAATCAGTCTTCTGGCAAAATACTGCGTGCTGACGGGTATCGCCGATTCATCCATGAGAGCGTGCGCCGCGACCTACGGGGCTGATTTGTGGGATGAATTTATCGGCTATAATCCGGGAAAGAACGGCGGCTCGGTTGAGTATCTTCCGAAAACCGCGCTTTATTCCTCCGGCTATGCCGTCACCCGTTCATCATGGGATAACGATGCCACGCTGTTTGCGGTGAAAAGCGGCTTTTGCTGGAACCATTCGCATAATGATTCCGGCTCGTTCATGCTCTACCATAAGGGAAAGCCGTTTTTCAAAGACTGCGGAACCTGCAATTACGATTCACCGCTTTATCATGCTTATTACTGCCAGGATTCGGCGCACAGCGTGCTGAAAATCGGAAACGCCGGCAGGCGCGATGAGGAGCTGTACAGAGGAACAAAATTCCCCGGAGAGCTGACAGACAGCTTTGTTTCGGACGGGCTGTTTTTTGTGCAGGCGGACACCGCAGGACCTATGGCACACCTGTGCTCGCGGCTGTTTCGTAATTTCTTCTGGCTTGACAACCGCCTGCTTGTTATATTTGACGAGGCTTACTGCCATGAGGAAAACACGGTACAGCTTACCTTGCATTTTGACGGAGAATATGAAAAAACGGAAAATGCGGTGCTTTTCACAAACGAAGACAGCAAAGCGCGGCTTATTTCCCATTATCCCGAAAATATGAGCCTTTGCGAAAAAGAGGGACACGCCGACCATAAGGAAAACGAAACAGAGCCGTATATTGAGCTTTCAACGGTGCAGAAGGAGAGAACGCACCTGCTTATTCACTCGATTGAGCTGGATTACGATGAGCACGAAACCGCCGTTTCTCTCATTGAGGGTAATAATTCCACGGGAATTAAAATTACGGATGCAGACACCGAAAGGCAGATATGGTTTAACAGCATGGCAGACGGTCATGTTATGCACGATAACTCCAACAATATTATCTGCGGCTTTGACACGGACGCATATATGCTTGTTATCACAAGGGATAACCGGCAGAAAACCGAAAAGGTGCTTGCCGTATGCGCAAGCTATCTGCGCCGTGACGGCAAGGTTTATTTAAGCTCATTTGAAAAAACAACGGCAGAGGTTATAACTGAAATATGAGTACAAAGAAAAAAGCTGCTTTTTTCAGCAGCAAGGAAGCAATACATAACGCTTATAACGGCGAAACGGTGCAGAAGCTCAGTGAAACACTGGATTTTCTGCCGGGATATTATACGGTTGACGATTTTTCATCCGGCAAAGCGCATGATGAGCTGAAGGATGTTGAATATATCTTTTCAACCTGGGGTATGCCGGCACTTGAAGAAAAGGTGATAGAGGAGCTTTTGCCGAAGCTGAAAGCAATATTTTATGCGGCAGGTACGGTGCAGGCATTTGCAAGACCGTTTATGCGCCGGGGCGTGAAAATTTTTTCCGCGTGGGGCGCGAATGCCGTTCCCGTGGCAGAGGTCACAACTGCCGAAATTATTCTTGCAAACAAGGGCTTTTATCAGAATGTTCACCGCGGCGGTGAAGACGAATGGACGGAGCATGATGCCGGAAAGCCATATCCCGGCAATTACAACACGGATATAGGCATTATCGGTGCCGGAATGATTGGCACTCTTGTGATACGGTATCTGAAAAATTACAGGCTCAATGTCAGGGTGTTTGACCCGTTTATGACTGATGAAAGGGCGGCACAGCTCGGCGTTGAAAAGGTGAGCACATTGCCGGAGCTGTTTTCAAAATGCCATGTTATTTCAAATCATCTTGCAAACAATGCGCAGACAGTGGGCATGATTGACCGCTCCTGCTTTGAAAAAATGGACGAAACGGCTGTGTTTATAAACACGGGCAGGGGACAGCAGGTGGTTGAAAAGGATATGATTGATGCATTGAAAGCGGTCGGCACGCGCAGTGCCGTGCTTGATGTGACATATCCGGAGCCGCCCGAAAAGGGCAGTGAGCTGTATAAAATGAAAAATGTTTTTCTCACTCCCCATACGGCGGGCTCTCTGGGTAACGAGGTTCAGCGCATGGGTGAATATATGCTTGAAGAATATACCGCACTAATTACCGGAAAAGAAACCAGATACTTGGTCAGCGAAAAAATGCTTTCCACAATGGCTTAATAAGCGTGAATTTTGCGCATGAGCTGTTTTTACAAAACAGAAAGGGGTTCAAATAATATGAAAAAACATTCACTGTTATCCTTTGCAGCACTTATTTCAGGCATTGCCTCAATTCTTTTGTTCAGCTATGCCTTTCCGCCGTGGAAGGTTACTTTGTACGGCGTGAGCATGGCTCTTCTGTGTGCTTCGGCAGGTGTGTTCGGCGCACTTATCGCAAAAAAGAAAAAAGCACTCAAAGCCGTAATTACGGGCGCGGTGTTTCTTGCGGCGGATTTTGCCGTTACATTTTTAATTAATAATGTCCTTTTTAAGGAAAAGAGGTCAACTGACGCGGCATTAATCATTACCGCTTTGCTGACGGTCGCTTTTACCGTGCTTTATGTGCTTTCCCGTGTTAAAAACGGCAAAAAGCTGTTTCCTGCGGTGCTGTCGGTTATACTTATCGGTGCTGTGGGCTTTGCACCGCTTTATACGGATGCACTCATAAAGCTTATGCCGGGTGCGGCAGAGCCAGCGGGATTATCCGTATACAGCGGCAAGGAGATGAAAAAAGTGACAAACGCGGATTTTTATGTTTCACCTGACGGAAACGACAAAAACGACGGCACAGCCGAAAAGCCCTTCGCCACGCTTGAAAGGGCGCGTGACGAGGTGAGAAAAACATACAAAACGAATAAAAAGAGCATAACCGTTGCTGTGAAAGCCGGTGAATACAGGGTGTCCTCCGTTGTGTTTGACAAAACAGACGGCGGAACAAAGTCCTGTCCCGTGATTTACCGCGCCTACGGTGACGGTGAGGTTGTTCTCAACGGCGGTATTACCATAGACCCGGCGGATTTTAAGCAGGTGACTGATGAAGCAATGCTTTCAAGACTTTCAGACACGGCAAAGCAGAATGTTCTTTGCGCTGATTTAAAAAAATACGGTCTTACCGCTGACGACTGGGGAAAAATCTATGCCATAGGCTCTTATAATACGGCGGCAAAGTATGACGGAGACTATGTGGGTGGAATTTACTGCGAGCTTTTTGTCAATGATAAAAGGCAGAGCCTTGCCCGCTATCCTGATGCTGGCTTCCTTTATACCGAAAAGGTTATCAGCACGGGAAAGGGCAGGGAAAGCGACGGCGCGCTCACGGCGGTGGAAAACTGGGATGAAATCAGAAATCCCGAAAGCGATGTTTACGAAATCAGTCCGTCACTTGCCGAAAGAATGGCGTCGTGGAAAACACTTGACGATGTGTGGATGTTTGGCTTTTTCAAATATGACTGGGCAGACGCTTCCTCACCTGTCGGTGAATTTGACCCCGAAAAACGCACTCTTTCACCGAAATTCGTCAGCACCTACGGCACAAAAACAGACGCGCCGTATTATTTCTTCAATGTGTTTGAGGAGCTTGACGCGCCGGGCGAATGGTATCTTGAGCGTGAAAACGGCATTATTTATGTTTATCCCGAAGGGGATATAAGCGCGTGCAGTGTGGATATGTCCGTTACGGATAAGCCGATTATTAATGTTGACGGCGCGGATTATCTCACCTTTGACGGCTTCACAATTAAAGGCACGCGCGGCGATGCCGTAACGGTAAAAGGCAACAGCGTGACGGTTGAAAACTGCCTTATCAAGAATGTGGCAGGCAACGCACTGTATATGGAAGGATATGACTGCCTTGCATACGCAAATGAGATAACGCGCACCGGCAAGGGCGGCATAAGTCTTTCGGGCGGTGACAGAGAAACGCTGAAAGCCGGAAACAACAAGGCGGACAACAACTATATACATGACTGGTCGGAGATTTATCAGACCTATCAGCCGGCAGTTTCACTTTACGGCGTGGGCAACATATGCTCACATAACGAAATGGTCAATTCACCGCATGAGGCGATAACCTACGGCGGAAACAATCATATTATCGAATATAACAATATTCACGATGTATGTCTTCTCACGGATGATGCGGGCGCGATTTATGCCGGAAGAAGATGGGATTATTACGGAAATATCATCCGTTACAATGCCGTTTATAATCTCGGCTCGCTCGGACATACGCCGGACGGAATTTACATGGATGACGCGCTTTCGGGACAGACCATATACGGCAACATCCTTGTCAATGTGCCGAAAATCGGTATTCATCTCGGCGGCGGCAGGGATATGACCGTAAAAAACAACATTATCATCAATACGAACGAAAAGAGCATATCCTATGACAGCAGAGCCATAGAAGGCGTGTTCGGCGGCTGGTTTACACATTCCTCGCAAAAGGACGGCGATATGTGGCAAAATCTGTTTGCCTCCCCGTGGCAGAATGACATATGGAAAAAGGCATTCCCTCAAATGCAGCGCTTCAGCGACAATTTTGACGATACGGATAATCCCGATTTTGTGCCGAACCCGGCATACAGCGATGTAAGCGGAAATATTATAATGAACATAAAAGGTGACATCGGCGGCATTTCCGATGCGGCGAACAAACACAGCAGCATTGAAAATAATCTGGTGTTGAGCCGCATTAAGGCAAACTCGGTTTTCACAAATCCCTCCGTCGGTGATTACACGCTGAAAGCCGATTCAGCGGCATTTGACGCGATACCCGATTTTGAGCCGATACCGTATAACGAAATAGGAAGGTATTAAAATGGATAAGACCTGTCTGAAAGAAAAAGAAATGCCTTATCCGAGGGTGTGCGCCCACAGGGGCTTCCATGTTGTTTCACCCGAAAACAGCTTGCCTGCATATGAAGAGGCGATAGCACTCGGTGCGCAGGAAATAGAGTTTGACCTGTGGCAGTCGTCAGACGGCGTTATTGTGTCGTGCCATGATGCTGACCTTGAACGCATTTCAACGGGAAAAGGTCTTGTTATTGAGCATACTTATGAAGAGCTTTATTCCTATGACTTCGGCATAAAAAAAGATGAAGCCTTTAAAGGGCTTCACATTGCCTCGTTTGAGGATATTCTCCGCCTGTTCGGCAAAAAGGCGGTTATGAACATACATATTAAATCACTTGACAGCTTCACTCCGCTTGACGACGCGGTTTTATTGAAAATAATTGAGCTTATCAAAAAATACGGCTGTGAAGAATATGTATATTTCATGTGCGGCAACCCTTATGTATTGGATGCGCTGCAAAGGCTTGCGCCCGATATACCGCGCTGTGCGGGGGCGGATAGCCGAAACGGGAGACCCGTGTATGACATTGTTGATAAGGCACTGAAATACGGCTGTGCCAAAATACAGATTTTTAAGCCGCATTTTAAGTTTTATCCTGCGGATTATCTTGAAAAAACCGTTAAAAGAGCGCACGAAAACGGGATAATGGTGAATATTTTCTATTCCGACAGGGAAGACGAGGCGGCACAGTTTATTAAAGCGGGCTGTGACACGGTGCTTACAAACGATTACCGCCGCATTGCAAATCATTTGAAAAAAGAGGGCTTATTATAACACATGAAAACAGGTAAAAACAATCTTATCCGTCTTGTACTTTCCGCACTGTTTCTTGCGCTGGCACTTGTTTTGCCGCTTCTCACAGGGCAGATACAGCAGCTCGGAAACGCTTTTTGTCCCATGCATATTCCTGTGCTGCTTTGCGGCTTTATCTGCGGACAGTGGTACGGCATGGCGGTGGGCTTTATTGCTCCGTTGCTGCGCTTTGCGCTTTTCGGTATGCCGCCGCTTATGCCGATAGGCGTTGCCATGTGCTTTGAGCTTGCAGGGTACGGCCTCGTTTCGGGACTGATGTTTAAGCTGCTGCCGGACAAAAAGCAGTATATATATGTTTCGCTTATCACCGCTATGGCGGCAGGCAGACTTATATGGGGCGCGGCGCGGGTGCTGCTTTACGGGCTCGGCAAAAGCGAGTTCGGCTGGGCTGCGTTTATTGCCGGGGCGTTCACAAACGCAGTGCCGGGCATTATTTTGCAGATAGTGCTTGTACCCGTGCTTGTTATGGCAGCGAAAAATTTTGAGCGGAAAACGGGTTAACTTAATTCTTTTCGGGCAGTTTTATAACATGATTTTTATATTCAGAATCCCGTTCTCATATTCGGCGGAAATCTCTCCGCCGAGTTTTTTTCTCAGCTCCTTTGCAATGGATAGCCCCAGCCCTGTTGACTGCCGCGCATCGGTAACGGTATAAAAACGGTCAAACAGCCGCGCCGCCTGTACGGCGGTGAGCTCTGCCGCGGTGTTTGAAAAGCACACCGTGCCGCTTTCGTTCGCGGTGATATTCAGGTCGCCGTCTGAATATTTTGCGGCGTTTGAAATTATGTTTGAAAAAACGCGCAGCAGCATATTTCTGTCTGTGTTTATTATAATGCTTTCCGGCATGGTAACGGCAGGCTCAATGCCTTTATCCATCAAAAGAGTGTAGTTTGCCGCAAGACTTTCTTCAATAAGTGCGCAAATATCCGTTCTTTCCGTGTCCGGCTGTGTTTCGGCGCAGGTAACAACGGAAAAGCCGAAAAGCTCCCCCGTAAGCGTTTTCATGGCATTGGTGCGGTTTTCGATTATTTTAAGATACTGTTCTGCCCGTTCGCTTTTTTCTTCGTTTTTCAGCAGGTCAAGATAGCCGGAAACGGAGGTGAGCGGCGTTCTTAAATCGTGGGAAATATTTGTTACCGCTTTTTTTATTTCTTCATCGCCCAGCGAGTATTTATGGCGCAGGGTGTTTACGGCTTTAAGCTCGTTATTCAGAGAGAAGGCAAGAGAGCGCATATCCCTGTCCGCCGAAGAGATGACGATGAGAGAGTTCGTTTCTTCGGCGTTTATTTTCTTTATCTGCCGTTTTATTTCTCTTGCGGATTTTTTCAGCAGATATATTTTTATGATAAGTGCGGCGATAATAACGCACAGCAATGCAATGACGGTATAGGAATACGCGCTCAAAAAATCACAACCTTAATTTAAATCTTCTTTTCTGAAAATCATAATACCGGCAAGTGTTACGATTATTTGGAAAATCAGGCAGTAAAACGGATCAACAGTCTTAAACGCGTCAAACGGGGAGGTGATTTCCGCATTATCGCCGAAATTATCGACACCGCGGTTTTCCATCCTGTAAACGGTGTCGGGAGTGTCAGACCAATAAGATACTTCGGAAATTTCGATTGCCTGAGCTGCGGGAATAAAGCGATACAGGGATTCTAAAAGTGTCCGCTTTGTGCCGCCCGGCAGAAATTTATCGTTCTTTACGGTTTTGAAGGTTACTTCATCATCGTTTCCGTAAACAAAACCTTCGGCACCTTCAACGCTGATGCCGTTAATTGTTTCTATTTCACGGTTATATTCAGGCTCGTCCAATTTATTGTGCAGAAGGTTTGCACCGAGACACATGGTAAGGATAATCACGGCTGATACGACAATGGGAACCGCTTTGCTCCGGCAGACAAAGGTAACAGCAGAGCCGAGTGCGCTGAATGAGACTGCAACAGCCGTGCCGGCGAGAATATGAGTTATGAAAGTGGCGGCGTTCATTTTTTTGTAAACGACAAGCCATATGCCGCCGGTCATATATAATACGGAAAAAACGGCTGATATAACCGCGCATACGGTCAGATTCGCGAGATATATTTCCGTTTTGGAATAGCCCGAAGACAGCTTGTTTCGTATGATACCATCCGAAAAATTGACGCCTGCGAAGAACGAAACCGCAGTTGTGACTGCAAACGAAAAATAGATGAGCAGCTCAAACGGAAGTATTGCATAATCAGCGTTCAGTGTGTTGAGTGACACGCTGTGCCCGATGTTAAGATAAACCGAAAACGCGGCTATTATTGCGCAGAAAATAAAAAAAGGTTTACTTCTGAATAACCTGACAAAATCGGCACGCAGCAGCTTAGACATTTTCTTCACCTCCGACAAGATTGATGAAATAGCTTTCAAGGCTTTCGTTTTTCTCATGCATAGATGTGACATTGCAGCCTGATTGGAAAAGCCCGGTAATCAGCTGTGCTATGTTTATTTCGCCGTAAACATCCGCCTGAGTGTCGGAAACGATACTGTATTCAATATTCTGCTTTTCAAGGAAAACAGAAAGAGCGGTGATGTTATCAACGGTGAGCCGCACGCATTTTTTCTGTACGGCGTTCAGCTCTTCCTCGCTCATTTCCTTTATCATAGTACCCTTATCCATAAAGCCGTAATGCGTTGCCACCCTTGAAAGCTCGTCTAAAATATGGCTTGAAATGAGAATTGTAACCTGCATTTCACGGTTCAGCTTTAAAATCAGCTCGCGTATCTCAATAATTCCCTGAGGGTCAAGTCCGTTCATCGGCTCGTCAAGAATAAGAAAATCGGGATTTCCGCAAAGGGCAACGGCGATGCCGAGCCGCTGGCGCATACCGAGTGAAAAATGCCCCGCTTTTTTCTTGCCCGTGCCGGAAAGACCGACAAGCTCAAGCAGCTCGTCTATGCCGTCAAAGGACGGAAGTCCTAAAGCTCTGTATTGCTGACGGAGATTTTCCTTCGCTGTCATGTTGCGGTAAATTGCCGGAGACTCGATAATCGCGCCGATTCTGCGCCGGGCACTGTAAATTCCCTTTGTTCCGCTGTCTTCGCCGTACAGGTTGAAGACGCCGCCCGTCGGCTCCTGCAAGCCGCACACAAGGCGGATAAATGTGGTTTTGCCTGCGCCGTTTCTGCCTATCAGACCGTAAACGGAGCCCTTCGGAATGTGAATTGAAAAATCCGACAGGGCATGGAATTTTTTATAGCTTTTGCACAGGCTGTGAGAAGTTAAAACATAATCCATTTTCTTTACCTCCTGTATGTTTTAAGAAAATTATATTATGTCCGCTTAAATAACCGGTAAAGAAAAGAGTTAAGATTGTATTAATTTAAAGCCTATGCCCCATATGTTTTCTATATATTCCCTGTCGCTGTATTCACGCAGCTTTTTGCGGATGTTGCTGATATGTACCTTTAACGAGTCTTCCACGCAGTCCGGCGTTTCAAGGCTGATTTTATCAAGTATGGCGGATTTTGTGACTACATTCGGCGCATTCAGCATCAGCACCTTTAAAATCGCAAGCTCTGTTTTTGTCAGCTTTAATTCGTTTCCGTTTAAAGAAACCTTATAGCTTTTTTTGTCAAAGGTCAGCTCGCCGCAGGTGATGGTGCCGCTTTCACGGCTCATACCGTCATATTTCAGCCGCAGGCGAATCCTTGCCATCAGCTCTTTAAGCTCAAACGGCTTTGTAACATAGTCTGCGGCTCCGCCGAGCAGCATATTGACCTTGCTGTCCACATCAATTTTTGCGCTGACCACGATAACGGGTATGCCGTGAATTTTCTTTATCAGCTCTTCGCCGCTGATACCCGGCAGCATAAGGTCAAGCAAAATAAGGTCGGGCGTTTCACTTTCAAGCAGCAGCAGTGCCTCCGTGCCGGAAAAAGCACGCAAAACACGGTAATTTTCCCTTTTCAGCGCATCGTAAAGCAGGTCGTTTATATATTCATCATCGTCAACGGTCAGTATCGTATACATTTTTTGCTCCTGTCTGTTTTTTTACATAATACCATAAAAATGTTAAGCAAAAAGTAAAGATAAGGTTAAGAAATAAAAAAGGCTCATACGAGCCTTTTTTAATCAATAATTTCAAGCGTGACATTCTTGCCGTCAACCAGCAGGGAGTATTCTTTCATTTTCCCGTTTTCATCCGTAAACGCGATAATGGTATATCCGTTTTTCTTTGATGTTACCGTGACCTGATTTCCGTCTGCTATTTCTATATCGGCGATTGAAGTGTCATCCATGCTGTAAGACCACTGCCCTTCGTCAAGAGTGAGCTCTTTTGTAACAGAAATATTTAATCGGACTATGGTGAAAATCATCAGGGCGGCAAGAACGGCAATGAAAACAGCGGATGCCGCCGCTCTTGTTTTTTTGTCCTCTAACAGCACGAAAATAAAGAAAAACGCAAGGAACACGCAAAACAGCAGACTTAACAGGTGGCGCGGAAATGTATCTTCAAAAAAAGAAACATATGTTGCCGCCTGATAAGCGAGAATACAGTTTGCAACGGAAAGTATGGCGGCGCTCAACATATTTTTCTTTTTAACGAAAAATGCGACAGCACCTCCCGGCAGGGTCAGCAGGGTGATGAAAAACCAGCGGCGGTAATAGCTGAATATTCCCCAGCCATCCGCAGAAAACGGAACCTCAATAAGAAAAATAAGCGGCTGACTTATCAGAAAGAACACAAAGCATTTTAATGCCGCTTCCCACCATTTATTGCAGTTTACAACAATGAAAACGGCGAAAAGGATCCAGCATTCAAGATAAACGGCGATGTCCTGAAAGGAAGTACCGTTGAGAAAAGGAACCTGATTTATCAGTGCCGTATACACAGCGGTAATAACCGCTGAAAGAATGACCTTCACCCATGTCATTCTGATGCCGCCGAAGCATTTTCTGATTTTATTCATCATCGTATACCCCCGTTTTTACGACAGGAAAATCGGAAAATACATAATCAACAAGTGAGACAAACTCGGTATACGCGTCATAATCCTTCAGTGCCGAAAGGTATTGAACGATTGTGCGGTAATACCACGCCTGTTTTTCGGGGTCCTTCTGATTAAAGGAAGACCAAAGCTCGTTTCCCTGCTTTTTATAAGCACGGGCGAAGGAACGCATATTGGAAAGCTTGTCGCCCAGCCACATTATTTTAACGGCAATATCCTTTGTGTTCTTAAGCATCAGCAGAGTTTCTTCCTTGCGAAGCTGCCATGTTTCAACAGGGGGTCTGTCCTCGCGCTTGTCCTCCGTTTCGGTCATTACAAGCAGGGCAACGCGTTTACCGAATTTCTCCGTCAGCTCTTCAATCGTGGTGTCTGCGTCCTCCACAGTGTCATGCAGGGCACAGGCGGCAAGCACCTCACGGTCATCCGTCATGGTGGCGGCAATTGAAGCAACCTCTATCGGATGAACTATGTACGGCGTTTTTGCCCGTTTGCGTATCTGACCGCTGTGCTTTTTTATCGCAAAGCACAGTGCTTCATCAAAAATATCCATTTACGCTCCTTATTCAATTGTCAAAATATCGCAGAAGCCGGTTATTTCAAATACCTCGTTTACTTCTTCACTTACATTTTTTACAACCATTTTGCCCTGCTTGTTCATGGCCTTCTGCGCACTGAGAAGAACACGAAGTCCGGCGGACGAAATATATGCAAGCTTTTCAAAATCAATTATCAGACTGTCAATGCTGTCGTTCAGCGACTCTTTAAGCTCGTTTTCGAGAACGGGTGCCGTTGTGGTATCTATTCTTCCGTCAACCGCAATGGTGAGGGTGCTTCCGGATAAATTTTTTGTTAATTGCATATTAATACTCCTTTTTCTTTTTTATTTTAACATTATATAATATTAATTTCAAAAATGCAATTGTTTTATTACGGTTCTTTTCTGATATATCCGCTGTGCCAGTCATATACGGTTTTTTCTCCGTTTATGCTCCATATCTCCGGGTGCTTTGAATAAAACCAGTCAAGCGGCTCGGCAATGTCGCTTTGAACCGATGAGATTTCAAACGCCTTTTTCAAATCGCGTATTCTTTCCTCATTTACGGCTGACGGCTGACAGGAAACGAAAAGGGGAGAGCCGCTTTTTGAAAGCAGGTCAAGCCACTGCCTGTTAAGCTTCCACGGAATGTTATTGCCCAGTATGCCCACGCAGTCCGCGTCAACCATATAAAAGGCTTTGTTCTGTGCAAGACGGAAGGCGAGTGTGTTAACGCCCATGCGGCGTGTCGGTCCCCATTCTCTGCCGCTTGTGTCATCGCCCGTGCGCTGAAGGGCAAACATTCCGGCAGAAAGGTGAGAAACAGTGTTGCAGCCGATAACGGTCTGTCCGGCGGTTTCCTCTTTTATCAGAGCGTAAAGCTCCTTTACGATTTCCGCGCTTGTTTTTGTTTTGTCGTGAAAGCTCCAGTTGTTATAATATGTAATTGAGCCCTTGAAGCCTCCGCCGAACGCGCCGAAAATATCATAGGTTGTAAAATCGTGCTTGACAAGCTCATAGCCCCATTCTTTTATCCGGCGCAGGTCGCTTCTCAGATAATCGCGTACCTGCGGCACTGTCGGGTCAAGATATAATTCGCCGTCGTGCCTTGCCTGTATGCACCAATCGGGGTGTGCCTGTGCAATATCCTCATTATTGAGCGGTCTTATCCAGATTCCGGGACGAACATCCATTTGTTTAAATTCATCCGCAAGGGTTTTCATGTCACCGAATTTCTCGTTAGGCAGCCACGGCCCGCAGCATCTGTTAACAGTCCAACCGTCGTCAATAACCATATAAGGTCTGTTTTCAAGTCCTTCGGTAAGGGAAGAAAGCAGGCGCGCATCTGCAAGTATTTCTTCACGGGAGCTGTTTCCGTATGCGTAATACCAGTTGTTGCTGCCGTATACGGGCTTTTCGGGAAGAACCGGGTCACTGCACATCACACGGCAAAAGCGTTTCATTGCTTCAAATGCTGAAATGCCCTCATAGCTTTCGCATACAAGCGTGCCCATAAGCAGCTCTCTGGAATTAAGCTCAACGCCTGTGCCGCCGTTTCTGACATCAAACCATGCTGTAACTGAATGCGGGTCACAAGAAAAGCAAACCATGCCTGACGGTCTGACGCGAACGCCTGTACCTGTTGTAACGCCGTTTCTGTGTGCGATGAAATACCACGGCATATAACGCTCGCAGTCGGGATACTTCCATTCGAGGTCGCCGTAGGAGCGTTCCCAGCGGTCGGCGAGAATGAGTGTGTCGCGCTCAACGGCGCAGCTCCAGCGCAGTGTGACATATCTTACCCTTACATCGGCGGCTTTCAGATAAACATTAAGCTGTCTGTCCTTAAGCTCAAAGCGCAAAGCTGCGTCACCCTGTATTCCCTCCTCAGTCGTGATATATGTCTCGTCAGGTATTCTGATAATGTCTGTCATGTGTATTTCTCCTCGTTATAAATATTTTTTAAGTACGGGCGCAAGAGCTTTTGCCCATACAAGATGGCCTTCTCCGTTCGGGTGAGAGCCGAATTTGCTGACGGGTGAGCTCCCGTCTGCGCTTAAAAACGGTACAGTGTCGAATATTTCATCCGCGACTGTATTTAATTCGGTTTTTATATAAGCGTTAACGCTGTTCCATGTCACCGTATTCCTTCGGTCATAATCAAACGGAGGTACGGTTTGCAGTATCACGGTACAGTCGCGGCTTTTGAGCTGTGTAACGATTTTCAGAATATCCTTTTTTATTTCATCCGCCGTATGCCCCTGTAATATGTCGTTCACGCCGAAGCAGACAGCAACAATGTCGTTATAACCGGCTTTTTTCAGCCAGATGCCGCCCGTTGCCGCATCACTGCCGCGCGCATAGCCTATGCCGAGATTCCAGTATGCATATTCGTCACCGAGAATATCCGCAATATATGCCGAATAATAACGGTAGGCGTTAAATTCAGTGCCGAGCCCCTGCGTTATGGAGTCTCCGATAAAGCCGACGCGCTTTTTCACGCTTGCTTCAATCCCTGTGAAAACCGGGACGGGAATATGCACTGAGCTTCTCCATTTTCCGTCACGAAAAACGAATTTCGGTACAAGACTTTCCTCGTGGTTGGGGATTTTTTCGCCCGAAAAAACCGTTTTCAGGCAGATATACTGTCCGCTTGCGGCAGTTAACTCAACCGGGTCGGAAAAAAGGAGCTCTCTGTTTTCAATGTCAACGGCTTCATTTGCGCCGAAAAGTACCTTTTTAAAAACGGATTTTTCCGATTTTTCCGGCTCACAGGTGTCAACAACGGCGGCTTCAAGCGAATGGATTGTCCATTTCGGGCAGATGAAATTGCAGCGGCTCTTTTTTCCGTCGGCAAAGGTGCTGTCAAGTATGCTTGAATAGGCAAAAACATAATTGAATGTACCGCCGCGGTATACTTTTATAAAAATCAGCCCCGTGGTTTTTTCTTCCGGGTCAGCGTTTATGAAAAAGAACTGATTTCCGTTTGATAAAACGGTGTTTGAAGCATATTTTTTAAGCTTATCCATTTTCGTCACCAATGGGCGGCTTCGGTTCTATCCAGCCGTATCTGCTTGTCGGCAGAACAAGGTCTTCCGGATTTCCTCCGTTTTTAATAAACAGCTCATACAGGCTGTCCTTGCGCTCCTTTGTATAAACATATCTCCATATTCTTTTTATCTTTTCAAAATCCTCAAAGGTTTCGTCAGGCAGGGTATATGCATTCCCGGGCTTATACGGCAGCGGAAAAACCGCCGTGCCGTCGCTTGTTATGAAATATTCCTTTGAAAGCTCAATGGCTTTGCGGTTTGCTTCCTTTTTCGGCAGCTCATCCTCAAACATAATTCTTGTCACGGGGAAAACAGCGGCATCCGCACCGAGAAGCTCATAAAACCCGGCGGAAAGACCCGTGTGTCCGTGATGGGCTATCTGCACAATATCACATTTCAATGAAGAAGAATATCTTTTTTTCATCACGGAATCCGCCAGCACTGCCGCGTCCCCGGGGATGAAAATTTCGGTTCCGGCGGCTTCAAGCATAACAACGCAGGATGAATCGTTATAATCGTCTATATGCTCCGGGAAAGCGTCTTCATGGGTATACAGCACATCAAAGCGGAGATTGCGAATATAAAAACGCATACCCGTGTGAAGCTTATAAACGGGAGCCGGATATTCTTCGAGAATGCGGAAAAGCCTTGCCGCCATTTCCTGTTCCTCGTGGTTTTCACTGTCATCGGTTGGATAGTCGCATGGCAGAAGATTCTGATAAAAGCCCTCAATAACCGTATCGTCAGTGTTGTATTTCAGAAAATCAATAAGCTTTGAGATATGGTCTGTATGCGCGTGAGTGATAAGCCATCCGTTTACGACAACCTTTTGTCCCTTCGGGGTGCGCTCACGCATGAATTTATATATTCTGTCATTGTCATTGAACTGAAAATAATGTCCGCTGTCAACGATGAAAAAGCTGTAATCCGGGCACTGCACCAAAAGGCACATACCGCAGTCGATAATTGTGTGGTCGTTTTCAAAGGCGAAAAACGCTGTCTGACATTCTCCGCCGCAGTCTTCCTCAACAAGCCGGGGCAGGGTGGTGTTCGGTGCTGCGGTAAGCCGCAAACAGCCGTCATTCGGGGTGAAAAGCGCGGTAACCGTAATATCCGCCGTGAGCAGAGCAAACATATTGCCTTCCCTTTCGGTTCTTTGTCTGACTGTAAAGCCGCTGTCCGCAAGCTTAATAATATATTCCTCAAGGTCTGCCGCCGTCATGCCATCATAAAGGCGCATAAAGCAATTCTCACGACAGTTGTATTCTCCCGAAAAAACGGCTTCCGGCTGTAAAAACCGTTCAAATAAATTCATAGCCGTCAGCTCCTTTCTTTTTTATACAAAAATTTTACCATTATGCGCACTCTTTGTCAATTAATATTTATATTGACTTGACCGGATTATTTCATTATAATGAATTTGTAACATTTTGGAGAAAACAGAGGAATTAGAAATGGATTTTGCACATATCCTGTCGCTTCTGGGCGGCGTGGCATTTTTTCTGTACGGTATGTCGGCAATGGGTAACGGACTGAAAAAGGTTGCCGGTCCCAAGCTTGAATCATATTTGTGGAAGCTGTCTTCGACTCCTGTCAAGGGCTTTCTTTTGGGTACCTTTGTTGCAGCGGTCATTCAGTCATCCAGTGCAACCTCTGTAATGGTTGTAAGCTTTGTAAATGCCGGCATGATAAAGCTTACGCAAGCCATATGCATCATTCTCGGCGCGAATGTGGGTACAACCATGACGGGATGGATTATTACCCTATCTGATATGGGCGGCAGCAGCCTTGTTTCACAGATTCTGTCTACGGCAACGCTTATCGCGGTGCTGGCACTTGCCGGCATTGTGATGAATATGTTTATGAAAAAAAATACCTTTAAGAATTTAGGTATGATTTTCCTCGGACTTGCAATTTTGCTCATGTCAATGACGCTTATGAGTGATGCGGTAGGTCCCTTGAAGGAGAGCGAAAGCTTTAAAAGCATATTGCTTATGTTCAGCAATCCGGTTTTAGGTGTGCTTGCCGGTATACTTGCTGCCGCCGTGGTGCAGTCGTCAAGTGCGGCTGTCGGTATTCTCCAGGCACTTTGCGTTACGGGTGCGATACCGTATTCCGTTTGTCTGCCGCTGATTCTCGGTATAAACATAGGTGCATCCGTGCCGGTGCTTTTTTCGATTATGGGAAGCAGCAAAAACGGCAAAAGAGCCGCGCTTACTTATCTTTTTTCCAATGTGTTCGGACTTATTATAATATATATTCTGTATTTCCCCGTAAAGCTTATTGCGGGCGGCGAGGTGTTTGCTCTTCCGGCAACAAAATTCGGCATTGCCGTTATGAACTCGGTGATAAAAATTGCCGTTGAGCTTATTCTTCTTCCTCTTCACGGTCTGCTTGAAAGGCTTGTTCTCTCCCTTGTTAG
>JAKSQS010000002.1 GCA_024404055.1 Clostridia bacterium | reverse complement strand
ATCAATAATTATCGGGAAGGTCGTTTTCAAGAAGCACAACCTTCTTCCTGCCGTCGGAGCTTAATGTATAAACAAAGCTCAACGCCTGCTCTATGGTGTCCGCAACATAAATTTTATCTTCGCTGTAGCCCGCGCCGGCAAGCCCTTCTTTTATCGGAGCCGCCTGCTTCTGTCCTACAAGCACCGCAAAATCGCATACCTCGGCAATTTCCCTGCCGAATTCGCGGTTGAGCTCCTCCTGCTTTTCGCCCAGCTCAACCATACCGGGAGTGACGATGATTTTAAAGCCGTCAAACAGGTTGATAACCTCAAGCGCAGCCTTTGCACCGTTCGGGTTCGAGTTATACGCGTCATCAATAAGCGTCAGCCCGTTTTTATTGGTGAGCTGTAATCTGTGTTCTACGCCCTCAAGCTTTCTTACCGCACCCTTGAGCTTCGACATGGGAATACCCATTTTATTGGCAACGGCAATGGCGCCGGTCAGGTTAATAATAACATGTCTGCCCAAAAGTCTTGTGGTGAACTGCTGCTTTTCACCGCAGGGAGAAGTCACGGAAAAAGCGGTTCCCTTGTCGGAAACACAAATATCCTCCGCTCTGTAATCACAGCCCTCGCTCACGCCGTAGCGAACAGCCTTGCGTGAGCCGATGTATGACGCGATATTTGCGTCGTCTCCGTTAACAAAAAGCATACCGTCCGCAGGCAGTGCGTCCGCAAGCTCAAACTTTGTCTGCTTGACAACATCAAGAGAGCCGAAGGATTCAAGGTGCTGTGGTCCCACAGAGGTTATGATGCCTATCTGCGGATGAACTATATCGCAAAGCTCCTTGATATCGCCCTTCCAGCGCGCACCCATCTCGCACACAAAAACTTCATGTATCGCACGAAGGCTGCCCCTTACGGTTTTGACAACGCCCATAGGGGTATTGTAGCTTTCAGGTGTCATCAGCGTGTTGTATTTTGCACGGAGAAGGGATGTAAGATAATATTTTACGCTTGTTTTTCCGTAGCTGCCTGTAATACCGATGGTTTTCATTGTGTCAGCCGCGCTTTCAAGCAGCTTTTTCGCCTCGTTTGTATAGTGCCGGTTTATGCCCTTTTCCATCGGCATATTAATAAGGTTTGCAATCAGCATAACAAACTCAGCCAGGGCGAACAGGAGAGCAGGTGCAAAGGAAAAAGCGTTTTCAAGCTTCACCGCGCAAACTCCGAGCACAACCGCACTGAAAAGTATGGCGGTTGTCAGCAGCCTTTTCACTCTCGGGGTGAAAACAAGGGGCTTTTTGCCCTTTCTCGGAAAGCATACAACCATAGCCGCGATGAAAATCACCGTCCATACCGCGCTTCTGACAGCAAGACTTGAAATGAGCGAGCACATCGCCGCAAGCGCACCTATGCCGAGATTTATAAGGAATTTCGGCGGATTCTTTTTAAGCCACCGCAAATGGGTTTTCGGCTTATATGAATTAAGCTGAAAGAAATGTATCTGGTCAATAAACGAAAATATAAGCGGAAGTATGACCATGGAAATCTGTATGAATTTTGCTGCGTTATGTGTAAATGTAAACATTCTTTTTACCTCTCATATTTTAAGGAATACGCCGAGAACCCGGTTAAAACGGTCGGGCTGCTCCAAAAAGGAATAATGTCCCGCGCCCTCAAACACCGCAAGTCCCGCCTCCGGCATCAGCTTTTCCATAAGCTCGGCATCCGCAAGCGGCGTTGCCGTATCAAGTGAGCCCCACACAAGGAGAACAGGCATTTTCATATTCGGCATAAGAGCGGTCAAATCCTCGTTTACCACATTGACAAGAGTTTTTCTCATAATGGGAGACGCCGCATTATAGTCTGCGCTGCCGCGCATTTTTCTCAACTTTTCTATCGCATTGGGAGCAACCTTATTTGCCTTTTCACTGTTGAGAACCTTTTTGGCAAATTTCATAATTCCGCTGTTTTCCACTCCGCTCTTTTTCGGCATAACCCCGGCACTGTCAACCAGCACCACCTTTTTCACTTCAAAGGGCTTCGGGTCAAGAGAGCATATTTTTATTGCCACCCTGCCGCCGAAGGAGTGACCTAAAAGAATAACATTCTTTGTGTCGTAATCCCGGAGAAACTCAACAACAAAGCTTACATAATCATCCACACACCACGGCTCGGCAGGCTCACTGCTGAGCCCGAAGCCGGGCATATCCATGGCAAGCACCTTGTACTTTGTGCTCATAAAATTCATCATATTTTCAAAAAGCGTTATGTTCGCGCCCCAGCCGTGCAGCAGCACCACAAGGTCGCCCTCGCCGCGGCACTCATAATTTATTTTCATACCGTTTATATCTTTTATCATAAGCCAACCTCCGAATATACAGAGCATACTTCTGTATATTATATCATAGTATATCAGCATTTGCCACATATTTTTTAAATTTTTCCTAAAATGCCCTTTTTAACTCAATCTTAAGCTTTTTGTTATCTTTTTCTTACGATAGTCCCGCTATAATAAAGCCGAAAGTTACATACAGACGGCTGAAAATTACATTTTGCGGTCCTTATACGAAAAATGTGTTATTATCCGGCTGTGATAACAAAAATAAAACTTCAATGAAAGGATTGAAAATTATGAATATTCTTGTAACACTGGACGGAAATTATGTCCCTCACCTCATCGTCATGCTTAAATCGCTGATGTTTTCAAACCCCGATGCACATTTTGACATTTATGTTGCCCATTCCTCTCTTACGGACAGTCATTTCAAACAGATGGAGAAAAATGTTGACCTGACACGCACCAAAATACACCCGGTAAAGGTGAGTGACAGCCTTTTTAAAAACGCTCCGATACTGAAAAGAACGGCGAAGGAAACCTATTTCCGTCTGCTGCTTTCGGAATACCTGCCCGAAAGCGTTGACAGAATACTTTATATTGACCCCGACACCGTGGTAATAAATCCTATTGACAGCCTTTATAACATTGACTTTAAGGGCAATATTATCGCGGCGGCAGGACACACAAAGGGAATTGTGGAGCTTCTCAATCACCTTCGGCTGCATATCGGTAAAAACAAGAAATATGTCAACGCCGGAATTATGATGATGAATGTGGCGGAAATGAGAAAAAGCGTGAAAACAGAAGATATTTTCTCCTACATAAAGGAGAACGGCAAAAGGCTTTATCTTGCCGACCAGGATGTTATCAACGGTATGTTCTGGGACAGAACAATAAACATTGACCCGTGCATATATAATCTTGACGAAAAAACCGTATATTATCACAAAATTGACCCCGGTACGGGCTGGATTGACAAACACACCGTCATTGTACATTTCAACGGCAGTGAAAAGCCGTGGAAGGATGAATACAACGGAGTTCTCGCGCCTTACTATTTCAGATATAAAAACATGAATCCGAAATTTCTCGGTTCTTCAAGAAAAGGCGGCGGCAAAAAAGGAAAGTCTGCATAATGAAAATAAAAGAAAAAATCACAGAATATGTAAACGGAATGAAAAACGCGCCTAAGTCCGTAAAAATACAGCGCACGGCGGCTGTCATAACCTTCCTGCTTTTGCTTTGCGGCTTTGCCGTGCTGTATTTCACCTTCGGCAGACAGCTTCTTGAAACGGTGAAGGACGCGGAAAAATTCAAGCTCTGGCTGTCACGCTTCGGAGGATATGACAAGGCGGTATTCGTTGCCGTAAGGGCGTTGCAGACCGTGGTCAAAATTATCCCGGCTGAACCGCTTGAAATCGGCTCCGGATATGCGTGGGGCATATGGGGCGGACTCGGACTTTGTATGCTCGGCACGGAAATCGGCTCTCTCGCCATTCTGCTTATCACTCGTTTTTTCGGCACAAAGGTTATTGAGCTTTTCGTTCCCCTCGATAAGCTGAATTCCTTAAGCTTTCTAAAAGACGGCAAAAGGCTGGGCAGCACGATGTTCCTGCTTTATCTCATACCGAGTACGCCAAAGGATCTATTCACCTATTTTGCAGGCGTAACAAAGCTGAACATCCCGTGGTTTCTGTTTTATACGGGTATCGCGCGTATACCGTCCATCATCACCTCCACATGGTGCGGCAATTCCCTCGGTGAAGACAATTATATAAAATCCGCCGTCATCTTCGGTGCCACCGCCCTCGCCGGACTTATCGGCATGGTAATTTACAGGAAAACGAGCAGGAAAGCGGAGCAAAGATAATAGAAAAGCCGTCAGTTTAATCAAAATTTCCGTTTCCCTCTCTAAAAACAACCCGATGCATTCTCATTATATGCATCGGGTTGTTTTTGTGTTTATTTTACTGATATTTTCGTCAGCATCGGGTCGCAATACTCTTTTTCGAGTATTATTTCACCAATCGAGTCAGCCTTTATACTGCCGCGCTCCGGATTCTTCACACTGTCTATATTTCCGTGAATCCATGCGTTGACGGCACTTCTTTCAAATGCAAGGTCGGCATTTTCCATTGTACATTCTTCAAGCGTCAGATTTTTACAGTAGCAAAGTGGCTGTGTACCGACGATGTGGCAGCGTATAAGCTTCAGGTTTTCCGAATACCAGCCGAGATATTCACCTTTTATCACGCTGTCTCTCACCGTTACATTTTTACTGTGCCAGAATGCGTCCTTAGTTTCAAATGTACAGGAGTCAAGCTCCGCATTTTTCACATATTGAAATGAATATTTTCCTTTCAGCCGCATATTTGTCGCGTCTATATTTTCACATTCAAAAAACGGATACTCAGACTCAATGCTGCCTCCCTCAACACTCACAGACGAGCATTTCCACAAAAGCTCCGGCGAGCTGACCTCGCAATTCTCCAGATAAATGTTCCTGCTTTCGCGCAGTGCCTTTATTCCGTTCAGACGGCTGTTAAATATTTCAATTCCGTCACAGTACCACAGCGCGGCACGGCAGTTTTCCGTCAGGTCACAATCCGTTATCTGCGCCGAGGTAACATGCCAGAAGGGGTATCTTAAACTGAATACGCATTTTTCCGCACTTACATTACGGCTTTCCTTAAGCGCGGATTCACCGTCGGCAGGTCCGTCAAAAATGCAGTCGGTTATAACGGCTCCGTCAACACCGTATAACGCTCTTTCTTCATCTATACTTTTACCGCTTATTTCAAGACTCATTATCAAACCAATTCCTTTAAATTATTTTTTGTTCATTTGCTGATTATTATAGGATTAAATTTACATATTGTCAATATACCTGCACGCGGCAAGTGCTGCAACCGTGCCGTCAGCACAGGCGGTGGTAAGCTGCCTTATGCTCTTTTTACGGCAGTCGCCTGCAATATAAACGCCCTTTGTGCCGCTCTCACAGCTTTCATCGCTGACAAGATACCCTCTGTCGTCAAGCACGGCAACAGAAGAAAACGCAGCGTTATCGGGCTCAAGACCTATCGCAACGAAAAGTCCGCTGACGGAAATCGTGCGTTCTCCGCTTTCATCCTCAACAGTCAGTCCCGTGAGGCTGTCCTCACCCATAAAGCCCTTTATCGCTGTGCCTGAAAGCATTGTAACATTCGGAAGCTTTTCAAGCTTTTCAATAAGGGTCTTTTCACCCGTAAAGGTCGGCATACACTCAATAACGGTGACATGGCTGCATATTTCCGAAAGATAAACAGCCTCCTGCAATGCGGAATTTCCGCCGCCTGCCACAGCTACATCCTGTCCGCTGAAAAAAGCGCCGTCGCAAACCGCACAGAAGGAAATTCCGTTCCCGATAAGTTCATTTTCACGGGGCAGACCAAGCTGTCTGTGTTTCACGCCCACAGCGATAATGACGGTTTTACCCTCAAAGCTGCCGCCCTCGCACACCACGGTTTTCGTGTTGCCGTTATCTGTTATATTTTTCACGGTGTCCATTTCAAATTCTGTGCCGAGCTCAATGGCGGCATCCACCATTCTGTCTGCAAGCTCACTGCCGCTTATCTGCTTCACCGTGGGAAAATTTTCAACCTTCGGAGAATAGGTTATCTGTCCTCCGAAGGCGTTTTTTTCTATAACAAGAGCGGTTTTACCCGCTCTTGCTGCATAGACCGCGGCTGTCAGTCCTGCCGCGCCGCTGCCGATTATTATTATATCATACATATGCCGTCTCCTCTTTTCAGCACATGGGATAATCCCGAAATGATAATGAAAATTCGGGTTAACTCAATTATACATTATACTGCCGCAGTATTCGCTTCTATAAATCCCTTTACCGCCGCAATGCCTGCATATTTTGCAATAACCTCGCCGTCAGCCTCCACAACAACGGTGGGAGCCTGCTTTGCGTCATATTTTTTCGCAAGCTCAAGGTTTTCATTGGCATAAATCTTTTCATAAGGTATGCCTGCCTTGTCGAGCATAGCCGCCGCAACCTTGCAGTTGGGGCAGGTGGTGGTTGCAAACAGGATTATTTTTCTTTCCGCCGCCGGAGTGTATGCCGCACAAGCAGCATCGCAAGCAGCGGTTCTTTCACTTTTATCAAGGTGAGAAATTGCAATATCATAAACCTTGCGTTCTTTAAATTCCTGTGTCTTTCCGTCGTTCCAGTTCTGAACAGGACGGTAATATCCGGTGATACGGGAATAAACCTCTGTCCTGTTGCCGCATACGGGACACTCATATTTTTCGCCGGAAATATATCCGTGATCCTTACATACCGAATATGTGGGTGAAAGCGTGTAATAAGGCAGCTTGTAATTATAAGCAATCTTTTTCACAAGAGCCGCCGCAGAATCCCATGACGGAAGCTTTTCACCGAGGAAGGCATGGAATACCGTGCCGGAGGTATAGAGCGTCTGAAGCTCATCCTGAATGTCAAGTGCTTCAAATATATCTGCGGTGAAGCCTACGGGCAGGTGGGATGAATTTGTATAATACGGTGTTCCGCCCGGCTCTGCCGCAGTGATGATGTCGGGATATTTCTCAACATCGTGCTTTGCGAAACGGTAAGTCGTGGACTCTGCCGGAGTTGCCTCAAGGTTGTAAAGATCGCCGTATTTCTCCTGATAGTCTGAAAGGCGTTCGCGCATATGGTTAAGAACGTCCTTGGTAAACTGCTGTGTGCGCTCGTCCGTCATATCGCCGCCGAGCCATTTGGCATTGAGACCCACCTCGTTCATACCGATAAGACCGATGGTGGAAAAATGGTTTGCAAATGTGCCGAGATAACGCTTTGTATAAGGATAAAGACCTTCGCCGAGAAGCTTTGTGATAACCTCGCGCTTTATCTTGAGCGAACGCGCGGAAATATCCATAAGCCTGTCAAGTCTCTTGTAAAAATCAGCCTCATTTTCCGCAAGATACGCAATACGGGGCATATTAATAGTAACAACGCCTACGGAGCCGGTGCTTTCGCCGCTGCCGAAGAAGCCGCCGGATTTCTTTCTCAATTCTCTTAAATCAAGTCTCAGACGGCAGCACATACTTCTTACATCGCTGGGCTCCATATCGGAGTTGATGTAGTTTGAAAAATAAGGTGTGCCGTATTTAGCGGTCATTTCAAACAGAAGACGGTTGTTTTCCGTGTCTGACCAATCAAAGTCACTTGTAATTGAATAGGTGGGAATCGGATACTGGAAGCCTCTGCCGTTGGCATCGCCCTCAATCATAATTTCTATGAACGCCTTGTTCACCATATCCATTTCCTTCTGGCAGTCCTTATACTTGAAGGAGGCTTCCTTGCCGCCGATAATGCAATACTGCTCGGCAAGGTCAGCCGGAACAGTCCAGTCAAGGGTGATATTTGAAAACGGAGCCTGCGTGCCCCAGCGTGAAGGCGTGTTTACACCGTATATGAACGACTCTATGCACTTTTTAACGGTATCATAATCAAGGTTATCAACCTTGACAAACGGCGCAAGATAGGTATCAAAGGATGAAAACGCCTGTGCACCTGCCCATTCGTTCTGCATAATGCCGAGGAAATTCACCATCTGATTGCAGACCGTGGCAAGGTGACTTGCGGGAGCGGAGGTTATCTTTCCGGGTACGCCGCCGAGACCTTCTTTAAGAAGCTGACGCAGTGACCAGCCGGCACAGTAGCCCGTGAGCATGGAAAGGTCGTGCAGATGAATGTCGCCGTCTCTGTGAGCCTTTGAAATTTCATCGTCGTAAATTTCGGAAAGCCAGTAGTTAGCGGTTATTGCGCCGGAGTTTGAAAGAATAAGTCCGCCGACAGAATAGGTAACGGTGGAATTTTCCTTCACTCTCCAGTCGTTGATTTTAACATAATTATCAACAATCTCTTTATAGTCAAGAATCGTTGATTTCATGTTTCTCATTTTTTCGCGCTGTCTGCGGTAAAGAATATATGCCTTTGCAACATCCGCATATCCGGCCTGAACAAGCACAGACTCAACACTGTCCTGAATATCTTCAACAGCAACCAGACCGTCCTTGATTTTCGTCTCAAAATCCGCAGTAACCTTCAGCGCAAGAAAGTCAATAACAGAGGGGTGATATTCCCTTTGCTGCGCCTCGAAAGCCTTGGTAACGGCAACGGCAATTTTTGAAATATCAAAGTCTGAAATCTGACCGTCTCTTTTAACAACACTGTACATAAGCTATTTTTCCCGTCTTGAATTATATTATAAAAATCAAACAGGTGCCCGCCTTATTTCAGACGAGCACCGCTATTGTATCACAATAAATTGTGTATGTCAACGAAAATATCACCAAAATATTGTGATTTATAAATTAATTTTCTACACCCCTGATTCGGGTGTCCGGAACATACCACTGCATAAGCTTCTGCATTTTCTGCATTTGCCGAGCATCGGGAGCGGTAAGACCGAAGCCGTTTATCAGCTCCCCGGAATCCTTAAACTGCTGCAAAAAATACCTTTTCGCGCCCTGTATCCATTCACCTATTCTGCGCATATCGTCAAGCGAATGAAGCTCATTTACAACGGTGGTACGAAACTCGAAGTCCACATTTCCATTCATTAATATTTCAACGCTTTTTTCAACGGGTGCGGTATTGAAATTATCAATTCCCACTGTGAGCGGATATTTTTCACGGCAGTTTTTAATATCCATGGCAACATAGTCCACATTACCCGTTTTAAGTATTTTTTCAAGCTTATCGGGAAAACAGCCGTTGGTGTCAAGCTTTACACAGTACCCTTCGGCGTGTATACGGCTGATAAATTCCTCAATGCCCTTTTGCATAAGCGGCTCACCCCCGGTGATACACACTCCGTCAAGCACGCCGCGCCTTTTTTCAAGCAGACGGAAAACCTCTTCCCCGTCTTCAAAAGGAATATCACCGGTAACAAGACCGGCGTTATGGCAAAACGAACATCGCAGGTTGCATCCGCCCGTGAACACAGTGCAGGCAACCTTGCCCGGATAATCAAGCAGCGTCAGCTTTTGTAAACCCGCTATGACCATTTTGTAACCGCTCCTTTATATTGAATGCGGTGCGCCCTGCCACTGCTGGTACTGTCTGTACCACTTTTCAACCGTACTTTTCTGCTTTTCCCAGCTCACAGTAATATTAAATATGAAAGCTATGGGATATGCGATAAGTCCGGCATAAATAACCATTGCGTTAAAGCCTGCCATAAGGATATACAATAATATAAAGAGAACCGCAAATATCACCGACTGTTTTAAAAACCTGCCGGTATTTTTAAGCATATACTTGCTGAAGCCTTCTTCAATATTTTTTTCCGCCTCGGTTTTCCTCGCGTCAAGTCTTGCCCCGTCAATAATGGAAACATTATCAAGAAAAACATTGCATTCACAGCAAAGTCCGCAATCTCTTATGCTTACCACAAGCGGCACATTTTCAACCGTTATATCATAAAACATATGACCGTTGACAAGAGTGCCCTTATGGTCGATAAAAGGCTTGTTATCAACAAATATTTTTTGTGAGCTTTTGAATGGAGATGCAAGCACCTCAACGCGATGAAGATTATTCCCGATATAAAAATCACTTATAAAGCTGTTCATAAACGCGCCTCCGTACACAAAACAGTTATTTCAGTATATCATAAAAACAATGCGTATGCAACTGTTTTTTGTTGAACCTTCAAAATAAAATAAATAAATGTTAAACCTTTATAATAAAACTTTTTCAGCATACTTTATTTTATCATTTTTTATCTTTTCTGAACAGTTGTGAACTTATTGTAAGCTGTTGGAATAAGGGACACACATGGAACTTTACAAATCAAAAGGATATGCATAATTTTATCGAATCCGGTATCTGCATGGGAAGTGAACGAATAAAAGATTCCGAGGGGAAAAGCTTGCATCCGACCCAAAAGCCTGTTACCGTACTTAAAAAAATAATACAAATTGCTTCAAATGAAAACGATGTGGTTTTGGATTGTTTCAGCGGAGTTGCCAGCACCGGTGAAGCTGCTTTATCGTTAAACAGAAAATATATCGGTATAGAAATTGATAAAACATATTTTGATGCCGGATTGAAACGATTATGTACTATGGCAGCTCCTACCCCAAATTAACTGCTTGCCCAACTATAATTTTACCTTAATAACGGAGCCGGGAAAATGCGTCCCGGCTCCGTTATTTCAATTCAGTCCTGCAAGGGCGCGAAGCTCGTCAACCTTATCGGTTTCCTCCCATTTAACACCCAAATCCTCTCTGCCCACATGACCGTATGCCGCAAGCTGACGGTAAATCGGCGCACGCAGACCGAGAGTGTCAATTATTGCCGCCGGGCGAAGGTCAAATACCTTGCCGATAATTTCGGAAAGGGCACTGTCGTCAATAACACCCGTGCCGAAGGTGTCAACCATAACCGAAACGGGACGGGCAACACCGATGGCGTAAGCTATCTGAACCTCGCACTTCTTTGCAAGGGAAGCCGCGACAACATTTTTTGCAACATATCTTGCCGCGTATGCCGCGCTGCGGTCAACCTTCGTCGGGTCTTTGCCGGAGAAAGCACCGCCGCCGTGACGGGAATATCCGCCGTATGTATCAACAATAATCTTTCTGCCTGTCAGTCCGCTGTCGCCCTGCGGTCCGCCCGTAACAAAGCGTCCTGTGGGATTGACATAAATCTTTGTGTGTTCGTCAACAAGATTTTCGGGAAGAACGGGAGTTATAACATTCTTAATAATGTCTTTTCTGATGGTGTCAAGCTGTGCGTCGGCACTGTGCTGTGAGGAAATAACGACCGCATCAATTCTGACGGGCTTGTCACTGTCGTCATATTCAACCGTGACCTGACTTTTGCCGTCGGCACGAAGATACGGGAGAGTGCCGTTTTCTCTGACCTCGGTCAGCTTCTTTGTCAGCTTATGCGCAAGAGAAATCGGCAGAGGCATAAGCTCCGGCGTTTCGTCACACGCAAAGCCGAACATCATGCCCTGGTCGCCTGCGCCGTTGAGGTTGTATTCATCCTCATCGCCGCCCTTGAGCTCTGCGGAGCGGCTGACGCCCATGCTGATGTCCTCACTCTGCTTGTCGAGAGCAACAAGCACACTGCAGGTGTTGCCGTCAAAGCCCTTTGATGCATCGTCATAGCCTATCTCGTTGATAACCTTTCTTGCAATGGCGTTGAAATCCGGCTTCGCAGTTGTTGTAATTTCGCCCATTATAAGCACAAGACCGGTTGTTACCGCCGTTTCACAGGCAACTCTGCCCATTTTATCCTCGGAAAGCACCGCGTCAAGCACCGCGTCTGAAATCTGGTCGCATATTTTGTCGGGATGTCCCTTTGTCACCGATTCTGATGTAAATAAATGTCTTGCCATGTTTTTTTACCGCCTTTTCATTAAAAAATACCGCAGTCGGAAAACTGCGGCTTAGATTACCTCATCTTCCGGTCTTCACCGCAGGATTTGGCACCTTGCTTTCGCAGGTTGCCGAGCTTCACAGGGCCTGTTCCCTCCGCTACTCTTAATAAGGAGAAGTTATTCAATTCGACTATATTATACACACTTTGCCGTGTATGTCAAGCTTTTTGCTTTACATTGAAAGATTTTTAATATTTTTTATATTTTTGAGCACACCGCCGATAAGCTTTCCGAGACCCTGTATACCCTTTTTGCCGTTTAAAATCATCAGCATACCTTTTGCCGCTTCTTCACTTAAAACTCCGGCACTCATAGTTACCATATTTCTTATCGGTATGGTGTAAAGGGAAACCTTCACCATTTCGCTGTTGGGGTCGTCCGGGTCAAAGACCTTCGCCGTCACCGCGTCAATAACGCCGACTATGCGCCTGCCCCATTTTTTCATTCTCGCGTCCTCAAGGGTGGAAAGCAGTGTCAGCTCCTCGTCGGGGCTTGTGAACCGCTTCGGTATTTTTTCACTGAGAAGTGCTTCAAATTCCGCGTCGGAAACATCGTTCACATCAGCCGAATAATATGACGGAAGCTTTTCACTCAAATCAGCCGTTTCACATTCGTCCGCTGCTACATTAACCTCACTTTTCAGCCTTATATCGCGGCTTGACGCACCCACAAGAATTTCAAACAGACCGCTTTCAACGCACCAGTTGCCCGTCTGCGTGTTCCAGAACGCAAACGCACGCCGGTCAAGAGTGATTTTTACGCTCTTTTCCTCGCCCGGCTCCAGATGAATCTTTTCAAAGCCCTTAAGCTCTTTTTCGGGACGGTAAGCCGTGCTCTGCACATCACGCACATAAAGCTGACATATTTCTTCTCCGGCTATGTCGCCTGTATTCTTTACTTTAAATGAAACGGTAATGCTGTCGCCGTCTTTGATATTCTTTCTGCTGACCCTCATGCCGGAATAGCTGAAAGCCGTATAGGAAAGTCCGTAGCCGAACGGATAGGCTACCGCCTTTTTCGCTGTGTCATAATATCTGTAACCGATATAAAGACCTTCTCTGTATTCCACCGTGCGCGGAAATCCCGGGAAGTATTTATAACAGGGCGTGTCCTCCAGCTTTTCGGGATAGGTTTCCGCAAGCTTGCCGGAGGGATTGACCGCGCCTGTAAGCACATCAGCTATTGCCGAGCCGGATGCCTGACCGCCGAGACCTGCGTAAACAATTGCCTTTGCACCCTGTATATCCCCCGTTTCAACGGGGCTGCCGCCCGAAAGCACAACCACCGTATTCGGATTGGCTTTTATAACATCCTTTGCAAGTTCAATATGTGAAACGGGCAAACGCATATGCTTTCTGTCGTAGCCCTCGCCCTCGTATATTTCCGTACGTCCGATGAAAAGCAGGGCAATATCCGCTTTTCTTGCCTTTGTGCAGGCATCAACAATAAGAGAATCGCTGACTTCATCGGTTTTCTTGTCATATCCTCTTGAATAGGTTGCACTTATGCCGGCTTTTTTCAGCTCTTCAAGTGCGTTGTCAAGCTTTGTTGGGTTGATACATGAGCTGCCCGCACCCTGATAACGCGGCGACACTGCCATTTCACCTATTACGGCAACGGTTTTATTGCCGTCAAGAGGAAGAATATTTTCTTCATTTTTCAGCAAAACCGCGCTGTGTGAGGCGATTTTTCTTGCAAGGGCATGGTGCTCATCCGCAGAATAGCCGTATTCTCCGAGAACCTCTTTGGATTTAAGAATTACATCCAGCACCCGGTCAACCGCTTTGTCAAGCACTTTTTCGTCGAGTGAGCCGCAAAGTACAGCATCCTCGATTTTTTTGTCGTTATATCCGCCGGAGGATGGCATTTCCACATCACAGCCGTTTTGAAGTCCCTTTACACGGTCGTTTGCCGCGCCCCAGTCAGTAACAACAAGACCCTCAAAGCCCCATTCGTCGCGCAGAATTTCATTTTGCAGCTTTCCGCTGTCGGAGCAGTAGGTTCCGTTTATGCGGTTATACGCACACATCACCGTCCACGGCTGTGCCTTTTTCACGGCAATTTCAAACGCAGTAAGGTATATCTCACGCATGGTTCTCTCGTCCGCCACACTGCTGACGGTCATTCTGCGCGTTTCCTGGCTGTTAGCGGCAAAATGCTTTAGCGAGGTGCCGACACCCTTTGACTGCACGCCGTTGATAAGTGCCGCGGCAAGCTCACCGGCAAGCACCGGGTCTTCTGAAAAATATTCAAAATTCCTGCCGCAGAGAGGACTTCTTTTCATGTTTACACCGGGACCCAAAATGACGGAAACCTTTTCCTTCAGACATTCCTCGCCCATGGCGCAGCCCATTTGGTAAAGCAGCTCCCTGTCCCATGAGCACGCCGAGGTACACGCGGTGGGAAAGCAGGTTGTCGGGACGGATTTTTTCAGGTCAACACCCTTTACATTTTCCGCCTTTTTGCGCAATCCGTGAGGTCCGTCAGTCACCGTTATTGATGGCAGTCCAAGTCTTTCTATCCCCTTGAAATGCCAGAAATCCAACCCGGAGCAAAGCCCCGCCTTTTCTTTTAATGTAAGTCTGTCTATAATGTCCTGATGCTTCAAAGCAATCAGCCCCTTTCTTTTGTTTAGATATGCCGAAGATGTCAACCGGATTAGACAGATTCGGATGCAGAAAGCGTTTTATTCGTCTCGAAGGCAATACTTAAGTATGCCGAGAGCGAAAAAACGGTTAGAAAAGCAAAGAATAATTTCTCAAAGTAAAGCAGAAACCGTAAGCTGCAAAAAAAAGCTTGGAGAAATCATCGGCTAATTCACACAAATATTTTGCTTTTCGTTCTGCACCGAAGATGTCAATCCGCCGCGTGATTTATTCTGACCTCGTGCGTAAAACCTCCGTTTTCCGCGATATTCAGCACGGTGCAGCCCTGCAGCCATTCGCTTTCGGGAGAGTCAAATTTGCTTTTCATATTATATGAACCGTAGCCGGAAGCTTCAAGATAGCTCATGGTAACGCCGTCCAGCTCCACGGCAAAATTATTGACATGGTCATGCCCGAAATAAACAGTCTTTGTTCCCGACTTTTTCACCGCGTCGAAAAGCCCGCTGTCAAAGCATGACGAGCAAACGCCCTCATTTTTCGCGCCGTAAAGGAATTTTTCTGTTTCCGCTGCCTGTCTCATCTGATAAAGCGGAATATGTACGACCATAATAGATTCACTTTTTCCGAATTTTTCGTTATTGGCTTTCGCTTTTTCCGTATACCATGCCACCTGGTTTTCCTTTGCGCCGTCGTAAAGATGCCTGTCCGTCTCGGTCACATTGTATTTTTCAATTTCCCCGGGCATGGCATCGTTACCCGTGTCAAGGAAATAGAAGGTTTTTTTCAGTGTGCCGTCATCGTTGAGAATGTTGATGCAGTAATTGCAGTCACCCCATATATCCTCCTGTCCTCTCAGCATCAGGCAGTGGTCATAAGATGAAAAGGTATCAACCATTTTATCTCTTGCGTATGAAAAACCGTTGTCGCCCTCATGGTTGCCGAGCACGCCGCCCCAGTATACGCCGAGCTTTTCAAAAATTTCAGCAAGCTGTTTTGTTCTTTTTTTGTTGAATGCGGAGGTTACATTGTCGCCTGCAAGCAGAACAAGGTCGGGTTTTTCACGCTGTATGTTCTTTACAAAATAATCAACCGTTGTATATGAAGTCTTGTTCTTGCCGTCAAGGTGCATATCGGTAAACAGGACAACCTTAAATTCGCCGTCACCGTTTTTCTTTATTGTAATCTCGTCCGTGTCCTTTGAAACCACCTCAACCGTGCTGCCCACGCCTTCGATATCTTTTATATTGTAATTAAGCTTATGCGGCAATACGGCATAGGTAATACAGCCCGCGATTATCAGCAGTGCAAATACCGCTGCCGGAATGATTATTTTCAGCTTTTTTTTCATAAAGATCTCCATTCTTACCTATTTTTTCATATTATATCACTTATCCGTCGCACAATCAATAAATTTCTATTGAATTTATATATCATTATGTGATATATTAGTAAAAAATGAAAAAGGAGACCCAAAATGTCAGACAGATACCTTATTATCAACGCGGACGACTTCGGTATGTGCAACGCTTCCGTTCTTGCCGTGTCCGACCTTTTCAAAAACGAGAAAAGCGCACTCACCTCTTCAACGATTATGATGCCATGCAGCTGGGCAAAAAAAGCCTGTATTTTCGCAAAGAACAATCCGCAGTATGCGATAGGAACTCATCTTACCTTAACAAGCGAATGGGGCGATTACCGCTGGGCTCCCGTCAACACCGACAACACATCCTCTCTGCGCGACGAAGAGGGCTTTATGTGGCATGAAAGCGTTGATGTGGAAAAGCACGCCGACCTTGGTGAGCTTGCAGGCGAAATTCGCGCACAGGTGGAGCTTTCCAAAAAACTCGGACTTACTCCGTCTCACCTTGACAACCATATGGGCTCACTTTACGGTATTGAAACGGGCAGATTTGAGCTGCTGCTGCTCACTCTCGACATCTGCGCCGAATACGGTCTGCCGTTCAGACTTCCCCGTTATCTTCCCCCGGAGCTTGCGGGAAATTCCACGCTTGAAATAAAGATAGATTATGAAGCACTCAATAACGCCTATTCGCAGGTTATCGCCTATGCGGACGCAAAGGGTGTTGCCCTGCCCGATTATCTTATTCCCAACGAGTGGGACGGTAAGGATTTTAAGGACTATGAGGATTTCAGAGAATATATTTATGAGCTTTACAAATCCTTCCCCAACGGCGTTACGGAAACATATATGCACCCGTCACTTGAAACGGATGAGCTGAAAAGCATAACAGGCTGCTGGCACCGCAGGGTATGGGAATACAGAATACTTTCAGACCCCGCCACCAAACAGCATATTGAGGCAAACGGTATAAAGCTTATCAATTACCGCGACCTTGCGGCGATGAGATAAGGAGGGAGCTTCATTGGCGAACTGTCCGAGCTGCGGCAGAAAGCTGCACCTGAAAGACTGGCGACCCGTGTGTCCCGGCTGCGGCGCTAATCTTAATTATTTTGATTCCAACAAAAATCTGCTTGAGGAAAGCGAAAAGGCTGAAATAGAGCACGCCCGGTTTCAGCCGAAGGTAGACCGCGCAAAGGCGGCATACGCAGGCAGCAAGCTTGCGATTTTAAGAATTGTTTTTTCTCTTCTTCCCGTGGGTGCTCTGTTTTTGCCCTTATGCACAATGAACGGCGAAAAAATGAATGTGCTTGCGGTATACGGCAAAATCAACGAAGCCGGCATTGACAAGGTGCTTTTGGGCGCGTTTTCAAGCCCGTTAAAGCTTTCGGCATCGCTGCTGCTGCTGTCAGCTGTGCTGATTATCGTCAGCCTTGTGCTTATCATTATGTCCCTTGGAAAGCACGGAAAAATCCGCGTCATTATTACATACCTGCTTATCCCGCTTTTGAGTGCGGGCTCAATTGCCGCCTTTATGTTCTCCGGCAGCGGCAATACGGCGGGTGTCGGTGCATATCTTTACACCGCACTGCTGCTTTTCCTTTTCGCGTGGAACATTATATTGCTGAAAAAAGGCATACCCGTAAAGCACACTGCCTGTCTTATCGGCGGCCTGCCTTCGGAGGAATATTTCGGATATGTTGAACAGGGCATGAGCAAATCGGAAATACGCAGAAAAATGCTGGTTGCTCTTTCCGCGCTTGAAAAAGAATGTGAAAAGGAGGAGACTGAGGAATGATTGAAAACAAACAGGCATTGACCGATGAAGAGCTGGCACAGTACGGCACGGACGAGGAAATCGAGCGCAGACTGCACCGCCTTGTCAAGGTTGACCGCCGCGTTGTTTCAAGAAAAGAAACCATAGGCTATATGCTGTTTGACGGCAGCACCGGCTTCAACATCGACGGACAGAAGGAGCTTTTTGTTGACAGCATACTTAATGTCGGACTTAACAAGCAATCGTTTTTCAATGTGTTTGCAGGCATATGGGATGTTGTGGATGACCTTATCATCGGCGGCTTAATCGAAAAGACCCGTACACGCTGGGGTAAATTCGTTCCGTATATTTTCATTTCGGGACTTCCGCTTGCCGTTGTCACTGCGGTTTACTGGCTGCTTCCCGTAATTCTGCCCAATTCCGCCATTGCAAACAGCGACTCCATTCCGAAATTTCTTGCATATATGCTGCTTGAAATGCTTATGGAGGCAATCAGCAATTTCAAAACCGTGGCAACTGCGGGCTATCTTTCAACTATAACACCTTACCCGTCTGACAGGCGCAGGCTGCTTGCCGTAACAAAATACTGCAACCTGTTCTATTCGGGACTGCCGAACACAATTATTGAATTTATGCTTGACTTTATCACAAACGGCATAATCAAAACGACGGAAAAGCGCTCAAGTGAGCAGATGATAAAGCTCTCTCTTGTCATTCTCGGTCCGGCAACGGCACTTGTGGCAGGTCTTGTTGCCACATGGTACGGCACAATAGCCAAGGAAAGAGTTCACCAGAGCGTTGAAACACCCAAGGTTATCGACAGTCTGAAGCTTGTGTTTACACATAAGCCCCTGCTTATGTACATGATTTCAAATGCCATGAGCTCGTTCGGTACAGGCATCAGCACAAACAATTATTACCGCTGGGTTCTGTTTATGACGACATTTGAAACCATTGCCGGCATACCTTCTGTGGCATTCCAGCCGATAGGCTATACGAAATATAATTCACTTGCCTCCCGTTACTCCACGAGAACGCTGTATATGGCGAGCCACGCCATACCGAAGGCTTGCTATATTCCCATATTCTTTTACGGCCTGATTTTCAAGGACAGAGAGGGCAACGCCTTCTTCACCAAGAGAGGACCGATGATCCCCGTTACGGCAATATGGGAATGCATTTATGCGGCTTTCTCCGGCGTAACAAACATTTCAAACGACGAGATACGCAACGAGTGCAACGACTATATCGAATGGAAAACCGGCACGAGAAACGAGGCGATGCTGTCTGTTGCGAGCACAATAATCTGCAAAATCCCCTCACGACTCAACAGCATTTTAAATCCGCTTATCAAAAAGTGGATAGGCTACGACCAGACCGCTTATCCGCAGCTTCGTCCTCAGCCTCCCAAGGCGCAGAAGTGGATATTTGCCATGTCGACCCTGTTCCCCGCGGTTCTTTCCGCGCTCAGCATTCTTCCTATGTTCGGTTACAGGATAGACAAGGATACGAGAGACCGTATGTACCGTGAGCTGAACGAACGCCGCGCCGCAAAGGCGGAGCTTATGTCGGCTACGGAAGCAGAATAATAAAGAGGGTGTAAAAAAGTCCGGAACGAAAAATGCTGTACTTTGCTTTTTTCTATTGCCGTTTTCGCTCTTGCCGTACTTCAGTACAGCCTGCGAGCGAAGAACGGCAATTCCGGCTCTTTTTTCCTGCCCTCTTAAAACGGGGCTGTAAAAACATTCGTTTTTTACAGCCGATTTTAATAAAGGGGATTGAATTATGACATTAAACGAAGCTATTGCTGCCCGACATTCGGTCAGAAGATATTCAGACCGTAAAATCGAGCAGGAAAAAATCAACGCGCTGAACGCCGTAATCGGTGAAATCAACCGGGAAACGGGTCTGCATTTTCAGCTTATCACAGACGAGCCGGAGGGCTTTTCCGGCTCTATGGCTCATTACGGGCATTTTTCCGGCGTGAATAATTATTTTGTGCTTGCCGGAGGAAAGGGCAGAGACAGGGATATAGGCTATTACGGCGAAAGACTTGTGCTTGAAGCACAGACACTCGGGCTCAACACCTGCTGGGTTGCCCTTACATTCAATAAACGCAAGGCGAAATATGAGCTGAAAAAGGGCGAAAAGCTGTATGTTGTTATTTCCGTCGGCTACGGTCTTACGCAGGGAAAGCCACATCCGTGCAAGCCGGTGAATGAAATTTCCGACCTTAACGACACATCTCCCGAATGGTACAGAAACGGAATCGAAGCGGTGAAAGCCGCGCCAACGGCTGTCAATCAGCAGAAATTTTATTTTTCGCTGAACGGCGAAAAAGTCACTTCAAAATCCGGAAAGGGCTTTTATACCGAAATGGATATGGGCATAGCGCAATATCATTTTGATATAGGCTCCGGCAGGAAAAACGAATGGATATAAAAATGTCCGTTGAAATCGTTGAGGCTTACGGTAAAGCAGATGAAATACGCGAGCTGTTCGGGGAATACATGGAAATGCTGCTTACTAACGAAAGCCGCTTTGCGTCCTATCTGAAAATACAGAATTATGCGGACGAATTTGAAAATCCGGCGCATAAATACGCCATGCCGGACGGCAGACTGTATTTAGTTTACTGCGACGGCAGTCTTGCCGGCTGTATAGGTCTCAAAAAGCTGGACGGGAAAAGCTGTGAGCTGAAAAGGCTGTATGTCAGAAACGAATACCGCAGTCACGGTGTAGGCGGAGCCCTTGTGCGGCGTATTATTTCCGACGCCCGGAAAATCGGCTATAAGCATATAATGCTTGACACCTTTGCTTTTCTTGAAAGCGCGATAAGGCTGTATCACAGCTTCGGCTTTTACGAGGTTGAAAGCTATAACGGCAGCCCGATGGATAATCTTATTTATCTGCGGCTGGACTTGTAATGCTGCATTTTTCATTCACATCGTCCCGTGCACATCGCGTTCAACAATTGCCTGTCTGAGTGCCGGAGAAAGACGGACAAAGTATTCGGAAAATCCCCCGACCCTTACAATCAAATCTCCGTGCTGATCCGGGTTTTCCAAAGCGTCGAGAAGCTCCTCTTCACTTGTAAGCGTTATCTGGAGCTGTATTCCGCCCATGGCGAAATATCCCTCTACAAGTCCGCGCAGCACCGCCGGAGATGAAAATGTACTTTTGGAAAGCGTCAGGTTCACAACGGAAATTCCGTCCACAAGATTTTGCGGCAGTCTTGCCGCGCTGCGCAGCATCGCGGTCGGACCCTGCACCGCCTTTCCGCGCACCGCTGCCATGGAATCGCAGGTGGGCTGTCCGCAATGTCTTCCGTCCGGCGTTGCTCCAACACAAGCACCGGTACCCTCATAACGGGTGAACTGATGCTCGGTCAGAGTAAAGCCGTCCAAAAATTCAAGCTTCGGCTTCTTTTCTCTGTAAACGGTGAACACGCGCCGGGCAAATTCAGCACCCATAAGGTCGGTTTCTTCATCGTCCGTGCCAAAGCACGGGCATTTTTTTAATTCACGGAAAAACTGCTCATCCTCTGCCGCAAGCAGTGAAATAAATTCCTGCGCAGTATATTTTTTCTCCGTGTAATAAAGCTTTTTCACCGCCGACAGGCTGTCAATAACATTGATAAGTCCGCTTTCGGAGTTCATCGTCCAGCTGTAACGGGTGCCGCCGTTATTGTAATCCCTGCCCTTATCTATACAGTCATCAAAAAGCATAGTTCGCATCGGGTGCGGCAGGTAAATACTGCGGTAACGGTAAATTTCATCTATTTTATCAAGCTCCCGCGCCGTTTCTTCCACGGCGGCAGCGCACATTCCTTCAAAAAACGCTTCAAAGCTTTCTTTTTTTGAAAGATTTTCTTTCATATATTCTTCAAAAATTTTCAGCAGGTTAACATCGAAATCCGTGCCGCCCGCATGGGTGAGCCCTTCCAAATTTGTTTCCGTGCAGCCTCCGCCGCAAAAACGGCTCAAATCCTCCTCGGGTATGTACGGAAAACGGGTGTGCAGCATATCGTGAATAGCCTTATCGTTATAAAACGACGGATGGGTACAGCCGGACATCAGCCCCTCATATGCAAGAACCCACAGGTCATCCGGCATATTCTCTCTGACGCGCAGCTCAAGCAGAGGGCGGCGTTTGCCGCGTATGGCAACAAGTGCCTGACGGGTTATTTCATTATAACCGGGACCTATGGCGCATGACCACATTCCCACGCTGTCCATATTGGAGAAAAGCTGACCGATAACCCCGGTCATATCCTCCCCATTATATAAATGCTCAAGTCCGGCATCAAGACAACCTAAATTGTCACAGCCGTCAAAATAAAATACCGTATTCCAGCACACAAGCCCCTCATAAAAGCTCCTTGCCGGATAAAACGGAACCTGTTTCAGCGCGTCCGTGAGCACGGCGGGAGCCGAGACAGACAGCAGATATTCACGGCACCGCGCCGCAAAGCGGCTCATAGCATCCGTCAGCATAAGCAGCCCTTCGCGAAATTCAGCATCTTCAGCGGTTTCGCATTTTCTTGCGGCTATCCTGTCCCGGTAAGAGGCAAGTCCCTCTTTAACAATGCGCTTATAGTTCGGAGAACCGTGCGTCCAGCCGTAAATATGGCAGCTTTTTTCACGGAAAGCGTGCATTTTTTCATATGCAGTTATATTTCCCGTCTGCTCGCATTTCTTTTTCAGCAGCGCATCATCTACCTCATAGGTCAGCGCGTACTGCGGCTTTACGGCGCGCCGGTCGTAATTATTTCGGAAATAACGGTCACCGCACGGATAAAGCAGCTCCCCTTTTTGATATTCGGGCGGCTCGGCACAGTCAAACCATTTTGCATAAGCCGCACAATGGCGATAAAAATAGCCCTTTTCCTCATGCTCGAACAGTGCCGCCGCATAAGGCTCGTCAATTGAAAGGAAAAATTCACTTAATCTGTTCATTTTTATCCGCCTCCATATAAACAGTATATCATCCGTAACAGCGTTTTTCAATCTTGAATATGCAAAAATAATATATTATAATGGTACAATAAAAGAAAGGGGTTGCAGGCTATGTCTGACGGAATGAACCAAAAGCTGAAAATTTTATTCACAAAGGATTTTCTTTCATATAATTCTGATTTTGAGCATCCTGTTTCGGTGCAGAAAATAATAGAGCATCTTGAAAATAACGGACTTACCGCAGAGCGCAAATCAGTTTATGACGATATAGAACAGCTTCAGCTTTACGGAGAGGATATAGTTAAAAGGCGCGGCAGGAACGGCGGTTATTATTACGACACGCAAAAATTTGAGCTGCCGGAGCTGAAAATGCTTGTGGACTCCGTGCAAAGCTCTAAATTTATCACCGAAGAACAAAGCCTCGAGCTTATCAAAAAGCTCGAGGGGCTTACAAATAAATATAACGCCGCCGCGCTTCACCGGCAGGTTGTTGTCAGAAACCGTGTAAAAACCGTTCAAACAAACATTTTTAACAATATAGACCACATCTCTGCCGCCATAAACAGCGATTGCACGGTAAAATTCCGTTATATCACATACGACCTTCATAAAAAACCGATTTTCCGACATGACGGTGATTTTTATGAAATCAGCCCGTATTGTCTGATATGGGACGATGAAAACTATTATCTTCTCGGCTATGACGCAGCGCAGGACAAAATAAAGCACTTCCGCGTTGATAAAATGGTAAACCTTTCCGCCACGCAGGAAAAACGGGCGGGAAAGGAAAAATTCGGAGAGATTGACATTTCATCATATAATAAAAAGGTTTTCAATATGTACAGCGGCGAACAAACAACGGTGAAAATCCGTTTCAAAAACCACCTCGTCGGCGTTGTGCTTGATAAATTCGGCATGAATGCTTCAATCTGTCCCGAAAATGACGGGGAGCATTTCACCGTTGCAACCGATATTTCCGTCAGCAAGCAGTTTTATTCATGGCTGTTCGGATTTGCAGGAGAATGCGAGGTCATATCGCCGGAATTTGTGCGTGAGCAAGTGCGTCAAACGGCAAGACTTATGCTTACAGCAGCAGACAGCAAATAATAAAAATATTGATAAACAAATCAGGAAAGGATTAACATAAAAATATATTCAGGGTAATTCACGCTCCACACTCTGAATTTCACCCGCTCAACAAAAATCTTCGAGCATCATCTGCTCATCCTCGTTCGGCTTGCCGATGTCGATAAACACAATGTCTTTTCCCTTTTTCTTTGCGTAATCAACCGTATATTTTGTTCCGCCCGGAGTTCCTTCAATATAAAGAGCAATAACCACATCGGAATTATCCACCATATATTCGTCTCTTTTGTGCATACAGTCCCGTGTATATTTTGTGGAAAGCAGCGTTTCCGTGTCGCATTTTTCTGCAATTGAAAAATATCTGTCGCGCAGATATTCAGCCCATTTTGAGCTTTGCGTTTCGCACGGAATCGCGGCTTCAAGTGTTATGTCAGTATAGATTTCTTTAAGCTGAAGCACTGCCTCTGCCGCATACATATCCATTCCGAGTGCCATGCCCGTTATAAAATGGGAAACACCGTTTTCCTCTATCTGGCGTATAATTTCCTTTTTCAGCTTTTCCTTAAGCTCAACACAGCGTTCGTCCTCCTCGTTATAGCCGAAGGGCAGCTTCTGCGGTCTGTGTCCTGTGAAACAGCAGGTCTTTTTTTCTTTCATCATATAAATCTTCCTTTCCTTTTGTTGCCTTTCTTTGTTTCGGCAAGGAAAGTATATCACCTTTCAAGTGCGCAATTTGTCGAAAAGCAGAAGCTTTGAAAATATTTTCGTAAAAATGAGAAATTAACGAAATATACGGACATCAATTGTTTTTTTCTGTCAAAGAAGAACCTTTACGACCGCTTTTTTGGTTTTTATGCCGTTTCCGTCGGGAGCAACCAGCGGACGGTGTGCTTCACCCGGGAAAAGGACAACAAAATCGCCCGGCTTAAGGTCTGCGCGTGTATATGTTTCCGGGTTTTCATAAAAAGCAATATCTCCGTTTTCAAGATTATTTTCGGTAAATGAAAGTCCCTGCGTGTCACACACATCTATGTATTCATGACCCGTAACCACAAACTGAATATCCGCATATTTTGCGTGGGATTCAAATTTACATCCGCTGACATTTTTATTCACATATGTCGAAAGGTTTATAAATGCCTTTTCTCCGTCGATAATGTATTTTTTGTCCTCTGTATCAGCCGCAAATGCCGCAATAATCTCAAATGCTTTATCAAAATATTCGTTTAAGCCCTTATATTTTGCCGCGTTTTTTATGTTGTCGATAATCATAGCTTTTCCCTCACAATTATATTTCCCGTATTGGCTATTTCTGTTTTTCTTTTTCCGCTTTCGTCCGTATGAACTAAAACGCTTATACTTCCGTCCGGCGTGCCGTATGTACCCGAAAAGCTTTTCAGCCTGTCCGTCACAATGGGTGAAACGGTGTAACATCCGTCCCCTGTCTTTTGTATTCCGAGAATGTATTCAAAGAAATATCTGACGACCGCGCCGAACATAGGATGGCATCTGGAATCGCACCCGTCCCAGTTTTCCCACAGAGTTGTTGCACCGTGCTTTTTCATGTTGTAAAACGAATTTTCCGTTTCATTTGTCAGCAATCTTATTGCCGCATCGGCATATCCGTGCTTAAACAGCATTTTCACAGTCAGGTCAGTGCCGAAAATGCCTGTGTCAAAGCCGTTCTGCTTTTCGTATTTCTCCGTGAAATTTTGCAGCGTTTTTTCAGTGCCCTCGCTTATATCGAGAGCAAAGGCATCCGCACCCTGTATTCCGCCGCAGTAAGAGCCCGTATTTTCATCATAAAAGCACTCATTGAACCGTGCTCTTACGCGCTTTGACTCGTTTTCCCAGTGCGTTTTTTCATCTTCAAAGCCGAGTAAGCCGGCGGTTTTTGCCGTAATATCAATGCATTTTATATAAAAATATGTGTTAACAAATTTTTCGGGGATTTTTACATCATTATGCGGCGGACACCAGTCGCCCAGACACCAGCCGCCCTTTTCCCCTCTCACAACAATACCGTTTTCACTGTGGCATTCCATATAACCGAGATATGCCTTCATGCCGGAATAGGAGTCCGCAAGAAGCGATTTGTCACCGTAAAATTTATAATACCGATACGGAACAATGCATATTGCACCGCCCCAGCCGCCCGGTCCGCCTCCGCCGCCGTAAAACGGTGCCGTGTGCTGAACATGACCGCCTTTTTTGTCCTGACAGTCTAAAATATCGCGCATCCATTTGCGGTACATTTCTCTTGCGTCAAACACACTCATAACCGCGCCGCAGGTGAGCTGACCGTCCCCCGTATAGCCCAGTCTTTCCCTGTGGGGACAGTCTGACGGTATGCAGCCGTGGATATTTGTCTTCTGCGTGAGCACATAGGCGTTAAAAATCCAGTTCAGGGTTTCATTGTCGCTTGTGAAGGATGACACCTGCCTTATGTCGGTATGAACCTCTTCAAACCGCAGCACATCAGCCCTGCCCGTAACCTCAAAATACCTGCCGGCGTGCCATGTGAAATGCGGATAAAGCTCCCTGCATTCACACTCGTCATTATAAGCGAAATAATCCTTCTGCATCCTCGCTTCACTGCCGCAGTAGTGAAATTCAAGAGAACCGTCCGCTTTCCTTTCGTCAGCGTAACGCACGGAGGCTGTGTCGTTCATCCATGCGCTGTCGTTGAAGCAAATTACGGCATAGCCTGCCGCATATCTGCCTAAGTCATATATTTTTGTATCCCCGAAGGAATAAACCGCCTCGGGAATAATATGTGAAATCACTCTGTCGGACGGGAAATCGGCTTTCTGAATCACCGCATCCGGTCTCTGCCGCAAAACGGGCTTACACCAGCCGTTTTCCGTAAAGCCCGGTCTGTTCCATCCGTCTTCATATTTTCTCATGTTGTGATATTCACCGAAATATAGCTGCGTTTCAAGAATATAGCTCGGCTTCCATACGGTATTTTCCGCCGAAGAACGGATGTATATATGTCCCCCGTCCTCCGCTGTCAGAGTGAGAATAAAAACAAGCATATTGTCGCCCCAGAAGGGCATACCCTCGTTGCGGCTTTTTGTCTGTCCGTACCAACCCGCGCCGACATGAACACCGAGTACATTTTCGCCGTCCGTAAGCAGCTCGCCAACATCATATGAAAGATAATAAATTCTGTGTGAAAGCTCGTCATGTGTCGGCATATGCGTGCCGGTTAAATCCCTTTTTTCATAATCCGACATGGCAGGGGCATACTTATCCCCACTGACTGCTTTTCCGTTTATATATGCCTCAAAATATCCGAGTCCCGTTATGTCAAGACGGGCGCTTTTTACTTTTTCCGCAGTAAAAACGGTTCTCGTCAGTGCCGCTTCACAGCCGGGAAAGGTGAGAAAATCACAGCCTTCAAATATATCGTTCATTTTTAACCGTTCACCTTCATCAAAAAAGCTTTTGTTCTTTCATTTTTCGGGTTATTGATAACATCCTCCGGCGTTCCCTGCTCAAGCACCGTTCCGTTGTTCATAAAAATCACATAATCGGAAACATCTCTTGCAAAAGACATTTCATGGGTAACGATAACCATGGTCATTTTTTCTTTTGCAAGGTCGCGGATAACCTTGAGCACCTCGCCCGTAAGCTCCGGGTCAAGAGCACTTGTCGGCTCATCAAAAAACAGAACCTCCGGCTTTAACGCAAGCGCACGGGCAATTGATACCCTCTGCTTCTGTCCGCCTGACAGCTCACAGGGATAGTTTTCAAGCTTTTCGGAAAGACCGAGCTTTTCAAGCAACGCTTTTGCTTCACTTTCTATCTGCTCAACAATCGCTTTGCGGTTCGTCTTGTAGTCATCCCTCTCTTTAGCGCGAAGACGGGGTACAAGGGTCACATTGTCAAGCACATTATACTGCGGAAAAAGGTTGAACTGCTGAAAAACAAGACCGATTTTAAGCTGTTTGTTCCTTCTTTCCTTTTCGCTGATTTTCGTTTTGCTGTCCGAATCGAAAAGCACATCCCCGGCAACGGTGATTTTGCCGCTGTCAGCGGTTTCAAGGAAATTGATACAGCGCAGCAGCGTGGTTTTTCCGCTGCCCGAGGAACCTATAACGGACATGACCTGCCCTTTTTCCAAATCAAATGAAATGCCCTTGAGCACATGGTTTTTGCCGAAGCTTTTATGTAAATCTCTGACCTCAAGTATAGCCATAATGCCCCTCCTTATTCATGGAAATACGAAAGCTTCTTTTCAAGCTTTCCGAATGCCACAGTCAGTATTCCGCTGAACGCAAGGTAATATACGGCAGTGAAAAACAGCGGCCATATTGCGCCGGAAATGCCGTGAGAACCCTTCATAAAAGCCTGTCCCGCCCAGATGATCTCCTGCATGGAGATTATTCTCGCAAGAGAAGTATCTTTAACAAGGGTGATTATCTCGTTGCTCATGGGCGGAACAATGTTCTTAACCACCTGAAGAAGTACCACGCGGAAAAAGGTCTGTCCCTTCGTCATACCGAGAACCTGTCCCGCCTCATACTGACCGACCGGTATACTCTGTATTCCGCCGCGGAAAATCTCCGAAAAGTAACAGGCGTAATTGATTATAAACGCAACGCAGGAGGCAATAAACCTGCCCTGCTCACCGCCGCCCCATATGTTGTTATCGAAAACAAGTCCCGGCATATAGTAGATGATAAGAAGCTGAATCATCAGCGGTGAGCCGCGGATAATCCATACAACGGTTTTGACAAGCGCACTCAACGGCTTGAATTTTGACTTTGAGCCGAAGGAAATAATAAGCCCAAGCGGAATCGCGCCCGCAAGAGTTACGAGAAAGAGCTTTAAAGTTTGCAGAAATCCCACATTCAGTGCATTGAATACAGTGGGAAACTGATGAATAATCTGAACCATTTTTTACATCTCCATAGAATTTCATAAAAAGAGCGGAAGGCAAAGCCTGCTCCTCACTTTTCAAAGGCTGCGGCTCCGAAACTGCAACAGCCTCGGAGCCGCACTCACTTGTGTTTAATTATTTTATGAGAGCCGCCTGAACGCCGTACTGCTCTGCAATTGCCTGTGCCGTGCCGTCTGCGATAGCTTCATCAAGGAAGGTGTTGAAAGCGTCAACAAGGTCTGAACCCGTTCTGAAGCCTACGCCGTATTCCTCGCTGTTGAGGCTGGCGGTATATGTAAGCTGCTCAAAGCCCGTGCCCTCGCCTACCATGGCGCAAGCCATAAGGGAGTCGATAATAGCGGCATCGGATGTACCTGCGGCTACTTCCTGAACAGCGGTAGCCTGGTCAACAACCTCTGTGAACTTGAAGCCGTTTGCCTCTGCCTGCTTCTTGCCGGCGGAGCCGTTTTCAACCGCGAAGGAAAGCTCCTTGCAAGCCTCTGCCGTTGCATACTGTTCAGCTTTGTCTGCCGGAACAACGATTACCTGTGCGTTGTTGCAATATGCCTTGGAGCAGGACATAGCTGCCTTAACTTCATCGTCAAGGGTCATGCCGTTCCATACACAGTCAATGTTTTTGGAATCAAGCTCAAGAACCTTGTTTTCCCATGCAATCTCTGAAAATTCAACCTTAACGCCGAGCTTTTCGGCAAACTTCTTTGCCATATCCGCGTCAAAGCCAATCCATTCCTCGCTGCCCTTTTCCTGATAATCCATGGGAGCAAAGTTTGTGATGCCGACAACGAGTGTGCCTTTTTCCTTGATATAGTCAAGGTCTGCTACTGTTTCTGCCGCTGTGGTGTCATCTGCCGCTGCTGTGGTATCGTCTGCTGCTGTTGTGGTGTCCGTTGTCGTGCTGCCGCCGCAAGCTGCAAAAGCAACAATGACAAGTGCAAGTGTGAGTAAAATTGCGATTACTTTTTTCATAGTCTTTCTCCTTTAATTACATTGTGGTGTCATATTACCATGTTAACGCACTAAAGTCAAGCGTTACATACAAATTTTTGTTGACTTATACCGCTTCAGAGGTTAAAATCAGTATAAAAGAAAGAAAAGGAGCCTGAAGCATGAAAATAATAGGACAGACAATAAAAAATCTTCCCTGGCAGGACAAGCCGGAGGGTTATCCCTACCCTGTATGGAGATACGACGGCAATCCCATTATCACAAGAGATAATTTATATATGGCAAACAGCATTTTCAATTCCGCCGTTGTGCCGTTCGGTGACGGCTTTGCAGGCGTGTTCCGCGTTGACCTGCGCTCAAGAGACCAGGTGCTTGTCACCGGTTTCAGCTCCGATGCGGTGAACTGGGCTCTCAACAGCGAGCATATTTTTGAAGGCTACGACCCGAGGCTTTGCCTTATTGACGGGAAATATTATCTTTCATGGGTAAATCTTACCCCTCACGGCACAACAATCGGTCTTGCCTGCACGGTTGATTTCAAAAAATGGACACAGCTCGAGGATGCCTGCTATCCTGTTGCAAGAAACGGAGTGCTTTTCCCGAGGAAAATCGGAGATGAATATATGCTTCTTATACGCCCGTGTGACAAGGGACACACCCCATACGGTGATATATATATCAGCCGCAGCAAAGACCTGACATATTGGGGTCGTCACCGCCATGTTATGTCCCCTGTCAAGAACTGGGAAATGACCAAGGTCGGTGCGGGACCCACCCCCATTGAGCTTGAGGACGGATGGCTGATGTTCTACCACGGTGTGCTGACAAGCTGCAACGGCTTTACTTACAGCATGGGTGCGGCAATACTTGACAAAAATGAGCCGTGGAAGGTGCTTCACCGTGCAGACAGCTTCCTGCTTTCCGCACATGAAAGCTATGAATGTTACGGTGATGTGCCGAATGTTGTATTCCCGTGTGCCGCCCTTGCGGATGCCGAAACAGGCAGAATTGCCGTTTATTACGGCGCGGCAGACACATCGGTCGCACTTGCGTTCACCACCGTGGATGACACCGTGAAATATATACTCGATAACGACCTTATAAAATAAAATTTTGAGAGGGGCTGTGGCACAACAGTCCCCTCTCGCTTTTATCATATCACAGACCTTTTTAAGTCAACTTGTCAAGGAAATAAGCCGAGGTATATGCCTTAAAGCCCTGATTATCCGTTACAACTAATCTGAACCATTTTGCATCTTGGTCAACATCAAATTCCGCGCCGTTTATGTGCTCTCCCGTGAGGGCATTTTTGGCGTGACAGCAGCGTGTATTATGCATAATCTGTATAAGACGGGCATCGCTCGTCTTTATTTTCACCCGTCCGTCCTCATAGATAAGTGACAGTATTTCGGGTCCTTTTTCGGTATAATTGCCGGTAGAGGCATAAAATCTGCCGTTCAAAAGTGCACCTGTAACATCCTCATATTGCAGGGAGGGAGAGGCTATTACAGTATATCCGCCGTAAGAGCCGCAGGCAGGGTCAGTGTCCGGCACACGGTTATGGTTATCATCGGCGGCAACGGCATAAAGCCTTTCTCCGCCCTTTAACATATCCTCGTAGCAATGCCCGTTATCATCGTCCCAGCCGGCAACGATGCTTGCGAAATTGCTGATTTCCATGGCGTGCATACCGTGAAAGCTCATATATTCAGGATAGCTTTCAAGTGACCATGTCGGATGATTATAGGTGACGAAAAAGCCGCCTTCTCTGCCGCGCCTTATCATTTCGTTGATACATTCAGGGGTATAAACGCGCTCAAAATCCGGCTCGTTTTCATCGAAAACTATTCTGTCCCTGTATTTCTGAGTGTCCCCCCAGATATATTTTGTTCTGTGATAGCAGACATCCTTAAAATTATTTCTGTCAAGGGCAATAAAGCACAGATGGCAGGTTCTGTTGTCCTCGCCGTCACTTCTTCCCTCTTCGTTTATTGATAGCTCATAGCCGTTAAGGGCAAGAAAATTTTCATCCGTAAGGTCGTTGTGCGGTACAAAAGCCTCGTGGTCGGTAAATGCAATAATCGAATAGCCGTTTTTCATGTAATCGCGTTTAAGCTGCTCAACTGTTTTTCCGCCGTCCGAAATTGTGGAATGGCAGTGCAGATTGGCGCGGTAATATTTTATGCTTTCGTCTGCTTCCGGTAAAAGTATGTGTTTCATTTTATTCTCCTTAATACAATCATATTCCACGACATGGGCGACAGCTTCGCTTTAAGCTGCATACCGTCAAGCTGCGGCAGCTCCTTTTCAACGGGGCTGACCTTCTGTTCGTCCGCCGTGTTTATATCCTCGGGGTCGTTTCCCTCAAGGGCAATGTGCTTTGTAACGGCAAAGCCGTCAAACTCAAGCAGCTTTGCTTCAAGTGTAATTGCGTCCTTCAAATCACGGTTCACCGCAAATATCGCAAGCTCGTTTCCGTCTTCTGACATCACAGCCGACATATCCACATCCGGCACATCCGAATACCATTTCGTGTCATATTTTGATGTGTCGGAAAGGGTGAGCAGCGATGTACCGCCCGCATAGCGCGACGCAAAATAAAACGGGTAATAGATGGTCTGTTTCCATGCTCTGCCGCCGTTTTCCGTCATAATCGGCGCAATAACATTCACAAGCTGGGCAAGACAGGCAATTTTCACTCTGTCCGCATGGCGAAGTATGGCATTCATCATCGTGCCGACAACAAGGGCATCGGCAAAATTATATATATCCTCAAGAATATGCGGTGCCTCGCACCATTTTTCAAATTCTGCCCCGTGTGAATGATACCACACATTCCATTCGTCAAAGGAAACATCTATGCGCTTTTTGCTTCGGCGTTTGCCCTGAACAAAGTCAAGAGAAGCGATAACGCTTTTTATAAAGCCCTCTGTTTCAACACCCTTTGCAAGGAAGTTTTCAAGATAATCGTCACCGTTTCCGTGATACTGATGCATTGAAACATAGTCAACATGGTCATATGCTATATCGAGGGTTGTTGCCTCCCAGTCGCCGAAGGTACTCATGCCCCAGCCTGAAGAGCCGCAAAGCACCGTTTCAATTGACGGGTCTGTCCACTTCATCAGCTTTGCCGCCTCCGCTGCGGCTCTGCCGTATTCAGCCGCGTCCTTATGTCCCATTTGCCATGTGCCGTCCATCTCGTTGCCTAAGCACCACAGTTTAACTCCGTACGGCTTTTCCGTGCCGTTTTTCTTTCTCAAATCGCTGTAATATGTTCCGCCCGGGTGGTTGCAGTATTCCACAAGCCTGCGTGCGCCGTCCGGCGTTCCCGTGCCGAGATTTACAGCCATCATCGGTTCAATGCCGAGAAACGCACACCAGCGCAGAAATTCATCCGTGCCGAAGGTGTTCGGCTCCGTAGTGCCCCATGCAAGCTCAAGCCTTCTCGGACGAAGATGTGCAGGACCTATACCGTCCTCCCAGTTATAGCCGGAAACGAAATTTCCGCCGGGATAGCGCACAAGCGGAACACCCAGCTCTTTGATAAGTGCCGCCACATCGGTGCGAAAGCCGTTTTCATCTGCCGCAGGGTGTCCCGGCTCATAAATTCCGCCGTATACCGCCCTGCCCAGATGCTCAATGAATGAACCGAAAACGCGGCGGTCTATTTCACCCGTTTTATATTCGCTGCATAAAGTAAGCTTTGCGTATTTCATGCGTTTTACCTCCGTTTTAAATTATAAAAATAATAGCACTATTGATTATAAAAGTCCATATTTTACAAATAAATTTATTGAAAAATGCCATATTTTATGATAGAATACAAATAATCATTCCCGGGAGGACAGCATATGAGCAATACAATGAAAATAGGACTGAATGTGTTCGGGGACAAGGTTGCCGGAAATAATGAAGAAATGAACCTTGTGACGGACGGCGGAGCACTTATTGATTTTGCTGTCTGCCATGTTGAGGGCAGAAATTACACGCTTGATCAGGCAAAGGAGCTTGCAAGGCGGCTTTCGCAGGTTTTTGAAAAAGCGGGTGTGGATTTCATCACAAATTTTGAATATGCCAACTGGAGCGACAACTGCACTGCCGCAGACGGCACACAATGGGCGTATGACGAAGAGGGCTGTCACCGCGTAGCTTTGCCGGACGGTTTTGTTTTTGAGCTTTGCAAAAGCGACCGTTTCAAGGGTATTATGTATGACGAGTTTGAGCATATCGTCCTTAACCGCAATCCCACCATACAGATAAGCTCCAAGATGAAAAAAATCATTCCTGTTTTTCCGCTGCTTAAAACCCGTGACGCAGTGAAGCAGGGCGAAAAGCTCACCGAACAGTTAAAGGGATATGCCGATTCGTTCTTTTCACGCGGAATACCCGCAATGATGGGCGAGCACAACTATCCGGTGCTGCTTCACAAATTCGCGCAAAGCGGCATAACCCCGAATTATAAGTCACTGAAAGAAAATCTTTCAAATGTAGCGTTTGCCATGGCATCTGGTGCGGCGCTTCAATATGACCTGCCGCTGTATAACTGCGCCGACTGCTGGTATATGCTGACAAATCCAGGTCACACGCCGGAGGAAATGTATTATAACCTCGTTTTCGCCTATAATGCCGGTGTGGACAGTGCCTATGTTGAAAGCGTGAATGTGATGACGGAAAACGGAGCACTCACTCCGCACGGTGAGGCGTTCCGCCGCTTCTGCACCGAATATAAAAGCAAGGAAAGGGGCTACTCGTCAAAGGATTACCGCCCCGAAATCGGCATTATCAATTATGATGACGGGTTCTGGGGTCAGTGGTATCCGATTATTTTCAAAAAATGCCTTTTGAGCAACCCGAAGCTCAAGCCGGATTACCGTTCACGGGAAATTTTCAAGGCGTTTAACATCATCACCCACGGCGAAACCTGCAAAAACGGCTTTTCATGGGGCAGATTTTCACTGTGGTCACTGAAAAAGCATTTCTCATTTGTCTCAATGAACAGTACCGCCGTTTTCGACCATAATGCGGATGAAAAAGTGCTTTCATCGCTTAAGCTTTGCTTTTTGACGGGAATACATATTTCTGAAAAAACACTTACCGCTGTCAAAAATGCGGTGAATAAAAACGGCATGACAGCCGTCACGCCGCGCCGCTTTGCTCCGAAGGAGATTTTGTCATCCGCAAAGGGTATGGTGTCCGAAATACCCGACGGGAACGGCAAATGGATCGTGATAAAGGGCTACCGTGCCCCGGGGCTGAAAAAACGAGTGAAGGAATATCTCGGCAAAAAGGGTGAAATGCGCTTCACATTCACAAACGGCAGTGTTACTATGAAAATCGGGAAAGACAAAAAATCGTTTACAGTTGTATAAATGCAATAAATAAAAGCATATGCGGAGGAAGCCGTAACAGTTCGGTTTCCTCCGCATTTTTTATTTTTTTATCTGCCGCATACGGCATATCCGTTGACAAGCAGATGTCCCGCATTGATGCCGTCAAGATTATCCATTATAATCTGCGCTATGCGGCAGCCTGCTTCATCACCCTCAAACAGTGTCATAACTGCATCGCAGACCGCCTGACCGTACGCCTGTATTTGCGCATAGCAGAAAATCAGAGCTGCCGGACAATAGCTGAACGAAAATGAATATTTTCCGCCGTTTTCCGCTATTTCCGAGATCTTGCAGAACGCCGCAATATTAAGCCCCGCACTGCCGGTAAGAGACTCAAATTCCGCGCGTTTTTCTTCGGCTGCCTGTAATGTTTCAAAGCTTTCCGTCAGAGTGCAGAACTCATAAAGCGACTTTCTGTCCGGAAAACGGGAGGCAAAAAGTCTGTCATATTCCGCCTTGACCTCCGGCGAAAGACAGGCGTAATCATCTCTGCCCTTCAATTCCGCAATTTCCTTTTTAATGTCCGTGTTTTCGGAAATATCCGTGCCGATGTCAGTCCCGTAACGGTAAAAGCTTTCATTGCCAAACGGAAGCGGATTAACATAATAATCATTTTTATCAAATATGTTATATATTGTTTTATATCTCACCGCATTTTTCTGCGTGGTAACAGGCATACAGTTAAATGTGTAGGTGTAGGATTTTACGCCGTTGTCTTTTTCAAATTGAGCACCGATAACATTAGCCAGCACCGCACCTCTTGAATGACCCGTAACAAGTGCCGTGTCCGGGCGTTTTTCGCTGTCATGCTGTGCCATATATTCTTTTATGAACTCCATGGCTCTGTTTGCGGCAATGTCCACACCCTTGAAATAACTGCCGTTCTTCCATTCTTCATGTGCTCCCGTAAGAGCGGTGTATGCTTCACTCTGAGCACCGACATCAAAAATGCTCAGTCTTTCTCCTGCGGAGAAGCAGCCGCGCAGAACAATAATATACGAATCAAATTTGTCATCAATATTTTTATAGCCTAAAACTATCGTTGCGCTGTCATTTCCGTCTGCCGCATACTGCTTTGCCTTAAAGCTCTCAATAAAACGGACATCCTCATAACCTAACTTTTCAAGCAGAGCCGCCTGAGTATACGCCTCTTCACCGTCAATAAGCACGCGGTTCTGCGTGCCCTTCGCCTCATCCTTTGCGCGGTAATAGCTGTCTGCGCAAAGCAACGCCGAAAAGGCGGCAAGCCGCGGATTATATACTTTATTTCCGGCAAGAGTTATCCATCTTGTGTCAAAATCAAGCTGAAGCGATATACTGTCCCCTGCCGCACCGCCGAAAATTGCACCCTCGACTGTTACGGGCACAGAAGTTTCAGCCTTTGTGAACGGGCAGTTCAAAAGCATCAGCACCGTAAAAAACAAAGCGATTATTTTTCTGATAAGCATGATTTTCCATCTCCTTTTTATTTATTGGATTATACATCTTCACTTTAGGTATGTCAACCGCAAAATAAAATTTGATTTTCTCTTGCGGCTGTGCTATATTGACTTATACAGATCAATAAAACGGAGGCTTACAATGGAAAAAATATTTCTTGACCTGAACATAGACGGAGACTGCACCAATCTCGGTGCACTGGCGGTACTCAATGTCCTTGCAAACAACGGAAAAGCGGAAATACTCGGCACCACCGCCTGCTTTAAATCTCCGCTTGCAACAGGGTGCATAAAAGCGATTAACGAATATTACGGGAACGGTTATTTGCCTGTCGGAATATTGCACCGGCAGGATGAAACACATCCTACTCCGTTTATGAAGCCCGTAAATGAAAATTTCCGTCCGGACGCACCGGATGGAGAAGACGCCCCCGACACGGTCGGCGTTATGCGCAGGGTGCTTTCTTTGCAGGATGACAACAGCGTTACTTTGGTTATCACCGGCTGCTTTGCCTCCTTTGAGGCACTGCTGAAAAGCGGTGAGGACGAACACAGTCCTCTTTCCGGTCAGCTTCTTGCCGAAAAGAAAATCAAAAGGGTTGTTGTTATGGGCGGCTCGTTTGACACCTTCGGTGATGTTCCTTTTGGCGAAAACAACATTGCCGTACAGATTCCTGCGGCAAAATATGTTACGCAGCACTGGAAAAAGGAGCTTGTACTCTCCGCATATGAAATCGGTATACGCACCACATCATTGAAGGAATTTCGTCTGCACGGCAGCCGCAGTCACCCATTGCAGATGATGTATGAGATAAACGACGGAGACGGCTTTAAAGACGGCAACCCAAGCTGGGATCACACAGCCGTGCTTGAGGGCGCATTGCCCGGAGAATATTTCAATTACCACGAATACGGAGAAATTGAAATCACGGACGACGGACACACCGTCTGGCATGAAAAGGAGGGCGGAAAGCATACATATCTTTTGCCCAAAACACCGCTTGACGATGTGGCGGCAGTGATAAACGACCTGATTTTCCCGCAATGGCGTGAATATAAATAATTGTGTATAGACTGCGCTATTGCGATAAAATGAGACATATATCTTATGTTGTTTCAAATCGACCGCAAACTTATTTTGTATCCGTTAAAACTGTATAAATGTTTTTCATGATAGCAAAATACCCCTGATAACAGGGGCATTTTGTTCGGCATCGTTGAGATTTTTGTCTCAATAGTGTCGTGCTTACATGTGATTGATGGATGCTGATGATACAAAGGAATCATTCTATGATATCTGACATTTTGCACCCGGCAATCAGAGAGATTACTTATTATCAATATATGATATGATTTTTTTCTTTACGGCATCCATATTGCTGCTTGTCAGTATAGGGATAAGGCTGTTAATTTCTTCAACGGTTTTATCCCACCATTTCCATTCAAGCATCAAGGAGATCAACTCGTCTTCAAATCTTTTACGAACGGTTTTTGCCGGGTTTCCAACAACAATAGTGTACGGATCTACGTTACTCCCAACAACACTGTTTGCTCCGATAATAGCACCGTCACCGATATGAACACCGGGCAATATTGTTGCGTTCTGCCCAATCCAGACATCATTTCCGATTACGGTATCCCCTTTGAACGGCATATCATCTGCTTTGGGCGGCTCCATATCCCAACCCTCTAACGTATAGAAAGGGAATGTGGAAACCGCATTCATTTGGTGATTTGCATCGTTCATCATAAATTCCACGCCTTCTGCAATTTGACAAAATTTGCCGATAATCAATTTATCTTTGCTCCACGGGTAGAAGTGTGTAACATGGCTTTCAAAATCCGTGTCGGCGATGTATGTGAAATCTCCAACAATAATATTATGGTTTGTCAATGTTGGTTTTACATAGATTTCTTTTTCATATCCGGCAATCGGATGAATTGCATTGGGATTTGGAATTGTTCCGTTTTTAATTGTAAACACCTCCGTGGATTCAGATTTTTCTTACTGTGATAACACTATACTACAATTTTTATTTTTAAATCAACTATTTAAGAAAGAATAAACCTTAAAAAGGTGAATTTTCGCTTAAATGATCGTGACAATGTAAATCTGCACAAAATCGGCGTGTAGCCGACAGTATTTAACATATTCGGATTCGACCACTTGCGGCAGGTCTCAAACTTATAAATGCAGGAGGCGATATTGATATTGGCATTAGGCGGTGTTACTATTTTATGACAGATTAACTTTAAAGGCTTATTCATGGGATTGGTACAATGTCATAAAACCACTCAAATTGGGTGCAGATGTGATTGGATTATTCTACATTCAATGAATATAAAGCTACTTGATAGTATCTTATTCTCAAAATAGCCTCAAATATAGCAAGATACCCCTGATAACAGGGGTATTTTACCAGACGCTAAAGATATTGATGTATCATTTGCGTCCATCAATTATGGTCGAAGTGCGGAGACTCGAACTCCGTGCCTCTTGGTCCCAAACCAAGCGCTCTACCAGATGAGCTACACCTCGTTATTTTGTTTATCTGTTTGCTTCGACTTCAAGATTATATAACATGAAAGCAGGTTTGTCAAGAACAAAACCTGCTTTCAGCTTTCTTTATATTGCGTCGTCTCCGATTTTTATATCGGAGTTCCTGTCGTTAAGAATGAGCTTCAAAATAAACTCAACAAGAAACCATATTCCGGAATCCTTTAAAAAACCCGCATCTGTTTCATCAATCCAAAAGAAAATGTTATAAAGAAAATCCATAATTTTACCCTCCGTTTCTGATATATCATCTCCGCATCAGCGGATATAGGTCACATAGTCGGTTTTACGCTCACGGGGAGCAGCCGGCTCTGCGGCGGCATATCCGAGTATGCAGTTACCTATACCCTCATACCGTTCGTCTATGCCCCATTTTTTCAGCAGTGCCTTACCCTCGGGAGAGGCAAAAACCTCCCTTGCGCGGTAAATGTAGCATGAGTCAACGCCGAGCGCGTGGGCGGCATTGAGCAGATTACCTATGACAAGATTGCCGTCATCCCGGTATGTCATAATATCCGGGTCGGCGAGCACCACCGCAACCACGGGGGCACCGTAAAAGGTCTTTGCGTCCGGGTTGCCCATAACAGCCGCATTCAGCCTTTCAAGGTAATCCCTGTCTTCCTTATCGCTTATTACAACGATTTTCGGGCTCTGCTTGCCCATACCCGTGGGAGCATAAACCGCAGCCTCCATAATTTTCTCCAAAATATCATCAGACGGAACCTTATCCGTATAAGCGCGGACGCTGCGCCTTGTTTTGAGGTCGATAAGCGTTTCTTTCATTTCGTCACCTTATTTCCCGAACAAATCCTCCGCGCCGCCGTGAAGCACACCCGGAATGTCAATGCCCTGCGGACAGTGCTCCTTGCATTTGCCGCACCTGACGCATGAGGAAATGCCCGTTTTGATTTTTTTGTATTCCGCTATTGCCTGTTCTTTTGTATATTCACCGGTAAGATAACTGTTATAAATGCGGAATATTTTTGAAACCTGCACGCCCTGCGGACAGTCTGCACAGTAATCGCAGGCAGTACAGGGTACCACCTTTGTTTTACGTATGCAAGCCGCCGCTTTTTTAACAATATCATATTCTTCGGCGTTCATAGGTTCAAAATTATTAAAAGTATTTATATTGTCTTTTATCTGTTCAAGGCTCGTCATACCGGAAAGTACCGTCATAACACCGGGGAGGGATGCCGCAAACCGCAGTGCCCACGCTGCCGGACTTTTTTCGCTGTCATACGCACGGAAAAGCTGTTCAGCCGCCGCTCCGGGGGATGCAAGCTTGCCGCCGCGTACCGGCTCCATAATAATAACAGGTATTCCCGCGCCGCGCAAAACCTCATATTGCTGCTTTGCGGACTGGTCTTCAAAATCAAGATAATTGAGCTGAATCTGTGCAAAATCCCATGAACGGGCGGCAACGATGACCTTCAGCTCCTCCACCGTACCGTGGAAGGAAACACCGATTTTTCTTATTCTGCCCTCGCTTTGCATTTTCAGCAGATATTCATATACTCCGTATTCCTCACATTTTTCAAACGCCCTGCCGTCTAAAGAGTGAAGCAGATAGTAATCGAAAAACTCAAATCCCGTTTTTTGAAGCTGGTCAAGGAAAATCCTTTCCACATCCGCTTTCTCCTTGCACATCCATATCGGCATTTTATCCGCGATAAAAAATGTGTCTCTCGGGTACTTTGCAAGTGCCTTACCGATGAAAACCTCGCTTTCACCCTCGTGATACATATAGGCGGTATCAAAATATGTCACGCCGTTTGCATAAGCGTAATCAATAATTTCCTGCGCCTTTTCATAGTCTATTTTTCCGTACTTTTCGCCCTTGGCGGGCTCATGGCAGGGAAGTCTCATATTTCCCATGCCCAAAAGGGATATGCCAATGCTTTTGTCAGTCAGCCTGCTTTCCATGTAAATCTTCCTTTCCGAAATATCAGTTTATACCCGTAGCGTCGTAAATCGCGCCCGTTTTTTCTGCAAGAGCCGCCATAAATTCTTTTGTCGGAGGCTCAATTTCGCTGATTGTATATTCTCTGCCGAGAGCCGCGTATTTGCCGCAGCCCGTAACATGGTATGCCATAAGTTCAATGGGTGTTTCTCCTGCAAACCGTGCCGCCTTTTCAGCCTCACCGTCATTAAGACCCGGCACAACAGGCATACGAAAACGCATTTTCACTCCGCTTGTTTTCAGCCTTCCGGCATTTTCAAGTATGCGCGTGTTGCATACTCCTGTAAGCCTTTTGTGCAGCTCACCGTCTATACATTTCAAATCACAGAAAACAAAATCAAGATACGGCAATACCTTTTCAAACACCTGCCACGGTACATCCGCCGCAGTTTCCATGGCGGTATTCACCCCGTTTTCTTTGCATTTTTTCAGAATTTCCAAAGCAAAGTCCGGCTGTAAAAGCGGCTCTCCGCCCGACAGGGTAACTCCGCCGCCGGATGTGTCGTAAAAAGCCTTGTCACGCAGTACCTTTTCAACCACTTCGTCTGCCGTAACGGTCTGCCCGGAAATTTTTCTTGCCGCAAATGAACAGACATCCACGCATTTGCCGCAGGCGATACAGCTATCGGTAAATGTGCTGCCGCAGATTTTCACACACTCACCGCAGCCACGGCATTTGTCTTTATAGAACATCAGCTCGTTTTTCATGCTCTGCGACTCGGGATTGTGACACCACAGACAGCGGAGATTGCAGCCCTTGAAAAATACATTGGTGCGTATACCCTCTCCGTCATAAATGCTGAAACGCTGTATGTCAAAAATTTTACCGTCCATTACATCATCTGCTCCGTGCGTTTGATAATATTGTCCTGAAGTCCCTTTTCAATATCGACAAACTGCGTGCTGTAACCGCCGACCCTGACGATAAGGTTTTTATACTTTTCTGGTTCCTTTTGTGCAGCAATAAGCTCGTTTTTGTCAAGCACATTTATCTGCAAGGTCTGTCCTCCCATATTAAAATAGGTTTTCGCAAGAGAAATGAAAGAGGAAAGACCCTTTTCGGTGTTGAACTGAATTTTCTGAAATTTCATTTGCAGCACATTTCCGCTTAAGGCAAGCCGCTGATTGCATTTGAGCACGGAGCAAAGCAAAGCCGTCGGACCGTTCACATCACAGCCGGGCACTGCCCCTATGCTGTCGGCAAGGGTAGTGTCGTTCCTGCGCTTTCCGTTGGGAAGTGCGCCCACACTTCCGCCGTACCTTGCGGCACGCTGGAAGGTGCTGCAGCCCATGCCGAATTTGCCGCCGCGGAAGGTTTCCTTCGTCTGCGCATAGCGGTAAATATGCTCTGTTATCGTATTATATATTTCGTCCACATCTTCAATGTCATTTCCGAATTTATGATAGGATGAAAAATCCTTATACAGCTCGTCATAGCCCTCAAAATCCTTTTTCAGTGCATCGAGAAGCTGTGCCATGGTATACTTCTTTTCATCGTAAACATAGTGCTTAATCGCGGCAAGGCTGTCTGCCGTGTCGGGAAGACCCTCCGTGAGAATCTGTCCGTGTCCGTAATAAGGACCTCTGTTTTTATAATCAAGTCCCTTTTCAATGCAGCCCTGAATAACAAGTGAATGCCACGGATTCGGTGCCTCTGCGGCAAAAACGCGCTGGCATTTCAGCGACATATCAATTGCGTTGTCAAGCAAAAATTCCGCCTGTGCATAATAAGCCTTTAAAAGCTCGTCAAATGCGGCAAACTGCGCGGCATCGCCCGTGTTCAGACCGAGCTTTTCAAAGCTTATCTGACATTCGCCGTCGAACAGCGCAAATTCAAGCGCCTTGATGATGCTGATTTCGCCGTCCTCAAGACCCATATGGCTCTTGCCGAAAATATCAATCTGGTTACAGCCGTTCATGCAGTACAGGTGCGAATCGGATGCCGGAATACCCACCGCTTCAAGTGCGGGGCAAACACACTCATCATTATATATAGCCGGCATACCTATACCTGTGCCGATGGTTTTCGCCGCCTCAATCCATGCTTTTTGAGGAGAATTGCGGTGAAAGCGCATGGTAATATTCGGCGTGTTGTAGCCGGTTTCGCGTGCGACACGCAGCACATCATATGTCAGTGCGCAGCAGCGGTCGCGCCAAAGCTCATCACTGCCGCCTATACAAAGGTTCCATGCACGAACCTTTTTGAAAAGGTGCCACAGCTTTTTCAGGCACTCATACCTGTCCTCTTCATCATCATTTTCATAATATCTGCCGAGAGCAAAATCGAAAAGCCCCGGAGAATCGTTTTCAATAAAGCTGTATGACAGCCAGAAGAACTGACACGCCTCAAAAAAGTTTCTCGGCTGCTTTTGCGGAATGTTGTCAAACGCTGAAATTATGCGGTGAAGAACAGCCGCATCCTTTTCGTTTGCATCGGGCAGCATTTGCTTTGCAAGTGCCTGATACCGTGCCGCAAGAATTTCAATTGCCGACAGCGCAACCTCAAGTGAATCGTAAAAGCCGGGCTTATCGGTATGTATTTTTCTGAAAAGAGCAATCTTTTCTCTTATGCCGTCTGTCCCGACCCGAAGCAGCAGCTCATAGTCGGGGTTGGCGTGTCCGGCGCCCTCGCCCCAGCAGGCGTTCACCCTGCGCAGGCTGTGCTGTCTTTCAGTGAAAGTACCGCCCGTAATGCGGTGGGTGCGTATGGGTTCAAATTCATCATAAAGCGCATCAATTTCATCCGCAAGAGAAGGGTAACGCTCTTTCTGGTCATTTCTTAAATCCGGGTGGGAAATAAGTCCTGCCGAACGGGAATAATGTATACCCAAATCGGGATATGTACAGCCGGGCCCGGCGAACCATTCGTCCGGGTCTATGCTGATTTTAGCAGTTTCAACAAGCCGCTTGAATCCGCAGGCTATCCTGTAATTTCTTTCGTATTCCTTCTGTATGCCGCTTACATCCGCTTCCTTAAAGCCAAACGCGAACGGCTCAATTTCTCTGATATTCACCATTGCTTTACCCTCTGTTTATTCATTTGCAAGCGCGTCAGCCGGTGCATCCTCGGGAAGGAAATTGCTGAAGCCGAAAACAGGTAAATTTTTAAGGGTATCCATATCGTCTGCGGATATTTCAAAGTCGAAAACCTCTGCGTTTGCTTTCATTCTGTCGGCATTTGTGCTCTTCGGAATCGGAAGAACGCCGTTTTGCAGCGCAAATCTTATGCAAAGCTGCGCCACGCTCTTTGAGTATTTAGCAGCAATATTTTTAAGTCTTTCATCACTGAGTATCGCACCGTTGCCCAGAGGGCTCCAGCACTCCACAAGCATACCGTGACTTTGCGCATAAAGCACATTTTCAAGCTGAATATATCCGGGGTGGAACTCAAGCTGATTGACCATAGGCTTTATTTCCGCATTGTTAAGCAGAATTTCAAGGTGCTTCGGCTGATAGTTGCTCACGCCTATGGCACGGATTTTGCCGTCCTTAACCATTTTTTCAAATCCGCGCCATGTGTCAAGATTGATTTCCTCCCAATCGGGTGAAATTTTGCTTACGCACGGCCAGTGAACAAGATAAAGGTCAAGATAATCAAGACCGAGGTTTTGAAGAGATGTTTCCGCTGCGGCAACGGTTTTTGCATAGCCTCTTTCCGTTACCCAGTGCTTTGTGGTAATAAAAAGGTCTTCACGCTTCACGCCGGAGCGTTTTATTCCCCTGCCCACGCTCTGCTCGTTGCCGTATGCAAAGGCGGTGTCAATATGGCGATAACCTGCTTCTATGGCGTTTTTAACGCAGTTTTCCGCAATTTCACCGTCGGGTGTCTGCCATGTGCCGTAGCCTATGCAGGGAATTTTCACGCCATTTGCAAGCACGGCGCAGTCAGTAAGCGAATGAAGGCTATTTATATCCATAATAATTTCTCCCTTTTTTATTATTATTATCAGTATACACCGTTAAATGTAATAATTCAATAATTTTTTTCCTGCTTCTTCACTGCTGAAAAAAGCGGAAATGCCCGTCAAGGCAAATCCGCTCTTTATTATACATTTTATTTTGTAACCAAGCACAGTCTGTTTAATATCAGTTTGCGGCAATTGCATCCACAAACTCCGTTGCCCTCTTTTCCGCCGCCGTAGCTGCTCCTTTGCCCAGCTCAAACGCTGCCGCAACAAGACACCTCGGAATATCGAAAAGGAATTTTTTAAAGTCCTCCCTTTCATCGTCTGTGCGCTCTTTCCATGCCTTCCAGCCGCCGCTGACAGCGGATACGGCATTTTTCGCAACGCCCGTAAGTCCGGTCTGACCGCTGCCTAAAATAACCTCTTGCATAACCGTGCCTACATTGTCGCCCTGGTCATGGTTAAACCTTGTCACAAGCTCCATAAGACCCAAGTCGGCAATTTTTCCGAGAATATTCAGCTCGTCCTTTGCGATAAGCTCCGTACCGGAAATTTTCCATGTCAGAAGGTCATGCTGAAGCGGTCCCAAAACTCTCTTACTGCCGACAACGGTATAATCGTAGTCGTGAGTGAGAAGCGTGCCGACAAACGAAGCGGTTGGCAGAAAATGCTTATATCTGTCAACAATTTCCTTATACTGCGGAGTTCTGAAAAGAGAAGCATCCACAAAGCCGGGTCCGTCATTATTATAAAGACATTCTATTCGGTCACGCGTCTCCTGCTCACATTTAAGTGCGGCATACAGCGCAAGGTTTCCGCCCTTGGAATGACCGCAGACGATGATTTTCCCTTCAAAATGCGCGGCAACCGCGCCCAGATATTCCACCGCAAGCGCATGGGACGGAATGCCCTTGGTGATATAAAGGTCAAAATCCTCTTTCCAGCCGATAAGAGTATCATCCGTACCTCTGAACACAACAACAACCTTGCCGTCAGGCAAAAGAACAGTACACGCCGCAAACTGGGTTGCAGGGCTGACACAGAATTTCTCCTGTACAGCAACAATCTTCATTTCGGCAAATCTTTTGCACTCCGACATTTGCATAAGCCTTTTGCTGATATTTTTTGAAAGCAACAAACCTGCCGGAATATGCTTGCAGCCGTTATAGCTGTAAAAGCACTTGCAGACCTGAGCAAAATCCATCGGTTCGTCATCGAATGATGCGGAAACAATCTTTTCCAAGGGAAGATAAAAGATATTGCACAGCGCAACATTATCCGCCTCACAAAACGGCATTTCAGTAAATGACTTATCTCCGTAATTTCTGATATATTCTTCCACGCCCGCCATAATTTATTTGCTCCTTTTTCAAATCTGTTATATATTTTACTCCGTCAGGCAGTGCTTTGTCAACAGTTTATTAACATTTTCCCGCTCACTTTTTTTGTAAAAAAGGCGGCTTTCCGTGAAACAAGTCATAGAAAGCCGCCCGTTATTATTATTTATCAGTAAAGCTTACTGCTTTGCACCGTCGTCAAACATCTCCAGTGCTCTTACGCTGACTTCATAGCAGTCCGCAAGACCCTTGAGATCCATATTTGTATATGTATCTTTTCTTGTATGATAGTAAGACTCAAGCTTGTGGTTAAGTCCCGTAACGCCGGTAGCTCTGAAGCCCGCCTGTGCAAATGCCGCTGAATCGGTTGCGCCGCCGAGAGGAGGAACCATACCGGTCTTGCAGAAAATGCCGAGATCCTGTGCCGCCTCAAGGAAGAGGTCTGAAACATCCTTATCAGCCTTTACAGTACCGTTAAGGTCGCGATAGTTAACCATGAGCTGCTTGGGGTCGTGAATTGTATCATATGAGAAAATGAAAGTAGGAACATCATCAAATTCGCCCTTGTGCGCTTCACACCATGCCTTTGCACCGCGAAGACCTGCTTCCTCAGAGCCGGAAAGAACAACGCCGAGCTCGGTGTTTTCAAGCTCAATGCCTGCGTCCTTAAGAGCCTTGAGAACCGCGATACCCATGTAGCAGCCAGAGAGGTTGTCGTTTGCACCGTCAACAACTCTGTGCTTGTTCCACATGAAATAAAGTCCGACCCAGAAGGGCATAAAGGCGATAGTGCCGAGACCCAGCTTTTTAAGAAGGATTGGGTCTGCATTGCCCGCAAGCGCGATAGCGGAAATAACGATTACATAAACAGCACCTAAGGCGCAGATGATAGCATGGCTTTCAAAGCCTACACCGCCCAGAGCATAGTTTACCGGCCATTCCCATGCCGCGTCGGGATGTCCGTTGAAGATAAGACGGCGCTTTGTTTCGCCGGAGCATTTCTTTATAGCCGTAACATTGTGACCCGTCTTTTTGGGGAAGAGGAAATCTACTGTTTTCTTATACATACCGAACTGGAAAACCGCAAGAGCAAGACCGAAAACAATTAAAACGATAGCAACCGCATACAGTGCCGCAATACCGGCGGCAAGACCTGCCATGAATGCCGCAAACGCAAGGAAGCAGCAGGTAATCGTAATGTAAATCCAGCCGTAGAAGGAGCCGGGATTTTCTTCAAACGATTCAACGCTGACCTTTTCACAGCCGCATTTTTCCTTGAGAACCTTTGCCATGTATTCGCACGCCTGCTTTTCGCCCTCTGAACCGGGGTCGCGCTTGCCGAGATTCTGGCATATGTAGGTAATTTCCTTGAGCATATAACGCGCAAGCTCATCCTTTTTTGCTCTGATTGATTTGAGATCCATATTTTTCCACCCTTTTAAAATTTTTATTTATAAAAAGCCATGTCAGTCTGACACGACCTCATATAACTGGTTGTCCATTCCCGGAAGCTCATCCTTTTTGGGAATCATACTGTATACGGTGAATGCGACGGTGATTACCGTGCCCGCAATTCTAAGTACCTTTGCGATTTTCCCGGTTTTTGAAAAAAAGCCCGAAAGCTTACCGTTGACCTTATCCGAAACACGGTCGGGTCTTCTCGCTTCTTCCTTTTGCGAAACGCTTTTCATCGTCTGCCTCCCATTTAAATAAATCAAGCCGGCGATAAACCGGCTTTTTAAATCAACAAGTCCGTTTCTTCAATGTCATTCCGTTTTATTTTTTTTGAAGAAAGCAATGATTTTCATAACGATGTCCACGAGAAGCTGCCAGTAATTCATAATATTATTGCTCCTCCTTTTCTCCGTTATAATATAATTATACCCACACAATGCAGTATACATCATTGTTAAAAAAATGTCAACAATTTTTTTAAAAAGAATTCATTTAAATTTTAAAAAACAAAAAGGCGTTGAAACGCCTTTAAAATTTAAATGTTGCATGAAGCTGTGCGGACATTCTTTTTGTTCTTAACGCAAAAAGCAGTATAAAAAGAACAGCCGCAAATGCGAACGACACCGCCGCATATACTGTTCCCGTGCCTGTTACGGCGGACAAAATCAGCATGACAAGCTGAAAAGCCGCACAGGCGGTAAGGGACACCGAATAGTGCAGCAGCCTGCCCTTTTCTTTAAGAGAAAGGAAAAAATAAACCGCTGCCGTAAGCCCGGTGAGCACGGGAACCGTAAGACAAACCGCGTTTTCGTTTTTGGTTATAAAATAGATGATCCACAAAACGGCACACACAGGCATAACAGCTCTCAGTATATATTTAAACGGAAAATCGCTTTTTATGCTGTGGTCACGGGTAAGCAGCTCGTCCGAATAACGGGGATATGGTGCCGTTTCAATGTCCTCGATAACAGGCGGCTCATCCACTGCCGCCGCACCGCACAGGGGACATTTTGTATATTCCTTCGCAAGGTCAACATTACATTCTTTACATCTCAATATATTTCACCGTTTCTTTATTTTATTCGTAAATATTGCTTTCTATTCTTACGGGAACGCCGTCGTTTGCAAGAAAGCGGAAGAAAAATTTCTGCCTTTCGGTATCTCTGTTGCTGCTTGAAAAAGTGAAGGTCAGAATACCGTTCACCGTTGCGCAGGCACAGCCGAAATGCATATGCGGCGTAAACGCCAGGCAGGATTCGGCGCGTACAATGTGCCTTGAAAGCCCTTGCGGAAACTCAAACAAGCCGAGATTTGAAAAAAATGTTGTATATGCCTGCTGGCTCTTCTTGTATGAGTTTTTAAGAAATACCTTTTTGAATGCATACGGAACAACGCGGATTACCGGTGTTTCCTGCGCGGCAACATTCGCGCTTATGGAGGAAACTAAATATTCCCTTGTTGCCTTTGCGCCAAGCTTGCCCTTTATGCTTTCGCATATTTGAGAAAATTCAATATCCGTTTTTCCTTTCGGCTCAAATGTAACATCCGTCATATAAACGAAATTACGCAGAGAGGAGGAAGAAAAGCGTTTCCTTAAATCTATGGGCACACTTACGCTGATGGGCTTTTCAATCGGAGCGTCCGCACATTTAATAAATGTATATATTATAAGAACTGTGAAATATTCCGTGACGGTAAGTGAATGCTTCTTTGCTACCGCCTTTATATCGTCAGCTCTCATAATGCCGTGTATAAGCTGAACGAAATTCTTTTCAGCGTTGTTTTCACCGAGATAAATATCCGTTTTCGGCACATTCTGTGCCTTTGCGTTTTTGTCCGCATTTGCCTTGTAATCGTCAACCGTTTCACATTCAAGCGGTGCGCTGTTCACATCCAGCACCCTGTCTGTTTTCGGTATAACCTCACCCTTGAGCTCAAAATATCTGCCCGCAAGGGTGGAAAGAAAAACATTGCTGCCGCCGCCGTCGCTTAAAGAATGAAACGCCTCAATAACAAGCCTGTTTTTATAATACAGGATGCGGAAATTCGGCTGGTCGTTTCCCTCAATTAGAATGGGTCGGTACGGAAAATCGGTATCGGGGACAAGCCTCGGCACGCTGTCCACCCTTTCAAAATAGCTCCAGAAAAGCCCGTCACGCAGCTTCGCGCAAAAATAAGGAAACCTTTTCGCGGTATCCTCAAGTGCCTGCTGCATAACTGCCGGATCTATTTCCTCGTCGAACACAAGGGCAGTCCTGTAGGTTCTGCACCAATCCCTGCTCCTTGCGCCGGCATAAAGATTTGCCGCATTATCTATTTCAAACCACGCCTTTGAAGTGTCTGCGGTTTTTTTGCCGTTAATACCCATTTTATCTGTCATTTTTTCATTCCTTTTCCGTTCACTGTGAAACATATTATCCTATCACGGCGCATTTGTCAAGCATACAGTGAGTTATAATTCACCCAAAACGCGAATTGTCGGATATTCACCGTATTTTCCTTTGTCACAGCGTGAAAATAAATGTAAAAACATATTGCTATATTAAAAAAACGGTGGTATACTGATAAGGTTAAAATATATATTTTCAGGTGAAATTATGGCAAAAAGAGAAGATGTAAGAAATGTTGCAATCATCGCCCATGTTGACCACGGTAAAACCACTCTCGTGGACGAGCTGCTCAAGCAGAGCGGTATTTTCAGACAGAACGAACAGGTTCAGGACAGGGTTATGGACTCCGGCGACCTTGAGCGTGAAAGAGGAATAACCATTCTTTCAAAAAACACATCCGTCCACTACAACGGCGTAAAAATCAATATAGTTGACACACCCGGTCACGCCGATTTCGGCGGCGAGGTTGAGCGTATTATGATGATGGTAGATGGCGTTCTGCTGCTTGTGGACGCGTTTGAGGGCTGTATGCCGCAGACCAGATTTGTGCTCAAAAAGGCACTTGCGCTCAAAAAGAAGGTCGTTGTCGTTGTCAGTAAAATCGACCGCCCCGGTGCGCGTTCGGCAGAGGTTATTGACGCGGTGCTTGACCTGTTCATTGATTTGGGCGCGGACGAAGACCAGATTGAATTTCCCATTGTATACGCCAGCGCGAGAGACGGCTATGCATCACTTGAAGATGATGTACGCGAGGGCGATATGCGTCCCCTTTTTGACTCAATACTTGAAAACATCGACTGTCCCGAGGGTGATATTGACGGACCGACGCAGGTGCGTTTTTCATCCCTTGATTATGATGATTATATCGGCAGAATCGGTGTTGGCAGAGTGGAAAGAGGCAGCGTGAAGCAGGGTCAGCAGGTCACAATATGCAAAGCAGACGGAACCACGCAGAATGTGAAAATTTCCCGTCTTTACCAGTTTGAGGGACTTGCGAGAGTGGAATGCGAAAGCGCGAAAATGGGCGACCTTGTGTGCGTTTCCGGCATTTCGGACATCAGCATAGGCGAAACGGCGTGCGACCCCGATTGCGTTGAGCCGCTCCCCTTCATCAAGATTGATGAGCCCACCATTTCCATGAATTTTATCGTAAACAGCAGTCCGTTTGCAGGTAAGGAGGGTAAATATGTCACCTCCCGAAACATCCGCGACAGACTTTTCAAAGAGGTTGAAACCAATGTCAGTATGCGCGTTGAGGAAACCGACAGCACAGACACCTTTAAGGTCAGCGGCAGAGGCGAGCTTCATCTTTCCATACTGATTGAAACCATGCGCCGCCAGAATTATGAATTTGCCGTTTCCCGTCCCAAGGTCATTTTTAAAACTATTGACGGCGTTTTGCAGGAACCTATGGAGCTTCTTATTGTCGAGGTTCCCGAGCAGTATGTCGGCGCGGTTATCGAAAAGCTCGGTACAAGAAAGGCGGAGCTTGAAAATATGGGAGCGCGTGAGGGCGGCTCAACACACCTTGAGTTCCGCATTCCGTCAAGAGGACTTATCGGCTACCGCAGCGAGTTTATGACGGACACAAACGGCAACGGCATTATGAACCAGCTTTTCGCAGGCTACGAGCCCTAGAAGGGCGATTTCCAGACCAGAGAGCGCGGCTCCATTGTTGTACACGAAACGGGCGACACCACGGCTTACGGCCTGTTCAACACGCAGGACAGGGGCAGACTTTTCATCGGACCCGGCGTGCCGGTTTATGAAGGTATGATAGTCGGCGAATGCGCTAAGAATGAAGATGTTGTGTGCAATGTCTGCAAGCAGAAGCACCTGACCAACACCCGTGCATCCGGCTCGGATGAGGCACTGCGCCTTGTTCCGCCCACGACATTGAGCCTTGAGCAGTGCATGGAATTTATCAAGGACGACGAAATTCTTGAGGTTACACCAAAGTCACTGCGACTTCGCAAAGTGATTCTTTCCAAGGAACAGAGACTTAAACAGCAGTTCAGAAATAAATAATATTGAAAAACGGAGCGGAATTTCTGACGAAACAAACATCAAAACAGGTGACAGTTCCTGTTTTGCATAGCGTGCTGAACTTACAGGCTGTGTATTCATTCTGATAGAATGGGTACGCAGCCTTAT
>JAKSQS010000199.1 GCA_024404055.1 Clostridia bacterium | reverse complement strand
GCCGGCGACCGGACTTGAACCGGTACGATATTGCTACCGAGGGATTTTAAGTTATCTGCGGTATAGTGAAGTTGCAGACATTTTAACGGAAGCTGGAGGAACTTAAAGCACTTGGCAAAACCTTATAAATCAGGCAATTCAGGGCAAAAAGCGGCTGAAAGTCTTGTGTATCAAGCTTTGCAGGGATTTTTCGGATTTTGGAAGTCTCACGGAAAAATGCGGGCATTACGCGGGCAAATTCATTGTCAGAAAACAACAAAAAAATTACATCTGCTGTCGGAATACTAAAACAGAGGTAATTTGCTATGGAAACAAACTACACAAAACCGCAATTAAAGAAACTTTACAAGGATTATCCTGATGTAGTCAATCTCAAACAATTCCGTGAAATGCTCGGAGGCATCGGCGACGGAATGGCACGCAAACTTATGCAGGGTGACTTTGTCGAACACTTTGTCATTAACGGGGTTTACATGATTCCGAAAAAGTGCGTAATCGATTATGTAATGAGCAGGCACTATCAGATGCTGAATATCAAACTGAAGCACCATATCCGCATTCCGGATTTATGGGATAAGACCAAGAAAGAATAAATTCAAGAAGACCGACTGTCTTATACGATAGCCGGTCGTTTATCTTGATTTGTCGTTATCGGCAAAAATTAAGCGGTACGTCGTTAAAATGTATTGATATTTTGCCGATAATGTGCTATACTATTACCAAATGAAAAGTGAGGGTTACATTATGATATATATTTCTGTCGCGGAAGCGGCTAAAAAATGGGGCGTTTCCGAGCGCAGTGTGCGCGGTTACTGTGCCGAAGGAAAAATTGACGGCGCGTTCCTGACCGGCAAAACATGGAACATTCCCGAAACGGCCGAAAAACCCGACCGCATCAACAAACATTCCGATGCTCCGAAGACGCTTTCTGAGGTGCTGAAAGCTGAAAAAGCGGCGAAGTTGCACGGCGGAATTTATCATAAAATCCAGATTGACCTGACCTATAATTCCAATCACATTGAGGGAAGCCGTCTCACCCACGATCAGACTCGCTACATTTTTGAAACTAACACAATCGGCGTATCTGGCGGAACGGTTAAGGTTGACGATGTGGTTGAGACCGCCAACCATTTCAAGTGCATTGATATGGTTATTGACAACGCAAATCACGCATTAAGCGAGGCTTTTATCAAGCAGCTGCACGCCGTTCTGAAAAACGGAACATCAGATTCCCGCCTTGACTGGTTTGCCGTCGGAGATTACAAAAAATTACCCAATGAGGTTGGCGGCATGGACACTGCTGCACCGGAAAAAGTCGGCGCGGAAATGAAGAAACTTCTTGCCGAATACAACACCATTGGAAACAAAACCTTTGATGACCTGCTGGATTTCCATTACCGCTTTGAGCGTATCCATCCGTTTCAGGATGGCAACGGCAGAGTCGGCAGGCTTCTCCTTTTCAAAGAGTGCCTGCGGAACAATATTGCACCATTCATCATAGAGGACGACATCAAGATGTTTTACTACCGCGGCTTAAAAGAGTGGCAGAACGAGCCCGGATTCCTGCGCGATACCTGTCTGTCTGCCCAAGATAAGTTCAAGAAATATCTGGATTATTTTCGGATACCGTATGAGGAGTAACAAAGCTATATTAAACCATTGAAATGAGGTTTTGAGTTATGATAAAGAGGATTATTTCATCATTTATTGCGCTGATCTTGGCGCTACTGCCCTTCGGCAAAGCTCCCGAGCAGAAATGCGAAGTGAAATTCAACGGCACTTTTATTCAGTCGTGGTACTGCCTGTGGTGGGACGATGACCGCTGGCAGGAAGAAATTGAATACATGAAAGAAGCAGGCATTGAGTATCTTATTGTGCAGGATATTGCATCTTTTACCGACGCTGATAACGCCGAGCTTCATTATCCGTCAGAACTGCCGTGCTTTGAAAACTGCGAAAAATACGGTGATGTTATCGGCGACGCTCTGCGCAACTGTCAGGGCAGCGGAATAAAAGTCTTTATCGGTCTTGCTGATTTTGAGGACTGGTGGGTTACCGCAGGACTTACAGAGCAGTACAGCACAATCTGCGATAAAATGGCACTTATGGTTGACGAAATCTATAATAAATATTATGAGCAGTACAGCGATACATTTTACGGTTGGTACTTCACGCCCGAAATCAACAATGTTCCCACAATGAAGCTGAGTATTCTCAATATCGCAAAGGGACTTAACAAGGTGATTGACAAGGCTGACGCACTCAATCGTGATATGCCCGTTCTTTTAAGTCCGTATTTCACAAACTATATTTCAGTCCCGTCTGTTGTTGCGGCACTTCCCGAATGGCAGATATTCATGCAGGCTGTTCATTTCAGAGACGGCGATATATTCTGCCCGCAGGACGCGGTCGGTGCAGGCTGGATAAAAATGAATGATTTGGAAAAGGTGTGGAAAATGTACTCCGCCGCAGTTTCAAGCTGTGATAAGGATATAAAGCTGTGGGCAAACTGCGAGAATATGACAGTCGCGCGCGACAGACAGATTCTGATGCCGCCCGCAACGCTTGAAAAAGAAAACATGACAGCCACTCTTGACCGCTTTGTTGAGCAGATGGATGTGGCGTCAAAGTATGCGGAAAACATTATCACGTTTTCTTTCAACCATTATTATTGTCCCGCACAGGTAAATCCCGTTTATTATTCAACATACCTTGATTATCTTAAAAACGGCAAACTCGAAACAGAAGCCCCAACCCCACCCCAAAATGTTTTACTTGAAAATGCCGTTCTGATTTGGAACGAATCAACAGATAACATCGGCATAGCTTATTATATCGTTTACGATAACGGTAAAGCCGTCGCAAGAGTTGAGGCAACGGAAAATTTGAGCTTCAGCATAATGAACGCAGAACACAGCTACACCGTTGCCGCAGTTGACGGCGCGGGGAATATGTCCACCGCGGTTGAAGCAAATAGTTAATCATAGGAACAGCACACAGACCTGCATATCTGTGTGCTGTTTGTCATTACAATTATGATTTGTTTCAGCGGCCTTTAATCGGAGGATGAACAATATTCTCACGGGTTGATGAAGCACAAATTTCTGTTACTGTAATTCCACGATCTCCCGGAATACCGTTCTTACATTCCGAACATTACAGAAACCGATGTTCGCAAATGTATTGACAGTTTACACATGAGAGTAAAAAAAGATGTAATTACCCAAATGATTATGAGCAGATACAACTATATTAAATTATAACTTTATCGTATAACAAACAACTTCCCTGAATTTGATGATTTCAAATTCGGGGAAATTTTTTATATTCAAGTTAGAAAAGTTTGATTATTTGATTCTATTGATATATTGAATAGTAAAGTGTATAATATATGCCAAAAGCATATATTTTAATCGTTTCAAAAGACACTATGCTTTTTGTGTATGCAAATATAGTATATTATTTTTCTTTAAGCTGTTTTATAATTCTTTTTGTCAGGAGGAATGATTATGTTTAAAATAGACAACAACCAAAAAATCGGTAGGTATTTAGATTCTATCATCAAACAAAAATATCCGAAAGTAAGACAGTTTTGTATTGCATATCTAAAAAAAATCGGAGATATTGACCCATCTGATGAAGATATTAGTAAAATGCAAAACAAAATGTCACAAATAATAAAAGGGAATAAATCTATCCAAACGTATGATCTGCCTGTTTTTTGTGATCTTTTAGGTGTATCCTGCGAACAAATTCTCAGCGCCGGAAAATGCTATGTGCCGATTTCCGGTCACATCACAAATTATGAAATAGCTTTTTCGAAAAACCAAAAGGAATGGGAAGAGTATATTGAACGGGATGATAAACTTTTCCTTAATCCTGACGAATACAACAAAACAGTCATTGACTATGCCATTGAAGAAACGGTTCGACAGAATTGTTCACTATATCA
>JAKSQS010000198.1 GCA_024404055.1 Clostridia bacterium | reverse complement strand
GAAATGTATCCGGTAAAGTTTTCTCCGCCGCACAAAAGTGAAATGCGTGCGGAGCTTGTCTGCTCCAATTCGCTCAATGCCATGCGTCCCGAATCTGCGGCAGGTCTGTTGAAGCTTGAAATGCAAAAGCTCGGTTCTGTTTGTGTGCAGGCGGCACTCAAAAGCAGCGTTCCGGCAGGCGGCGCACTGGCGGTTGACCGCGAATGCTTTTCAAAAATCATAACTGAGGAAATCGAAAACGACCCGCTTATCACCGTTATAAGACGGGAGATAACGGAAATCCCGGACGGGGTTTGCATTATTGCGGCAGGACCGCTTGCAAGCGAAGGCTTAAGCGAAAGCATTTGCAGGCTGTGCGGTGACGGATTGCATTTCTTTGATGCGGCGGCACCGATCGTCAGCTTTGACAGCATTGATATGACAAAGGCGTTTTCCGCTTCACGCTACGGCAGAGGTGAGGACGACTATATAAACTGTCCGATGAACAAAGAGGAATATGAGGCGTTTCACGCAGCTCTTGTAAGCGGCGAGAGGGCGCACCTTCATTCCTTTGACGAGCGCAGGGAAGTGTATGAAGGCTGTATGCCCATTGAGGTTATGGCAGGCAGGGGCGCGGACACCGTGCGCTACGGCCCGATGAAGCCGGTCGGACTGACAGACCCGAATACGGGCAGAAGACCGTGGGCGGTATTACAGCTCAGAAAGGAAAATTCCGAGGGCAGTATGTATAACCTTGTGGGTTTTCAGACAAATCTGACATTCCCCGAGCAGAAAAGGATTTTTTCCATGATACCGGCGCTTCACAGCGCGGAGTTTATCCGTTACGGTGTTATGCACAGAAACACCTTTCTCGATTCACCGCGGCTGCTTGACGCGACATTTTCTGTCAGAAAAAAGCCGGAGCTGTTTTTTGCCGGACAGATAACGGGTGTTGAAGGATATATGGAATCCGCTTCAAGCGGAATACTTGCGGGAATCAACGCCGCAAGACTTGTTAAGGGCGAAGAACCGTTTGTTCTTCCCGAAACAACAATGATGGGTGCGCTGTCACGGTATATAAGCGATGAAAGCGTTAAGGTGTTCCAGCCCATGGGCGCATCCTTCGGACTTCTTCCGGCGATAGAGCCGAGAATAAGGGACAAGGCACTGCGCGGCAGAGCCCTGAGCGAAAGGTCGCTTTCGGAAATAGACAGTATACTTGATAAGGCAGGTGAGATGAGTGCCGATTTACCCGGCTGACAATTATGGGAATAAAAGAGCTTGAAAAAACAATCGGATATAACTTTAAGGATAAAAAATATGTTGAAACGGCACTTACCCATTCCTCATATGCCAATGAAAGACAAATGTCGCTTTTTAATGAAAGGCTTGAATTTCTGGGTGATTCCGTGCTCGGTTTTATAACGGCGGAATACTTTTTCAATAATTTCAACCATTTGCCCGAAGGACAGATGACAAAGCTGCGTGCCGCAACGGTATGCGAAAAGGCACTGCACAGCTATGCGCTGACAATAAAGCTCGGTGACAGCCTGCTTCTCGGCAGGGGTGAGGAGCTGACGGGGGGCAGAACAAGAGCCTCCATTCTTGCGGACGCGTTTGAGGCGCTTATAGCGGCGATTTATCTTGACGGCGGCATGGAAAAAGCGAGAGATTTCGTGCTTCCGTTTATACAGAAGGCAGCGCATGAAATACCCGTTATCAGCGACTATAAAACCGCCTTGCAGGAGATTATACAGAAAAACCGCGATGAGCATATTTCATATGTTCTTGTCGGAGAAAGCGGACCCGACCACAACAAGCAGTTTGAGGTTGAGGTAAGGCTCAATTCCAATGTTATCGGTCTCGGAGTCGGAAAGAGCAAAAAGACGGCGGAGCAGCAGGCGGCAAAAAAGGCACTTGAGCTTATGGGTGTGAGTGTCTGATGAAGCATATTAATATCGCACTTTTTGTGCCTCACGCCGGTTGTCCGCATCAGTGCTGCTTCTGCAACCAGAAAAGCATTTCGGGCAGTACCGAGGCGTTAAAGCCGCAGGAGGTTCCGGCGGCGGTTGAAACCGCTTTGAACGGCAGAGAAAAAATTGACGCGGAGCTTGCGTTTTTCGGCGGCAGCTTCACTGCGATTGAGCGCGGCTATATGATAAGCCTGCTTGAGCAGACAAGACCGTACACCGAAAACGGCATTATCAGCGGAATAAGAATTTCCACAAGACCGGACGCTGTTGACCGTGAGGTGCTTGACATACTGAAAAAATACGGGGTGACGAGCATTGAGCTCGGCTGTCAGAGCATGGACGACGGCGTGCTTAAGCTTTCAAACCGGGGGCACACGGCGGCGGATGTGGAAAATGCCTGTGCACTTATTAAGGAATACGGGTTTTCCTTAGGCGTGCAGATGATGACGGGACTGCCCGGAGATACGGATGAAAAATGCATTGAAACGGCGAAAAAGCTGATTTCACTAAAGCCGGATACCTGCCGCATATATCCCACGGCGGTGCTTGAAAATACGCCGCTTGCTGATATGCTGCGAAACGGAGAATATCAGGCGCAGACCACGGACGGGGCGGTTAAGCTTTGCGCGGTGCTTTTAAAAATGTTTTGTGATGCGGATATTCCCGTTATCCGGCTCGGGCTTCATTCCGGCGGAAATGTTGAGGACGGATATATAGCCGGCGCTTATCATCCGGCGTTCCGCGAGCTTTGCGAGGGCGAAATATTTTACAGAGAAATTGCGGCGCGGGTTACAAAAAACACGAAAACCGTGTATGTGCCGAAGGGAAAAACCTCTCCTGCGACGGGACACGGCAGAAGAAACATGAAAAGCTTTGAAGAGGCGGGCTTTCACTTCGTTATACGCGAGGACAGCACCCTTCTTCGATACGATATAAGAATTGACGAGGAAACAAAATGATATTAAAGGCGCTTGAAATGCAGGGCTTCAAGTCATTCCCTGACAAGACAAAATTCAATTTCAACGCGGGCATAACCGCTGTTGTCGGACCCAACGGAAGCGGAAAAAGCAACATTTCCGATGCGGTGCGCTGGGTTCTCGGCGAGCAGTCGTCCAAAAGCCTGCGCGGCTCCAAAATGGAGGATGTTATTTTCAGCGGCACATCTGTCAGACGGGCGCAGGGCTTTGCGGAGGTCACGCTGTATCTTGACAATTCCGACAGGGAATCGGGCGTTGACTCTGACGAGCTGAATGTAACGCGCCGTTATTACCGCTCCGGCGAAAGCGAATATCTGATTAACGGAAAGACCGTCAGACTGCGTGATGTTCACGAGGCGTTTATGGACACGGGTCTCGGCAGGGACGGATATTCCATTGTCAGTCAGGGCAAAATCGCGGACATGATTTCCTCAAAGGGCAGTGAACGCCGCGAAATGTTTGAAGAGGCGGCGGGAATTTCACATTACAGATACAGCCGCACAGACGCATTGAGAAAGCTTGACCAGGCGGAGGAAAACCTGATAAGGTTAAGAGATATACTCACGGAGCTTGAAGAGCGTGTCGGTCCTCTTAAGGAGCAGAGCGAAAAAGCGAAAAAATTTCTTGTGCTGGCAGACGCAAAGAAAAATCTTGCAATAGGTCTGGGGCTGCACACGATAGATAAAACAAGAGAAGAATTAAGAAAGCACGAGGATGCGCTGTCACTTGCCGCGGCGCAGTATCAGAAGGTTGAAAACACGCTTGCCGAAATTGCCGAGAAGGCGGAAAAGGCGATTGAACGCGCACAGGAAATAACCGCCGAAATTGAGCAGACGAGGGAAGAAGCCGCGTCACTTGACGAGCAGGCGGCGAATGTTGACGGGCAGGCGGCTGTGCTTGAGAGCAGCAGCGGACGTAACAATGAAAGGATCGGCAGGATAGGGGACGACAGGCGTGACGCGGGGCGCGACAGGGAGGAGCTGCAAAAGGAAATTGAAACCAACCTCAAGCTTATCAACCAGCTTGAA
>JAKSQS010000197.1 GCA_024404055.1 Clostridia bacterium | reverse complement strand
GCAGTCGGCGGCTGCCATGCGCCCGGTGCGCATGTGGCTGAAAGCGGTGTTCGCAAAATCGGGATGGGAGAACAGCGCAATGAACATGGTGGGAACGCCGTTAAAGCAGGTTATCTTCTCGCGGGTGATGCAGTCAAGTGCCGGCTTGGGGCTGAAGTACGGCAGCGGGCACATGGTCGCGCCGTGGGTCATGCAGGCGGTCATCGAAAGCACCATGCCGAAGCAGTGGAACATGGGAACCTGTATCATCATGCGGTCCGCAGTGGAAAGATCCATGCAGTCCCCTATTGCCTTGCCGTTATTGACAACATTATAATGCGTAAGCATTACACCCTTCGGAAAACCCGTTGTGCCGGAGGTGTATTGCATATTGCACACATCGTTTTTGTCAATTCTTCTGCGGCGCATTTCAACAGCGCGAAGAGGCACATTTTCCGCAAGCGCATTTGCTTCCTCCCATGTATAGCAGCCCTTGTGCTGTGCGCCGATAATAACAATATTTCTCAAATACGGCAGCTTTTCACTGTAAAGCTGTCCTTTTTCACTGACAGCAAGCTCCGGACATATGCTGTCCATAATATCAACATAGCTTGTGCCCTTGCAGCCGTCAATCATAATCAGCGTGTGGGTATCAGACTGCTTGAGCAGATATTCCGCCTCATGCACCTTGTAGCCGGTGTTTACGGAAACAAGCACCGCGCCTATCTTTGTAACCGCCCAGAATGAAATGAACCACTGCGGCACATTGGTTGCCCATATCGCAACATGGTCGCCCTTTCTGACGCCCATAGCCATAAGTGCCCTTGCAAAACGGTCAACATCATCCCTGAACTGCGGATAAGTCCTTGTATAGTCAAGCTCCGTATACCTGAAACAAATCTGGTCGGGGAAGCATTCGCACATCGTATCAAGCACATCCGGGAAGGTCATGTCAATCAGCTTTTCCTTTTTCCAGACATACTGCCCCTGTCCGCGGCTGTCGGTCTGAAGCTCGATTTTTGCCTTTGAAGCATATCTTTCCATGTAGAACGCGAATTTCGGGAAAACAATGCCCGCATCGCTCAAATCCATTGACCAGCGCTTGACCCATTCAAGAGAAACATAGCCGTCATACCCTATTTCCGTCAGTGCGCCGAACATTTCATCAAAGGGCATATCACCCTCGCCCATAAGCTTGTAAATGACCTTTCCGTCCTCAATAACACTGTCCTTTGTATGAACATAGCGGATGTATTCTCCGAGATTGCCGACGGTCTGAGCCCCCGTTTCGCCGAAGTTGCGGTACGGATGGTGCATATCCCAAAGCGCGGCAACACCCTTGCCGGAAACACGGTCAAGCAGCCTGCGAAGCCTTGCCGTATCGGAAAATACGCCGTTTGTTTCCACAAGCAGACACACGCCCTTGCTTTCGGCATACATACCGAGCTGCCTCAACACGCCCACAAGATATTCATCGTCAACCTCGCCGTCAGGCTTTGGCGATTCATCACCCAGAACACGGATGAACGGCGTGTTCATTTTGGAAGCAAGGTCAATATAATCTCTGATTTCGGCAATATTGCTTTCTTCTCTTTCTTTATATTTCAGTGCACAGCCCGTGGATAGACAGGGTATTTCAAGATGAAGCTCATCAAGCTTGCGTAATGTAGCGGTCAGATTCGCCTCCGAAAAAGGCGTCGCCTTACAGGCGTTCATTTCACAGCCTATACCTCTTATTTCAATACCGTTGTAGCGCAAATCCTTTGCCATGGAATAAATGTCAATCCATGAAAAATCAGGACATCCGAGCGTTGAAAAACATACTTTCACTTTCATTACCCCTTTGACTGTATTTCCGAAAACCGTTTATTTGGTTATTTTATGGAAAACCTTTTTGCCTTTTTTGATTATTACATAGCCTTTTTCAAAATCCGCCGCGCCGATAAGTGCAAACGGGTCTGAAATCTTGTTGTCGTCAACCGAAACGCCGCCCTGCTGTATAAGTCTTCTGCCTTCTCCGCGGCTTTTTGCTATACCGCAGGCACAAAGCGCGTCAAGCACGCTGACCGAGCCGTCATCAGCCACCAGTGAAGCATCCAAAGCGGTTGTAGGCATATTCGCGGAGTCCGCATTGTTTGAAAACAGTGCTCTCGCCGCCTCCTGTGCCTTGTTTGCCTCTTGCTCACCGTGCACAAGCTTTGTAAGCTCGAAAGCCAGAATTTCCTTTGCCTTGTTCAGCTCGCTGCCTTCCCACTTACTCATTTCGTCAATCTGCTCAAGAGGAAGGAAGGTGAGCATTCTTATGCATTTCATAACATCGCTGTCGCCCACATTTCTCCAATACTGATAGAACTCATAAGGAGAGGTCTTGTTCGGGTCAAGCCATACGGCATTGCCTGCGGTCTTGCCCATCTTCTTGCCCTGTGAATCGGTGAGCAGCGTTATTGTCATTGCGTGTGCATCCTTACCTAACTTCTTTCTGATAAGCTCCGTACCGCCGAGCATATTTGACCACTGGTCATCACCGCCGAACTGCATATTGCAGCCGTAATTTTTAAACAGATAGTAGAAATCGTAGCTTTGCATAATCATGTAGTTAAATTCAAGGAAGCTCAGACCCTTTTCCATTCTCTGCTTGTAGCACTCTGCGCGAAGCATATTGTTAACAGAGAAGCACGGTCCTACATCTCTTAAAACATCAACATAATTGAGCTTGAGAAGCCAGTCGGCATTGTTGACCATTTCAGCCTTACCCTCACCGAACTCAATAAAACGCTCCATCTGCTTTTTAAAGCATTCGGCATTGTGCTGAATATCTTCAATCGTGAGCATTTTACGCATATCGGTTCTGCCTGCCGGGTCGCCTATCATGGTTGTGCCGCCGCCGATGAGAGCAACAGGCTTGTTGCCCGCCATCTGAAGTCTCTTCATAAGCGTGAGTGCCATAAAGTGACCTGCCGTAAGGCTGTCAGCGGTGCAGTCGAAGCCGATATAAAACTTCGCGTTGCCGCTATTAATCATTTCTCTTATTTCATCCTCGTTTGTTACCTGTGCAATCAGTCCTCTTGCAACAAGCTCTTCATAAATCTGCATTTTTATATTCCTCCGTTAAATATTAAACATTTTCATCATTCTGCGCAAGAATAAGCATTTCATTCGCATTTTTAAGCGCGGTGGATGTCACCGAATCTCCGCCGATTATTCTTGCTATTTCTTCAATTCTGTCTTTATTTTCAAGAAGCCTTACGCTTGTCCTTGTAACGCCGTCACTGCTCTGCTTCGATATATAAAAATGACTTGAAGCGTAACAGGCAAGCTTTGCAAGGTGAGTAACGCATATAACCTGTCTGCCGTCGCAGGCTATTTTTTTCAGCTTTTTCGCCATTTTACCTGCCGCGGAGCCGCTCACGCCGGTATCTATCTCATCAAAAATCATGGTGGGTATGCCGTCGCAGCCTGCAAGCACGCTCTTTATTGCAAGCATTATTCTCGAAAGCTCACCGCCGGAGGCTACCCTGTTCAGCTCCTTTGGCGTTTCTCCCGGATTTACGGAAATAAGAAAACGGATTGAATCAATTCCGTCCCTGCACGCAGGTATTTCCGTCCTTTCCACCTTCAATATAACCGAAGGCATATCAAGCTGTGAAAGGTGCCGCATCACGCTTGCCGAAAACTCATTTCCGGCAATTCTGCGCGTTTCGGACAGCTCCGTGCCGACCTCATATACCTCATTTTTCTTTTCGTTAATTTTCAGCCTGAGCAGATTCAATTCATTGTCGGAATTTTCAAGCTCCTCGCACTGTGAGCGCAGTTCATCAAGCTTTAAAAGCATCTGTTCTTCGTCACCGCCGTATTTTTTCGACAGCCGCCAAAGAACATCCAGCCTTTCCTCCACCGAATTGATGTCTATGCTCTCGTATTCAAACTCCTCCATGCAGGAGCTTACGCTGCTTATACATTCTTCAACGGCGTATACAGCCTCCGCAACGCCGTCCGACACCTGAGAAAGCGACGAATAATATTTTTTCAGCTCTGTAAGAGAATCAAGCGCACTATATATCAGCCCG